>DATGTE010000011.1:0-32236 GCA_035301985.1 Bacillota bacterium
TTTTTGCTGGATTAGTAAAAAAACTGTTTGTCATGACCCAACATTCATGAGCTTTATAATACGGCTTCGATGCATAAACTTGTTGGATAGCATCAATTCCTACCCGATTTCTGTAACTATATCGTTTAGCTTGGATCACAACCCTTTTACCATCTTTTTTCATGATTAAATCTGCCCCAAAATCATGTGAGTTACTCGTCACAGAGGACTTATACCCTAACTCTTTAAGAAGAGCCCTTAAATACACTTCAAACTGAAAACCATCCATTTGATTAATTTTTCGCATTCCCGATTTTGACAAAGCCTTCAAGTACATATTCTCTTTTATCCGATTAACCAACCACTTAATAAGTCTATAAGAGAATTCACGAGTAGGAATACCATTGAAACATTGCATAACTAAAACGTTTAATGGGTTGTTGTAGCATCATGACCACCCTTTGATATATTTTTAAAACTTCACTGTGAACATATTTAACTACTCTTCCCTACACCGCATTCATTCTCCCAAATCATCAACAATGATTTCATCCAGATAAAGCGTATTTCCATTTTCATAGTCAAAATTAATAAAGCTTAACAGTGCTTTTCCGACTAGACGTTTACTTGTAGAAACACGATCGATCATATCCCATTCATCCGGTTCTTCAACTTCATCCTTCCATAGTCGTACCGAAAGCTCTTCACCTCGCATACATAACTTCAACCAATGCCAATCCGTAGTCATGTTTAAGGGGATACGATCAAGATTCGTTGACGCGCTATCATTTCGACACAGCAGTGTGAGTTGGTCTGTACCGAGATGGAGTTCAGCACCATACCCATTTACAGGCATTGAGCTTCCGGAACTAAACGTATCCGCTTGAATCCAAAATCGAATGCGTTGGTTTTTTCCTAGCTCGTGAACTCGGAAGCGAATGATCAACTCACTTTCTGCTAATTCGTTCATGACAGGTGTGATCCGCCCATAAGCGCTACCATTGTCATGTTGACGCTGATCAAGCGTCATTTTCCCCGTTTGTTCCTCGATTGTATAGATTGCACCTGCTGGATTTCGTGGCCACGAATCAAGACTGATAAATGCAGTCGAATCCCACGTATCTCCATTCTTTCGGTCAAAGTCGTAGTAAAAAGCATGTTTCCATACTTTATATAAATCGTCAGCGTGCGTTTCAAGAGTCGCATATGCCGTTTCGGAAATGAGTTCTTTTTGTCTTTGAAAATCAAGTAACAATTTAAAGTTTTTCACATGGGTAACCACTTTATCCGTCAATTGCTTATCTTCATAAATAGCTAAAGAGATTAAATGATTGCGAAGCGTTCTGACTGCCGCATCACTCTGAAATGCACCTTCACGCTCGAATCGGTCTACTAAAATTTGCAAATTAACTATACTGGGCGCACCTAATGGAGGTTCCATTAATTCTAGATTCGTACAGTCATCTAAAGCTAAGCCATCGATTTCGTTGTACCGGGCTCGTTCATCGAGCAAAAAAGGAATGACCGTCATCATCGGTTGATTCATCATCACGAACACACCATGCGTACTAACGTTTTCCGTTTTCAGTGAAAATAACTCAATATGGCGCCTCATCGCTTTCGCTTGCGTTTTATTCAACAAATAACCACAAGGTGCTGGGTCTAACACAGCCCAATCTGGTGGGGTCCGGTTATCTGAGCCATCTAAATAAAATGGAGCTTGTTTCGCACCTTTAGCCGCACGAAACTGTGGAGATTCAGTTACGGCCTTAACTACATCACGTTGTCTCTCGCGATAAAAGCGCAAGATAGAATAAGCTGTAACAAGCTGCATCTCGACACGATCCTTTGTCGACTGTTTACCAGCTGACTCCGTTATCAACCCCATACTATGTCGCAAACCGAGCATATTAGATAATACACGCTCGTTTCCATTCGTACTTGAAGTAGGTGAACCATAAATACCAGTCGTAAAGCCTGCTTTCTCAACATCTGGTATTAAATAGTCCTCAATCATTTCCTGACTCAACTGACGCAATGGCTCATATATATTCAAATTACGTGGCCAAACCATCTCCATATGTGGATTAGAACCACTCGGCCGCTCATGTGCATCTACCGTAAGATCTGGTTGAAATTCATTCATCACTTTTGCCATTGCTTGCATTTCTGGAGATTTTAAATTGAGGTGATCACGATTGTTATCCATTTCCCAAGCATTGCCACGTTTATTCGCTTCTCGACCGTCTGGATTTGGTGTTGGCATCAACAAAACCGTGACATTTTTCAACTGATTCAACAGATCTGAATCCGTTGTAAAAGCTAAATCACGCATGAGTTGTAGAGCCATTTCTCTGCCAGCCGGCTCATTTCCATGAGGCGTCCCAGCGATGAAAATATTCCGCCCCGTAGCGATTTTTCCATCAGCGGGCGGTTTCGGATAGCCTACGCGAGACAAGTAAATCGGTCGTTTTTCAACGGATTGTCCTACTTCAGAGTACGTCATACGTTCAGACCGTTGGGCAATCTCTGTCAAAAATTGCTCCTCTTCAGAAAGCGTTGTCCAACGATCTCCATCACGATCCTCAAATCCTGTGGTCGGTAAATCCTGTTCCGAGGTCGCATCTCCACTTGGTGTTACGGAGTCGTGTAACGGTAGCCTTTTTTGTAACTCGTGCTTTTTCATGAACATTTCTCCTCTACAAATATTTATTAGATTACGGTATATGCCACGGTAGAGTAAATCACATCCTATCTATTTGTATTGAATAATACCACTTTTCTGAATCATTTTATAATAACTTTTCATTATAAACATATAACAAACCGTTATGAATGATTCGATGGTAATCCAGCCATTTTCATAAAAAAAGACGAGAAGATCTTAACAATCTTCTCGTCTTTTATTGGAGTATATAATGCACGATTCAAACACTACGTCGTGGGTCATCCCATTTTAACCGTTAAGCTGGCCTTTTCCCAAAATAGAATATACCAGGCAATAACCCGATAAGACACATCACAATAGAGAAAACTAAAAAAGGTACCGCTCCAAATTCATAAATGAACGGAACAGATAGAGCAGTGACTAAACCACCGCCGAGAAAAGGTTCAAAAACTAATTGCTTGTAACCAAAACTCTCAAATGCCGGTGATTCATTACCTGGGTCAACAACACGCATTAGTAAAAGACCTGTCGCTGTAACCCCCATCGATTGACCGAAATCACCAATGGCTCGTTCAAACCAAAAAGACGGCAAGATACGTGGGGCTAGTACAAGTACACCAAAAATATTCCAAGCAATTCCCGCTGCTGCGAGTAATAAGAATGGCACAATATATTGCCCAATAACATCTAATGAGATCGTCCCAATCGCCGACACGATTAAGATATCTAAAGCAAATCCTTGAATGCGATTCACCATACGTCGATCCATTAATTTAGTTCGGTCAATTTTCGTAAGCACGCCTTGCACGAAAATACTCCCTACCATCGCTAACGGGAAAAGTGGGATATACGTCATAAAATCTGAACCAATGGTGACACGTTCAGCCCAAACCAAAAACTGTAAGATCAAATAACCAACGAGAATGGCTAAGCCTACAACCGCAAAATGTAACGAAAGGGGCTCAATGGATTCTGGACGAACTGTCATGCTAGCTGCTGGCTCTCTATTTTGGAACTCCATGATTCCTTGTTTCCTCAGTTTAGAAAATCCTTTCACATCCGTAATCACTTTCGTTTTCTTCTTGCGGACCGCCCAGTTAATCAAGATAATTCCTGCAACAACACCAGATAATAACCCAACGGTTGCCAACCCAAGGGCTAAGTCATACCCTTCAGAAAAACCTAATTTTTCAAACGTTCCAGCCATCCCTGCTGCCGTTCCGTGCCCACCTTCGAAAGCGATTTCAATCAAAGCACCTGCCATTGGTGGTAAGCCAAAAAACGGATTTAAAATTAATACGGCAACCAATATCCCGACTACATATTGTCCAAACCCCATCGTCCAACCGAAAGAAAGTTGGGGTGCTGCCAATCCCCAGATTTTAGATAGGCTAGGTAATGTTTTACCGAGAAAAAGAGTCGCAAATACGACGCTAATCATTAAATCCGGTAGTACTCTCCACACTTCCGTTACGTTTTCAGGAATTATTCCATTCACAAAAAAAGAATCATGATCGACAAACAGTGCCATGATCTTTCCTAATACTTGTGGTCCTAATAATAGTGCTACAAATCCGCCAATAATCGATGACGGTAAAAATAAATTTTGCATCCATTTTACTTTAATACGAAGCCATTTTCCAATGAGTAAAAATAGCCCTAAATAAAGTAATGTAAAACCAATCTGATTCGGTGACATGTCAAATACTCCTCACTACCCATTTCACCAATTTTGATGAAACAAACTAATATTTTATTATTCCATTGTAATATTTTGAATGAATTTTGTCTAATTTTGTCGGCAATATCTCATGCATATATATGTAATTACGATTCGTTGATCGTACAAAATAACACGTGTAACCCAAACTTTCAAGAGTAAAATTAATATGTTTATTCACAAACCTTTGTCCACTTAGGAATAGACAGTAACGTGATCTATCATTCGATCTTATAAAAAAGCTAGCCGTTCAAAACTCTTCATCTCATATTCGTATTCAAAAAGGAGAAATATGGATTGGAAAAATTGATAATGAGGTGTGTGCGCAGAGACACCGCTGCGACCATAACCGTAACGAACAGTGAAGGAATCGTATGGAGAGCAGGGGTTCTTGTTTTATATGAAAACATAACCATTGAGCTAATTTTCATCACCATTCGGATTCCCGTCAAAAATAGGAATCCGAAAATGGTGAAATAATTCGTAGAACAACATCTACTTTCGAATTAAATATAAAAATCGTTCGGAATCGAACCGACTTTTCTCCGATGGTAAAGGAGGGGTTCTTTTTCTGCTTGCTCAATATGTTCGACTTTTCCGATTAAAAGCTGGTGATCTCCGGCCTCCACGCGTTGAAATACATTACATTGCAAAACCGCAAAGACATCTTTAATAATCGGTAGTTGTAATTCAGATGTTATCCATGCGCATTGGTTGAAACGATCAGCACCTTTTCGTGCGAATAAATGACAAAGATCTTCTTGTTCACTGGCTAAAATGTGGACCGCAAACTGATTCGTTGTGTTAAATACATCAAAAGAAGAAGCGCTTTTGTCAATACACCAGGAAATAAGCAACGGTTCTAACGAAACAGATGCAAATGAATTAACGGTTAAACCAACCGGTAATCCTTCTTCATTTTTTGTCGTCACAATCGTAACTCCCGTTGGGTAATTACCCATTACTTTTTTAAATTTTTCTGTTTGATTTATATTTTTTATCATCATTCATCACTCCACATTTTGGTTTATTTATATTTGATAAGGTAAATGAGCTTATATTTATGGCCGTTTCACGTTCTTTTAAAAGAAAGGGCATTGAAAACGAATTGTAAAGAGGTTTAATGAAACTAGCAATATCTTTTTCATACTTTTATCGCTTCTGTTAACTCTTTAAATTGTGCTTTTTCCGCAAGAAAAGATAGAATTTCATCATCAGCGGGAGGATTATGTAATCCAGCTCGCACGTTGACATAATACTTTTGCAACGGGTTTTTCTCTGATAAGCTACGTGCACCGACAATTCTCATCGCTACATCTACAATCGATATAGCATGGTTTGTTACCGTATACTTTGTTGCTGCTAAATGCGAGTATAACGATTGCTTGTCTTTCAATTCATCATACTTTTTAGCCACGCTATATAATAAATGACGTGCCTGTGCTAACTGTAATTCGATTTGGCCAATTTTCATTTGGATATGAGGTACCGTACGAATTGAGTGATGATTTAAACTATTCGGTTTATAATTTGAAGCGAATGAAAGTGCATAATCTCTCGCCGCTTGAGCAATTCCCAAATAACAAGCTGGAATATGTAAAAAACCGCCCGTTGAATTTTCTAGAGCTGCTATTGGTTTCTTCTCGACTAAATAGGAGTCAGGAACAGTGACGCGATTCAACACAATATCGTGACTCGCGGTTCCTCGTAATGCGACACTATCCCATACTTCATCGACTCGTACACCTTCCACATGACTAGGGATTAAAAATAAAGATTCTTCGTTTTCTTCTTCTACTTGAGCACTCACGATCAAATAATCCAGCACCGGTGCCATTGATGCAAATGATTTTCGCCCGGAAATTTCCCAACCATCTTTTACTCGATGAGCTCTCGTGCTAAGCCTTCCTCCACGGGTTGGACTTCCTTTTCCACGTTCTGATAATACGTAATTAATGAGTGCTCCTTCTTTCACACGTTCACATAGATTGTGATAGATTTCTTTCGGCCATTTATTATCCCTTTGTAAATCTAGTAAAGTACTTACATGCCAACCTATTCCCAAAGCCGTTGAACCATCACCTCGAGCAATATTCTCTTGAAATAAAACGAGCTCATACGTAGATAAGTCTTCCAAGGGTAATTTTGTGTAGCCAATCTTTTTTAAGTCATTTACATTATCAAAAGAAAAGCTTCCTAATTGCTCTGACGACCGTTCGCGTTCTTGAAAAATTGGAATGTATTGTTGAATTTTTTCTACGATTTCTTTTTGCCGTTCAGTTTGAATAAAAAATGCTTCCATCCATTAGACCTCCTCTAACTTCTCTTGTTGTTGGATTGTGACACTTTTCCCGTAATGACACTCTTTTAACGTCGTTTGTCCTTTCCCAAAAAGATGTTCTCGTAACGTACTACTTTCATAGTCTTTTCGATAGATGCCTCGATTTTGTAATTCTGGTACGACATCGTGAATGAATTCGGAAAGTGTATCTGGTATAACCGTTTGACCAATATTAAAACCATCCGCCCCTCCTTCTAAGGCAAGTTTGGTTAGATGATCTGCGATTTGCTCTGGAGTACCAACAACTGTTGTTGAGCCTGCTCCCAACCCGTGATGTAACACCGCATCTTTAATCGTCCATTTATATTTTGGATTGGTTGATGTATAACTTTGGAATGTGCTTTGAATGGCTCCTGCTTTCATGTCTTCAACGTAGTCATCAGGATCATATACAGATAAATCAACACCTGTATGGCCAGACAATAAAGCAAGTGCACCATCATAATCGACAAGACTCTTTAAATATTCGTATTTTTCTAATGCTTCCGCCTCCGTTGATCCGACAATGGGAACAAGTCCTGGAAAGATTTTAATGTCTTTGCGATTTCGACCGTATGTTGCAACTCGTTGGCGAATATCATCTGAAAAACGACGTAATTCTTCAACGGCATTTTTCGAATTTTGTGTATCTGTAAAAATAGCCTCTGCATGTTTTGCTGCAAATTCTCTTCCTCTTGGAGAGGCTCCTGCTTGAAACAATACCGGCGTCCTTTGTGAAGATGGCTCCACTAAATGAATCCCAGGTACATGAAAATAATCGCCTTTATGTCGAATCGGATGCACTTTCGTTGCATCTGCAAATTTTTCTCTTTCGACATCTTGAATAACCGCATCAGCATCATCTTCCCAACTTTTCTCCCATAATTTATAAACGACATCCATAAATTCGTCCGCGCGCTCATACCTTTCATCATGTTCAATCCTCGTTTTCAATCCTAAATTGACCGCTTCACTTTCAAGATAAGAAGTGACAATATTCCAAGCAATACGTCCTTTTGTAATATGATCCAATGTTGAAAACTGCCTGGCCAATTTGTACGGTTCGGAATACGTTGTTGAAGCGGTCACTGCAAAACCAAGTGACTCCGTCGCTTGCGCCATCGCAGATATAATCAGAAGGGGGTCATGCGCCGGTACTTGAACAGCTTGTTCGATTGCTGTTTGATAACTTCCTTGATATACATCATAAATTCCAAGAACATCGGCTAAAAACAACGTATCGAACTTTCCCTTTTCCAACAACTTTGCTAATTGAACCCAATAATCTAAATCACCGTGCCTGGATCCCTCATGCTTTGGATGTTTCCATAATCCAATCGCGTGTGGAGATACCGAATTTTGTGCAAAAGCATTTAAATGAATTTGTTTTTTCTGCATCGTCATCCCTCATTTTCTTTTTAATTCCTATTAATTGTATAAATGTACTAGGTTTTTTTCATAACAAAGTATCTATATCTTGCTAATATCATGCAAAAAACCTCTCCCATAAGGAAGAGGTTTCAACAAACAATAGATACTCTTCCTTATCTTTCAGACGATGTCTGCTGGATGTAGCACCTTTTCATAAAATGACGGTTGCCGCGGGGTCATTGGACCAGTTTCCTCTCCCAACTCTTGATAAGGATAGTTTATTCGATTGAAAGCTTATTTAATAAGCTACATAAAATTCTTTGAATTGTCAAGCGATTTTATAAATTAAACCCTATTTTCTGTATGTTGAACTACTTTTACAACGAATCAATCATCATTGAGCGGTAAACATATGTTTAAGAGTTTGCTAGATCTAACACGCTATGCAATAACACATGAGCACCTTTTTCAATATCTCGGTCTAACGTTAATTCCGATTCAATATGACTTCTCCCACCGACACTTGGTATAAAAATCATCCCTGTAGGAGCGACACGACTTATATATTTTGCATCATGACCAGCTCCACTGGTCATTCTTTTAAATGAATAGCCAAGTTTTTCAGAAATGTATTCAATAAGATTTACGATATTTGAATTAAAAATGGTTGAGTTCACTTTCCATATTTCTTTCATTTCAATGTTTAGGCCACTTTCCTTTGCCAGATCATAAAAATCTGTTTTTATATCCTGTATAAATGTTTCACGCATTTCATTATCCTGATGCCTCACATCTAATGAGAAAATGACTTGATCTGCTATACTGTTGACAACATTGGGTATAGCCGATATTCTTCCTGATGTTATTGTCAAGTCATGATCATACTTCTTACATTTATTTTCCGCGTGTAATATGAGTTGAGAAGCGCAAATAAGTGCATCTTTTCGCAGTGACATGGGAGTAGGACCTGCATGTCCTGACTCGCCATTGATCTGAACTTCTAGCCATGTCATCCCTTTAATTCCCTCAACTACACCGATTGAAATATTTTCATGCTCCAATATAGGTCCTTGCTCGATATGCAACTCTATAAAAGAGTGGATGTCCTGAATTCTATTGCTTTCTTCACCTTGATAGCCAATTTTATTTAATTCTTCTAGAAATGTTTTTCCAACTCGATCTTTACGTTGGTAAACATAATCACGGTCAAATACTTTAACTAAACCACCTGATCCTAATAAAGGAGGTTCAAATCTTGCACCTTCCTCATTTGTAAAGTTTACAATTTCAATTGGTCTTTCTGTTTCAATTCCGTGGTCATTTAAAGTACGAATTACCTCTAGTGACGCTAGTACACCAAGGATACCATCAAACCGACCACCTCTCGGTTGAGTATCTAAATGAGAACCAATTAACACGGGCGAAAGTTTCTTTTTTCCTCTTCTTCTCCCATATATATTCCCAAAATCATCAACTCTTGTTACCAATCCTTCTTCCTTTAACCATTCTAAGAATGTATCTCGCATTTCTCGGTCTTCTTTTGACAATGCTAGCCGACATAGACCACCATTAGAAGTCGTACCTATTTGAGAACTTATATCTATCGTGTTTTTTAAACGCTTCATATTTACATATAAATGATCCACCTAATCACCAACCGATCTATCCATTTTCTTTAACAAATTGAATGACTTATTTGATGTCACGAACAATGAAACAATAACTAAAACGAATATCGATAAAGGCAAACCAATAAATACTGGATGTAGACCCAAGGGATGCCCGGCAATTTGCCAAATCACTGCAACGATTAATCCGGTCCACATGGATAACACGCCAGCTTCTTTCGTAGCTCTCTTCCAAAATAGACCAAATAATACAGGTGCAAGTAAACCAGAGACGAGCATCGCAGTCCCTGCTACCCACAAACTAACGAGTTGCGGTATATATAAAGCCAATAATAGAGCAATAATCGAAACAATCGCAACAGACAATCGGCTATAAAGCAACATCTTTTTATTAGTAACTTTTTTTACCTTAGGCTTGATGATATCGTTTACAATTGAAGAAGCACCCGCAATAAAAAACGAATCTGCAGTAGAGATCACTGTTGCAAGCAATGCAATAATCATAACTATGATCATAGGAAAAGGAAGTAAGCTCCCAATGACTTCATAATACACAAGAGTTGGATTGATATTTTTAAGATTCAACCCCACGTTCCCTAATACACCAATCATAATAACAAACGCTCCGATTACAAAGCTTAAAATAATAGATGTCCAATATCCTTTTGTAGCTGTTTTTATATCTTTTGCAGCCCAAAAACGTTGCCATAAATCTTGACGCACAAATTGATAGCCACCAATCGTAAGGACGTAGACAAATATTTCACCGATTGATATATTAAACACATTTAACATGTTACTACCATCGGATAATTTAGCCTTTACAGAAAGATCTCCCCAATTCCCTACCGCTATGAAGACAATAACAAAAAGTGTTGCAATACCAACCGTTTGAATCGTTCCATGCAAAGCATCTTGCCAAATAACCGCTTTTAAACCACCAAAGTATGTTTTCAGTGTGAGTAATATCCATCCAACAAGTATTCCTTTTATCATACTTAGCCCTAATGTTAAATTTAAAATTGTAGCAATCGCAACAAATTGCATCCCTGTAATCGCACAGTAAGCTACCAAAATACTAATCACTGTCGGCACACGAGCTTTTTCGCCATATCGTAAGGCGGTGAAATCACCAATCGTAACCATGTTATATTTTTCCCCAAACTTTCTAATCCGCTTCAAAATAAATAGGGCCATCAGGCTACCTGTAAAAAGTGTCCCTAAATTTAACCATTGCTGTCCCATACCAAATCGGTAGCCATTTTCCATGTAACCGAGCAATGTTGAGCCACCAATAGCTGTACCAACAAATGTTAAAATAAGAGGATAAATCGATACGGTTCTCCCCGCAACATTATAATCGTCATACGTCTTAATCTTTCGGCTTATAAAGAGAGAAACACCAAACAAAAAGAGAAAATATAGAACTACAATAACGCCTAAAATGATCTTTTCTCGTTCACTAAACATATCCTTTTTCCTCTCGTAACGACTTGGAATAGACTCGCTTTCCATTTACATAGGTCTGCTCTACTTCAAGATCCTTTAATTGATCAACATCAATTTGTAAAGGATCGTCCGAAACAACAATTAAATCGGCTTTAGCTGATGGTTTTAATACACCAAGTTTCTTCTCTTCAAAGGAACTATATGCTGCATCTGATGTATACGCTTTCAAGGCATCCGATACAGAAATCTTTTCATGTGGGTTAATCGTTTGGCCCGATAACGTTTTTCTCGTTACAGCCGCATAAATTCCTGCCCACGGATTTCCATCTGTAACGGGTAAGTCTGAGTTTCCTGGAGCGATGATTCCATGCTCCTGAAAAGATCGATGTGGAAAGATTTGCTTCATTCGCTTTGCCCCAACATTCTTCATATAACTATCACCAAGATGATACAAAAAACCGATTGAAGATGCAGCGATGAGTTGCATTTTTTTCATTTTTTCAAGGTGTGCATTTGTCGGCATGATGCAATGCTCAATGCGATTTCTCATGTTTGTAATATCAAGCTTTCCGTGTGCTTTTTCGAATGATCGAATAGCGACATCGATCGCTCGGTCGCCAATGGCATGAACCGAAATACGCAATCCAGATTGTAACGATTTGAAAAAAAGAGGTTCGATTTCCTCAACCGTGTTGTATAAAATCCCTCGGTTCGTATCGTTTTGATACGGTTGCCGTAAAGCTGCTGTTTTACCACCAATGCCACCGTCTAACATGAACTTCATTCCTTGAATATTTAACATGTCATTTCCAAAACCACTGCGCATACCAACATGAAGTACATCATTCAATTGCCCTTTCCAGCCATTTTGATCAATGGCCCAGATCCAAGGCCTGATACGTACATTCAATTCGTCCTGTTCCAGTAAGATTTGATAGGCTTGTAAATCTTTCGTTTGTGTCGACATATCATGGATTGTCGTTATTCCCCATTTATGAAATTGTTGCTCGGCTAATTTCATTCCTTGGATCAGCTGATTCACATCATATTCGGGTGCGTTTACCAATCCTTGAGCTTTCTCTTGTAACAGTCCTGTTAATTCTCCTGTTTTTTCATCGCGGTCAATATGGCCTCCAATCGGATTCCTCGTCTGCTTCGTAATGCCACTCCGTTCAAGGGCCTTTGAATTCACGACGACCATATGATTACACGTTCTCTTCAAAACTACTGGATGTTCGGGAGCGACTCGATCCAAATCCCAGCGAGTCGGAAAACGTTTTTCCGCTAATTGACTGTCATCCCAGCCCCAACCTCTAATCCATTGCTCTTGTGGAACACGTTTCACTTCGTCACTTAGTTTGTCTAATATGCTTTCAATCGAAGGTGTCTCGATGGGTCGACAGTCCACTTCCAACAAGTTCATTCCATAGACAGTTGGATGACCGTGGCTCTCGATAAACCCGGGCAACATCGTTTTTCCCCGTAGGTCAATTACTTGCGTTTGGTCACCCTTCCATGCTAAAGCCTCCCTCTCATTTCCGACATAAACGATATTTCCTTCTTGTACAACAAGTGCCTGTTTCCTTTCTTCCCCGTCACAGAGTGTCCTTATATTCCCATTGATAAAGATCAAGTCTGCTACTTTCATAACCCATCCCTCCCCCTTAACATTTCGTCGCCTTATGTCAGTCTGGTACAATGCGTTAAAATCATAAGAGCCATTTTTAATCTTGACGAAGAATCGACTTCGCTAAAACGTACCTAACAATTTCTACATACTTCCGCATAGGATGAACATATCGGTTATCCATCTCCCCTTTCATTGCAATTTTTAATGAAAAGACCAGTTAAAATGAATCAGAATGACATGCCCAAACACGATCTGTTCATCTAACTGGTTACAATCTAAGACCTGCTCTTTTTACCACAAAAGAGTCAATTAGATTTTGCAGTTATTATTTTATTATTTTAAATCTAACAAAAATTCAAAATCCCGTCAATACGATATAGGAAATTACATGGCTCATAAGAACGCATTAAACGCTGGTACCAAATTTGCTTACCTTATGCCTAGATTAAAGGAGAAAAATTCATATATAAACCAGCTCAAAAAAGAGAGACCCCGATACTGATAAGCAAAAATTTGATCCGTCCCTGTTTAATTCCGCCCACATTAGCCGCACCCTTTACATGGGCCACACTAACCTGATTGCTTATCTGAAAAGCTTCGATCATTACAAATATTCGCTAGCACATGTTAATATGACTGTGAGATTGTAAAGAATTGTACTCAAACTTATAGACGATAAAAATATACGACAACACGAAGGTAGATAAGAATGAATGTTAACATTTTCTGAAAGGGTAAAAAAGCTATCCGTATGATAAAAGGAGGACCATACATGAAAGCAATCACTGTTAAACAACCAGGCGGGGCGGAACAATTACAGGTTGAAGATCACGTTAAGCCAATCCCAAAGGACGGAGAATTATTAATCAAAGTAAAAGCAGCAGCTGTCAATCGAACAGATATTATGAATAGGGAAAGCCGTTCGGGTTATTTAGATAATCCGATTTTAGGTGTCGAAGTTGCTGGTACTGTTGAAAAAGCGGGCGCAGGTGTAAAAATAGAGGTTGGCACGCACGTTATGGGGCTTGTGAATGGAGGGGGTTATGCGGAATACGTCGTGATGCCGGCTGAAAGAGCGATGATGATTCCCAAAAACCTTTCATTTGAAGAAGCAGCTGCTATTCCTGAAGTATTTTTGACTGCTTATCAAACGTTATTTTGGATCGGTCAATTACGTGCTGATGAAAACGTGTTGATTCATGCTGGCGGAAGTGGAGTCGGGACGGCTGCGATTCAGCTTGCCAAACAAATCGGAAAAGCGAATGTCATTACAACAGCCGGATCCAAAAAGAAGTTAGATTTTTGTCGGTCATTAGGTGCGGATGTTTGTATAAACTATAAAGAGCAGAATTTTGACGAGGTAGTATTGAATTCGACCAAAAATCAAGGGGTTGATTTGATTCTTGATTTCATTGGTGCATCCTATTGGAGTAAAAATCTTGCCAGTATAAAAGTAGATGGACGATGGGTGTTGATAGGGATTTTAGGTGGGGCAGAAATAAAAAAGTTCAATTTAATGGATTTGATGTCAAAACGGATCCAACTTTTTGGAACGCTGCTTACTCCTAGAAGCGATGCATACAAAGCAGCACTAACATCTGAATTTTACTCTAAAACCCTAGAACTGTTTTGCAACAACAAACTTCGTCCAGTTATTGATCATGTATTTCCTTTTGATCAAATCCAACAAGCACATGAACATATGGAGAACAACAAAAATATCGGGAAGATTATTTTAAAGGTAAATTAACAGCTAAATTTGCTGACTGTGCGACTCATAACAGCTACCTGATCATTGGGCCAGTCAAGTGAGGTGTAAAAATGAAAAGATTTCTCTTATGAGACAAGTCATCCGTCAATCATTGGGGTAAATCACCAATCTATTCGTCCCACCATCACTTTCGACCGCATCACATTGCATTCCGATAAGCCTCTAACAAAAGATCTGCAATGTGTACAGCTTGCATTCTCTCGGATAAACCTTCTCGTTCAATCCCTCGTTTCATTTGGAGAAGACAACCAGGATTTGTGGTGACGATCGTTGTGGCTTTTGATTTCTTCGTTTGTTCCATTTTGTAATCTAAAATTTGCATGGACATGTCGGACTGGATGATATTATAAATTCCTGCCGAACCACAACAACGGTCAGCATCGTTCATTTCTACATATTCGATCCCATCAATGGCTTGTAATAATTTCCGAGGTTCAATCCATGTATGTTGACCATTTTTTAAATGACAGGAGTCTTGATAGGTGATGACTTGATTGTCTAAACGTAAATCCAATTTATGAAAATCGAGTTCAACAAGGAGGCGGGTAATGTCGATCACCTTTTCGGATAATGCTCGAGCACGCTCTGCCCACGCCGGATCATCTGTAAATAAATGTGCAACATCGACGAGGAAAGCCCCGCAACCCCCTGCATTGGTAATGATATCGTCTGCTTCGACTGTTTCAAATGCTTCGATATTTCGTTTAGCCATTTTTCGAGATTCATCTCGTTCTCCACTATGCCCTTGCAATGCACCGCAACAATTTTGTGCTTCGGGAATGACGATTTCACATCCTGCATATTGCAACAATTTTAACGTCGCATCATTCGTCGGCTTAAACATCGTGTCCATGAGACAACCGGAAAAGAAAGCGACTTTTCTCTTCTGTTTTATCTTGGGAAATAAATGTCGGGGCCTTCGTTTCATCTCGGTTCGCTTCGGTGCTATGGGAAGAACTTTCTCCATCGCACGAACATGTTCTGGTAAAACATTCATCATGCCCATTTTCCGGGCAATTTGTTGAAGACCTGACCGTTGGTAAAAATGGAGTAAACTCGTCACGTTTACCATCCGGTTTTGATGCGGAAAGATATTTTTGAATACGACGTTTCGTGCTACTTTTTCCACGAATGATTTCTCATGATTTTGATGGAACGCATCACGGGCCTGTTCTAATAAACGACCGAAAGGAACACTTGATGGACAGACGGGTTCGCAAGCGCGACAACCTAAACAAAGGTCAATCGACTGCTTCACTTCTTCACTTGGCTTAATAACGCCTTCTACTAACCCTTTCATAAGTGCAATCCGACCACGCGGAGAGTGAACTTCATTTTGTCCGGTTTCAATATACGTCGGGCAACTTGGCAAACAAAATCCACAACGCGTACAGTTCATCAATTCATCTACATCCATCGTCTCTATAAAAGCCTGTTGAATCCGCTGTTTTTCCATCGTACGCATGATTTGTTTTACACCTCCGAATTCCTCTTCGTCATTGTAAATATTTTTCCGGGGTTCATCATGTTTTGTGGATCAATTGCTTTCTTAATCTGACGCATCACCTCGATTCCTACTTCCCCAGCTTTCATATGCAAATAAGGCAGCTTCATCGCTCCAACACCGTGTTCACCGGTAATCGTTCCACCGAGTTCTACCGCCTTCTGAAAAATTTCCGAAAATGCCCGTTCCACACGTTCAATTTCTTCCGTATCGCGTGCATCAGTCAGACATGTTGGATGTAAATTTCCATCACCAGCATGACCAAATGTACAAATGGTTAACTCATACTTTGTAGCAATGTCATTAATGGCTTTGACCATGTTCGCAATCTCTGATCGGGGAACGGTCGCATCTTCTAAAACCGTCGTTGGTTTCAATCGTGATAATGCCGACAAAGCAGCTCGTCTAGCCGTCGTTAATGCTTCTGCTTCTGCAGCTGTTTCGGCAATCGAAACATCAACGGCCCGATGCTGTTTACATAAATGAGCGATTTTTTCCATATCTGTAGAAACGACTTCTGCGGGTCCATCTTGTTCAATTAATAACACAGCTTGCACATCAGTTGGTAAACCGATATTGGCAAAGTCCTCGACAACGTTAACCGTCGCTTGGTCTAAAAACTCAAGTGTTGCCGGAATAATGCGTGCAGCGATGATAGCAGAAACCGTTTCGGCAGCCGCTTCTAAATCATGATAAAGCACAAGCATCGTTTGTTTCGTCTCAGGTTGAGGGATGAGTTTTAACGTCGCTTCTGTAATGATCCCAAGTGTCCCTTCCGCACCAACATACAGTCTCGTCAAATCATAGCCGGCTACATCCTTCGCTAACTTTCCGCCCGTCTGGATGATTTCACCATTAGGTAAAACAATTTCTAACCCGAGTACGTAATCGCGTGTCACTCCATACTTTAAACCACGCAAACCTCCCGAGTTTTCACTAATATTGCCACCAATTTGTGACACGTGCATCGAACCTGGATCCGGTGGATAAAATAGGCCGACTGCTTCTGCTGCATCGTGAATATCTTTCGTATAAACCCCAGGTTGGACCGTCATCGTCAAGTTTTCTTCATCGATTTCAATGATCCGATTCATCTTTGTAAACAAAAGGACGATCCCACCCTTAAGTGGCGTTGTTCCGGCACATAAATTCGTCCCCGATCCTCGTGGAACAATCGGCACACGGTAGTTTGCACATACGTTTACAATCGCTTTTACATCTTCTGTATGTCTTGGCGTGACAACTGCATCAGGCAGTGCTTGAAATCGTGGCGTGGAATCATACGAATAAGCGAGTAAACTCGCCTCGTCATCCTGTACATTTGCTACGCCGACGATGTTTATTATTTTTTCTTTAACATGTTCATGTAACATCTACATTCACCTCATGCGATTACATTTTCGTTGACATTCAGATGTCAAACGCATCCATAGTATCTAGATGAAGTAACACATTGTTTATAATATTGGCATGGTACTATCGTTTCTAGCATACTTCGTGTAATATTTTATGAGAATATTTCGTCATAGGTTATTCATAATTGGACAAATGTGAGTGATTGCTATCTCGAGAGCGAACGTTGAAGAGTATAGTTGAAAAGAAAGCGTTAACAACGTCTACAATGCCATGCATAACACAAAATGGGTACCGAGCCATTTTCCCATGTACATGGGACTAGGCGCACATCGCGATGTTGTTCTCTTTTATGTATTATTTAGCCAAACAAGATCCTTCGGTTAAAGAAAGTCACTTTGATAAAATGGCCTTTTATATGTTTACGATGATGGGTGTAAGTGGAGCATTTCTAACGGGGCTATTCGTATCCCACGACCGTTGGGCTACACCTCCCCTAGAATGAATGGGACCGGCTCAATTTGGTGCCACAGTAGGCATCTCCGTTATCCTCGCTCTTTCTATATTTGTGATTCATTTTATTCGTTATATCATGATTTGAAATCAACATATAGTTCGTAGTAAATATAATAAAAACTAGCGTTATTCAACTGCAGTGAGGGTCATTATGTTATTGAATGTATGTTGTAATATAAAAAACTGGACCTTAGGTATTCATGAAAAGTGAATTTTGTGTCGGGAGCGTGAGAAGAGTTGCAATAAGAAGTGATGGATGATAAAAGTAGACGAAGCTTTTGAGAACTGTTTGCTTCATACGAAACAACGAGGATCGAAGAATGCTGGTCATGACGTAAACAAGAACTGATCTCATCGTGTACGATATGTTATCAATAGTTATACATCAACTGTTATGGAATCCTATCGTTTGTAAATTACCATTCAATCAATCTGTTCAAAGAGCCAAAGACGATAAGTTTCTCTTGGGCTTGATTATACTATCGATGAATCATATTTTTCAATGGGGCAAACGAACGATTCTGCTCATACGCCCGTGACTTCAGTTGGTACAATCAGTGGGGTAATAAGTCTTGTGTCTTTATTCATTCTCGTTCATGTCACTTAGTTTTCATTGCCTTTTACTCACCAAACAAAAGAATAATATTAAGATTTGGAGGATGCGTAAGCTTATCACGTTCACAACGACTTTGATTTGACGTGTAGTAAAAATAGTGGTAAATGGAAAACGCCCCCCCTTATTGGGTGAGCCTTTTGGAAAAAACATCTCGACCTTACTTCACACATTGAATTCAGCTCATCTCTCTGCACCCATTCACTTCCTTGAGATGAATGCATTCGCTTTGCAAAAATACGTTTGACAAATTCCGCTTTGAAGTCAGTGTATTCTTTAATACCTGTTGCTTTCTCTTTCGCATAAGCTTGCTTAATCTTTAAGTAGGCTTGTCGTTCATGTTCATGTGTATTTAAATCATCCTAAAAAATAGTAAGTTGTTCCAAAGCTCCCGTTTGTACGTAACGACATGAATGATATGCGTTTTGATTTCGAAAGTCTCATCTGTAAATTTTGCGAAAACAACCTCATCAGGACGATGCACGCGTAGTCGATAAAATCCTATCTTTCTGTGACTAACATCGGAGGTCATCACGGTAAGGTCATCTACCCCGAGTAAAATATCGATGATTGGTTTTGCTTCTATACCTATAATGGCTGTGCTACCAATATGCTCAATACGTTCCTCATCAATCCCTACATACGATTGAATGTATTTTTTACGCGATTAAACTCATTTTTCCATTCGTGATTATAAGCCTCACTTCATCTTTTTTTAGTCCAAGGTTCATTGTAATTCCTCTCATTTCATTTATTTTCATATAAAGAATATTCAATATCTATTAGAACAACTCCTCTAATCCTGTACGGGAATAATAACAAAAATAGTCCCTCATGTGATTTAAATGATGAGGGATTTTCATTTCTATTGTACGAGTTATTTTTTACTACATATCATGTACGTTATGTATTGGGGTTAGTCTATAAAACAAAATAAATTTTATATTCATCCGCCTCTATTCGTCTTTGATTTTTATCCTCTTATATTTGATGAATGGATATTCGGATGCTTATCTTTCCAAGGCTTGGCTTCTTCTAATTGAGATGCTAACTGAAGTAATGTCGTTTCATCCGCAAATTTTCCTGTAAATTGCATGCCAATGGGCAATCCGCTTTCGCTCCAGCCAAGGGGTAAAGATATCGATGGTTGTCCCGTAGCATTAAATAAATTTGTAAATGGAGCATAAGTAAAAATTTGTTCTGTCCACTCTCTCGCATTGATTTCCTGATGATTAGCATCTAATTGGCCAATTTTTGCTGGTAATGTGGCGATTGTTGGAGTGAGAAAAACATCATATTCCTCGAAAAAATGTCCTACTTTTCGGGAAACGGAATGATTCGTATCAATAGCTTCTAATAATTCCGAAGCCTTCATATCTCTTCCATATTTATAACAAGACCATATCGCTGCTTCGATGTTCTTTTCACTCGGTGTACGGCCAGTCGATTTCGAGACTTCATGAATCATGTGATAAATATTTGCTGTCCAAATTCGAACCGTTGCTATGTTAAATAGCTCAGCATCATACTGTGGAGAATCTTCTACAACCGTATGGCCTAGCTCCTCACATAGCTTTACCGTATCATGTAATACTTTTATACATTCATCATCTGCGGGTACGCCAGAAGCGGGCTTTGTAGACCACGCAATTTTCAATGGTTTTACCTTCTTTTGAATGGCCTCTTTATACGGTTCAGTTGGGGGTTCTGCCCATCCATAACAACCAATATCAGGCCCAGCAACACAATCTAACAATGTCGCTGTATCACGTACAGTCTTCGTTACTGCAAACTCTGCTGCAATTCCATTGAACGGTTCACTGTTTAATGGGCCAAAGGGAACACGTCCTCGAGTAGGTTTTAAACCAATCAACCCTGTACAAGAAGCTGGAATACGAATAGACCCTCCTCCATCATTAGCATGAGCAATGGGGACCATTCCAGAAGAAACGGCAGCAGAGGCACCCCCACTTGACCCACCTGGACTATGATTCGTATTCCAAGGATTCCGAGTTGGCCCATAGAGTAGAGATTCCGTCGCCGCATTGTAAGCAAATTCAGGTGTCGTTGTAATACCGACTGTTATAAAGCCAGCTTGTCTAAATCTTGACATTAACTCACTATCCACAGGAAAAATTGTACCCTCTGCAAAACGACTACCCATATTAACAGGTATGCCTTCCGCATGCAAAATAACATCCTTTATTAAAAATGGAACACCTTTGAACGGACCATTAGGTATGTCATCTTTCATTTCCTTCGATGCTTCTTCCTCTATCGTAGAAACAATCGCATTAATATCCGGATCTAATTCTTTTATCGCCTTTAAAGAAATCTGAACGAGCTCTTCTGGTGAAACCTCTCCTTTATGGACTAGATTAGCTAGTCCTACACCATCATATTTTGCAAATTCTGATATTTTCATAAAAAATTCCTCCTTATGTGATTAAATAATTCGCCGCACTTTTTACAGTGTTAAAAAATCAGATGTACAATGAGGTTTCTTAATCCAGATGACGTAACTCCACTCCAAACCGCTCCTTCAATCTAAATTTTTGTACTTTTCCTGAAGCTGTTCGGGGAAGTTCATCAACAAAAACGATCTTTCTCGGTTTTTTATAACCTGCCAGCTTGTCTTTAATAAAGGTTAAAATATCTTGCTCTGTCAGATACTTACCTTCTTTTAAAACGATAACAGCACAAACTGTTTCGATATACCGAGGATCAGGAATACCAACTACCGCTACATCTTGAATTTCAGGATGTCTGATTAACACATCTTCAATTTCAACAGGATAAATATTTTCACCACCACTCCGAATCATATCCTTCTTTCTCCCAGAAATCGTTAAATATCCATCCTGATCCACATATCCTAAATCCCCTGTATGACACCAACCATCTATAAATGTGGACGCTGTTTCTTCTGGCTTTTCCCAATACTCCAACGATACAGCCGGGCTTTTTACACAAATTTCGCCGATTTTACTGAAACCTAATGACTGCCCTTCTGGATTAACAATTTTCACTTCAGTAAATGGCATCGGCTTTCCTGCTGTAAAGCCTTTTATCTCTATATCTAGTGGATCTAGCGCTGTTGCTATCGGTGTGCCTTCCGTCAGTCCATAAACTTGTACGAGTCCTACATGTGGAAATTGCTTCTTTAACTGTTCGATAGCCCATGGTGTAATCGGATCGCCACCAGAATAGATTGTCTTTAACTTTTCGAGTTGAAAATCTAAGAGATTGGGTAGCTTTAACATTTCATAAATCATAAAAGGGAACAGAAAACAATCAGTTACCTTTTCTCTCTCAATCACATGTAATACTCTCTTGATGTTAAAACTACCACTTTTTGTGATAACTACTGTTCCTCCCATTAAAATCACTGCTAAAGCAATATCTTCCATTGCTCCCACATGATATAGAGGTCCTGTTGTCATACCTACTGTGTGAGAATGAAATCCCCATTTCAATGCTTGCATGCTAGCAAACCATAGCGTATTTTCATGTGACCACAAAGCTCCTTTTGGCCTTCCAGTAGTCCCTGAAGTGTACATTAACATGACGGGATCAGATTTATCGATAGCGTTTTCGATATGAAAAGATGGATGGCCAGATGAAAGAACTTCCCATGAATTTGACCATGAAGGAACATTTTGATCATATTCTTGGAAGCAAATATATTCTTCTACTTGCACAGCATCTTTGACCATTTGAATAGTGTCAATGAGTTTGTAATCAAAACATAATACTTTTGTTCCCGAATCATTCAACGCATATTCCAATTCCTCTTTAACAAGTCTAAAGTTTAACCGAACAGCGATCGCTCCAAGCTTCGCAATTGCAAAATAAAGGGCAACATACTCCAAACGATTATACAAAAGAATCCCAATCCGGTCTCCCTTACGAACCCCCATATTCTGAAGCGAATCCGCATACATATTGGACACTTCATTCAATTTCCCATATGTCCAGGAACTTTCATTTTCTAATTTCAATGCTACCTTATTAGGATCAATTGTCTGAATATGATTTTCCACTCTACTGACTAAATAGCCAACATTCATGTGAATACCTCCATCAATATTAATCTTTTATAACATGAATGAACTCCGTATTCAGTCAACCTCTGACCTCCTGCTCTTAGCTTTAAAATTAATCAAATACTTACTTTCATATATTTTGTATTTAAATTTTTATACTTCATCTGTTTAAAGCGCTTACATTTCCACAGTCTTTTTATTTTTTTATTTAAATAGAGTAAGGTTTTATTTGCTCTATTTTATGATAATCACATAACCACTTTTATACATGGTACACCTATAAACACTACTTCGGTTGCATCCGAATCGCACCATCTAAACGGATCACTTCGCCATTTAGCATCGGATTTTCTATAATACTTTGAACGAGATGTGCGTATTCTGATGGATGGCCAAGCCGTGATGGAAATGGCGTCATTTTTCCGAGTGCTTCTTTAGCTGGTTCGGGTAAACTTGCAAAAAGTGGAGTTTCAAATAAGCCAGGGGCAATGGTCATGACGCGAATGCCGACATTTGCTAAATCACGGGCAATCGGCAATGTCATCCCCACAACACCGCCTTTTGAAGCACTGTAAGCCGCTTGACCAATTTGTCCATCATACGCGGCAACGGAGGCGGTATTAATAATGACGCCACGTTCACCGTGTTCATTCGGTGGATTCATTCCCATTTTTTCTGCTAGTAAACGAATGACGTTAAAAGACCCGACGAGATTGACTTGAATGACTTTAGAAAACGATTCTAAATCGTGTGCGCCCTTTTTGCTTACCGTTCTTTTAGCGATTGCGACTCCCGCACAATTAACGAGGGTATTCACTTTACCGTACATTTGCACGGCCTCTTCGATTGCTACTTGAACACTCGACTCATCTGTTACATCGGTGGAAATAAAACGTACATTCCCTCCAAACTCAGTTGCTAATTCCAGCCCGTTTTCTTTTTGTAAATCAAAAATGATGGCTTTTCCACCGTGCGCAACAATATTTCTCACAGTCGCCTCCCCTAAACCAGAAGCTCCACCCGTTACAACAGCTACACAATCTTGCACATCCATACGACTTCACTCTCCTCATCATTTGAGATTTTGCTCATAGGAAGCCAAAACGAAGTATATTGGCAAATACCGTGTATGTCATCACGTCTAAATGATCATTTTCTTGTTCCTTAAACTAAATCGCCTTATGTTTTATAACGATTACCAAAATTCTAAATCCTATTTATTTAATTGTCAAATTATTTTAAAAATTGCTTTTCTGAAAAAGTTGGCGATGAAGATAGGTTATACGTTCTTTTAATAAGCCATCAACAACTCGATTCAGTCTATTTATGCTGAACGTTTTTTGTTAAACACGGGACACTCATCTGGTAATTTTTTACCATTGTAGTATGAATGATTTCTCTCTTTTTTTACACTGAAAAGGCTACGGCTATCTTTTTCAAAAAGACGTAACTAGCTGTTCAAGTACCCATCCAACATTTCATTCGAGCACAACAATCACTGCTATAAGACTTAGTAAAATCCTCCTAATAATCTCATTTTTCGACATAAAACAATCATTAATACCTATTGCATAAAATTATCGGAATAGTAAATAAATATATATTCATGAACGACGGAAAATTATCTACTATTTTATCCATCGAAAGGGGGTCCGTAAAAGTAGATTTTTCAAAGGTATGTAGGCATCAGGATCACTATATTGTGGAAGGAGATGGAAGACATGAAAAAGAAGATGAAACTCATAGCTGTTATGGCGTTTATATTTTCAATGCTACACGCTCCAGTCGTCAGTGCAGTTGGTGAAGCTCCGACACAATCTGTTTCAGACTTCGATCGAAAAATAACAGCCCGATTTGATTCGGAGCGGTCGATGCAACATATCGAGCACTTAAGTGAAGAACTTGGACCACGTGTGACGGGTACAGAAGCTGAAAAACAAGCTGCACAGTATATCAAAGACGAGCTTGAACGTTACGGTTATGAAGTGCAAACAGAAGAATTTAATATCCCCAGTCAGATGCAAGGTGCGTTAACCACGTCAATTTCCGAAGATGAGTTGTCCATCCGAATTGCTACGGGATCGGCTTCGACACTCGATGATGGAGTAACAGGAGTTCTCTATCATTCTGGGACCGGCGAAAAAGGAGATTTTTCAGAAGAAGTAGAAGGAAACATTGCTTTGATTGAAAGGGGAGAATTAACTTTCTGGGAAAAGGTAGATCATGCGATAGAGGCCGGGGCAGCTGGTGTCATCATTTACGACAACACCGAGGGACTTGTACCTCCTTCTCCTAGTTTAGGAGGAAATATTGCTTCGATTCCTGTCGTCGCCATTACACAAGCCGATGGACAGTTATTATTGTCAAAAATGGCTACCGAAAATGTTACAGCTACAATTAAGATTGACGAATTAGAAAAGCAAACATCGCAAAATATCATTGCCGTCAAACCTCCAAAAGGAAACTCCGCTGATGATGATATTGTTTATGTAACAGCCCATTATGATAGTGTCCCTTATGCACCTGGTGCCAATGACAATGCCTCCGGAACATCCGTTGTTCTCGAACTAGCCCGCATCATGAAAGCATATCCGACAGATAAAGAAGTACGCTTTGTCTTTTTTGGCGCTGAAGAAATCGGTTTAGTTGGTTCAAGATATTACGTCAGTCAACTTTCCCCGTCTGATAAGAATAGAAGTCTTGCAAACTTTAACCTTGATATGGTCGGGACGGAGTGGGAAAATGCAACAGCATTTTTTGTTAACGTTACGGATGGTGCACCAAACCTTGTCTGGCAATCTTCCAAAAAAGCTGCCGAACGATTAGAGAATGACACACTCGTCCTCCATCAAGGAGGTTCTTCTGACCACGTCTCCTTTCACGAAGCGGGAATCGATTCGGCTAACTTTATAAGAAGAGAACCGGGAACCGCTGCTCTAGAGCCGTGGTATCACACGCCTTTCGATACGATTGATCATATCAGTCAAGACCGTATCCAAGAGGCAGGAGAACTCATTGGTTCAGCGATTTATGATGTTGTTCGTAAACAAACACCGCAAAATAAACAACCGTCCACACCGATCATGCAAATGCAATGAAGTGTGATTTGGAATAAAGGTTCAAACAGGTAAATAGATAATCCTTTTTATAAGAGGACGTCCCTTTGATTAATGAGTGGACCGTCCTCTTTATGAATAGACCATAAAGAATTCTTCTATATCAACTGGGACAAATTGAAAAGCCTCATCGAATGATTTCGTACCTTCTTCATTCCGTAACTTTCCCTCTACATTCGAGATCTCTACAGTTTTTTAAATGGAATAGATGAGTTGTAAATACGTTGCACTTGAATATGTATAGCCCAACACCTATACTTGTTTAATAGAAAACAAGTGATATCCATTCAAACGCCTTTCAACAATGGATGCACTCTTTAGTCAAATCATTCGTTGATCCTAAACCAAATAGGTTGTCATACAATGGTCATAAGAGTCATCTCTGTAGACCTATTTGTTTTATTATAATAATAGTAACAAAAAGAGCCTTTTCTAATTCGCGCTTAACCTAGAGTTATGGTGGAGCCGTGCTCAATCCAAAACACACCTTATGTTACGGTTTTTAAAATGGTAGGAACTTTTTCTTTTTTAACGACAACCTTAACATCCGATTGCGGCCATTTGAAAGGGGATTATATTAATGAATAGTAATAGTGGAAGTCTCGCTTTAGTTGGTTGTATTCTTATCGGAACAGGAATTGGAATGGTGTTCGATGAAGCAGGGGTTGGAGCGATTATTGGTACTGGAATCGGATTTCTCGTTATGGCTATTTTTAACAGAAAAAGATAAACTGAAGCGGATATCTTCTTATGTAAATGGCTCCTATTTATCTCTAACAACCTCACCATCAAGAACGCTTGAATGCTGATAGTCATTCGATTAAAATCACTTCAGAAGACGTACATAACCAAATAATCGGATGAAAAAAGAACGGTTTTTGAAGACGGACCAGATGATCGAATCATACAATGTCTCACAAAAACCGCTCGAATAAAAAACGGATGTTATTTCTCCACAAATCGAGTTGTAAGTTTCTTATTTTGCAGAAAATTTCTCAATCAGTTGCTGACATATTATAGCGCTCAATCGGTTTCTCGGAAGGTTGGGCAATTCTTTTCTTCGACCAAATACTCGCAATGACTGGACCGGAAATGTTATGCCAAACCGCTGCTAATGCACTCGGAAGAGCAGCTAATGGTCCAAAGTGTGTAGTTGCTAATGCTACACCTAGACCAGAATTTTGCATCCCAACTTCAATCGAAATTGCCCTCCGATCACTTTCACTCAGTCCTAAGAAACGAGCGATATAATATCCTAATAAAAGCCCGATCGTATTATGGAGAAAAACAGCTATAAATAACAATAATCCTGCTGAAGCAATCGTATCAACGTTTCCAGAAACGACGGCTGTTACGATAATCATAATGGCTATGACGGATAGTAAAGGGACGACTTTAACACTTTTTTCTACGAAAGAAGGCATCAGTCGCCTTACCATCAATCCAAGCACAATCGGAATAATAATCACTTGGACAATCGACATAAACATGGAGCGTGCATCAATTGGCATCCATTGACCTGCTAACCATAATAAAAGTAATGGGGTTATAACAGGTGCTAGAATTGTCGAAAAAGACGTCATTGTAATCGAAAGAGGAAGGTTTCCCCTAGCTAAGTACACCATGACATTCGAGGCCGTACCACCTGGAACCGAACCCAGTAATACAAGTCCTGCCGCTAATTCTGCCGGTAAATTCATAACATAAGCAATGATAAAAGCGGCAAGTGGCATGACCACAAATTGTGCCAATATACCAATCATCACAGGAATCGGGTTCGTCACAATCAGTTTGAAATCGGCCCCTTTTAACGTGAGCCCCATGCCAAACATAACAATACCTAATAAAAGCGTAATATATCCATTAAAGATGAGAAATGGCTTCGGTATAAAAAAAGCTATACAAGCGACAACAACTACCCATAAGGCAAAGTATTTCCCAGCAACATCACTCATTTTTTCTAAAAACTTCATTGGCCTGTTCCTTTTTGAGAAACATTTACTAATTTACCTTTATTCAGAATATTTTTTGGATCAAGTGCCCGTTTAATTTTTTCCATAACATCGTATGCAGTCCCATGTTCAGTCTGTTGATATTTTTGTTTGCCTACACCTACACCATGTTCACCTGTACACGTTCCACCGCATTTCAATGCATACATAACGAGCTGTTCATTAAATTGATGCGCTTGATCGACTTCTTGTTGCTTATTCATATCAATCATAATCAGCGTATGGAAATTTCCATCCCCAACATGTCCGAGAATTCCCCCTGGTAACCCAATCTCATCCAACAGTTTGCGAGCGTATAAGACAGCATTGGCTAATTCGGAAATGGGGACACTTACATCCGTGACCATCATTTCCTTACCGGGATATCCATGAATATATGCATAAGCTAAGTTATGGCGAGCTTCCCATAGTTTATTTCGGGCGGCGTGATCTTTTTCAAATTGAATCTCTTGACAATGATGTTCATTGACAAGGGACTCCATAAATTGGACGTCTTGTTTCAATCCATCCTCATTACCGTGAAATTCCATGAACAACGTAGGTTCTTCTTTATAGTTTGTGTCATTATGTTTATTTACTTGTTGCATGGATGCTTCATCAACCAGTTCAACACGTGCAATCGGAATGCCACCTTGTAAAATAGAGACGACGGCCTCAGTTGCATCACGAATCGTAGGGAATGATGCTCTTGCAGCCATGATATGCTCTGGTATTCCATATACGCGTAAGGTTAATTCTGTAAAACAACCGAGCGTTCCTTCAGAGCCTGTGAAAAGGCCGTTTAAATGATAGCCTGATGCTGATTTTGCCGCTAAATTCCCCGTATGAATTACCGTTCCATCAGCTAAAACCACCTCTAAATCTCTTACCTGATCACGCATTACACCATATTTTACAGACGTTGTTCCACTCGCATTGGTAGCAACCATCCCCCCTAATGTCGCATCTGCTCCAGGATCTACAGAGAAAAAGAGTCCATATTTCTTTAATTCTTTATTCAATTGTGTTCGCGTTACTCCAGGCTGCACTTTAACGAGGAAATCATTTTCTTTTATTTCTAGTATTTGATTCATTAAAGAAAAGTCGATTGAAATCCCTTGATTGTAAGGAATAACATGCCCTTCAAGACTCGTACCCAGACCAAACGGTACAACAGGAACTTGATACGCCTGTGCGATTTTCATAATTTCACTTACTTCTTCTGTACGTGTAGGAAAGACAACGACATCTGGTAGACTTGTTTTATGATAGGATTCATCTTTTCCATGTAATTCACGTACATTCTGATTTGTGGAAACTTGATTTTCTGGAAGTACTTCGGTTAATTTACGAACAAGTAATTCATGATTCACTTCAATCTCCCCCTTATATGTAGTTACGTGGTCTAACCAAAAAACACAATATCAGTTAGTGGTCTGACCAGTATAATAAATTATAGTATAGGGAATTGTTAGACAAAATTCAATCTTCCCGTTTTTTATTTTTTTCATTCATGTATAATAATGTTTAATTCTCTTTAAATGAAGGTGAATAGGAATCAAAATGAGCTATAAAACACAATCTTTTCAATTCAAAACAAGAAAATGGCGTCATATAGGAGTGGGTCATCGTGGAGAAACAGAAGAAAAAAGCTTATGAAATTGTTGTTAACAAAATCGAGCAGTATTTTGCAAAAGGAAAGTTAAAAGCTGGGGACCAGTTGCCCTCTGAAAGGGAATTAGCTAATCAGTTTAATGTGAGCAGGACATCCGTTCGTGAAGGCTTACGAACATTGGAACACAATGGAATCATTGAAATAAAACGTGGACAAGGAAGTTTTATTAAAACAACTCATATGTCACTGTTAACGGATAAACTGTCCTCTACAATCTTACAAACAGAGGATGATTTAGTATATGAAATGCTCGAATTTCGCCAAGCTTTAGAGGTAGAATCTGCATATTTAGCGGCTCAAAGAGCGACGTCAGAAGAATTAAAAAAGATTAAACAAGCTTTGGAAATGATGGGATCTTCAAAAGGAGATGTTGAAAAAGGAGTTCGAGCGGATTTACAATTTCATATTGCAATTGTCGAAGCGACACACAATACAGTCTTTATCAACTTAAGCAAAACATTATATGAATATATGGAAGATACGATACGAGCGACTCGACGCCATCGTCTATCGGATCCATCCCGTTATGAAGATACATTTAAAGAACATAAAGACATTTATGTAGCGATTGCATCGGGAGACCAACATCAAGCTAAACAACTCATGAAAGAACACATTATACAAATACGAAGAGAATTGAGCGAATCTTTATTGTCTATACCTTGTCAACAATGACAGCTCCCCTAGTTGTGTTCTAACGTTGAAGGTGCTTTATAAGGGGAGTGAGTGAAGACGTCACGCCGAGAAAGTCATCGCTTAAGTATTTCCGGTTTACATCATCTCAAACGATTCGCTCAAACGCCCTTTCAGACTTTTCTTTTTTTGTTTTTCATCATATAACATCGTGTTGAAGCCTTTTTTATATCAAAAACTGTCTAACTCTGGCAAGGTAGATTAAAATTGATGCGTACTCTACTGCAATCATCGTCAAACATATATAATTCACGGGTAACAGGAACGTAATCACCTTCACCATTCACGAAATTCACGAAGCCATGTACCGACATTCATTACGATTTGCTCAATGTGAATCTATTCGAGGTTAGCAAGCGTCTCTTTTAAGAGTTTACGAAGTTTTCGTTCGACATTCCATTGTTCCATATTTTTTGTTTTGCAAATGACGCGAATGACGACGTTTGCGGAATCCATTTCTTCGACCCCGAGTACGTCCGGCCCCTCTAAGATCGCGGATTCTTTTTCTGCAAATTCCTCACAAGCCTGTTGGAGCGCCTTGATTGCTTGATCAATATCTTCATCGTAAGAAATCGATATATCAACGAGGGCACGCATATTTCCTCGCGAATGATTGCTCACACTCGTAATTTCACGGTTTGGAATAAAGTGGAGTGTGCCGTCAAACCCTCGTAATGTCGTCGTACGCAAACCAATTTCCGCTATGATGCCATCATAGCCAGCGACCGTTACGTAATCGTCTACATCCATTTGCTTTTCCAACAAAATAAAAAAGCCCGTTACAACATCGCTTACTAGACCTTGAGCACCGAATCCAATCGCAAGCCCTACAATACCAGCTCCGGCAAGCAATGCCTTAATATCTAAACCAAATAATTCAAACACAATGCCGATGATGATAAATAATAGAAAATACGTAAATACATTACTGACAATCGATTGAAGTGTCCGCCTCCGACTGGACGATCGCGTTTCTGTTTTATACTTTCTTTGAAATGCCTTCTCAATCGCTCGTTGACCAATCGACTTGACGATGAAATAAATAATGACAATCGCGATTAGTTTTACGAGGACCATTCCCCATTCTACAAATAACTGTGAACCATTCACTTGTTCCATCCACCTTTCATGACAATCACTTCTATCATAATATGTATTGCCGCTAAAAATATTAATACAACGTCCAATTTTGCCAATCGGGAATGATTATTCAGTTCCCCTTTTTAAAAATGAACAAACATGCTGGTAAATACTTTCACATAAGCATAAAGGTAAAGGCCCCCTCAATTCTTTTAGACCGTGCATAAATGAAACAGTGACGAAGCATTACGAAAAGCCGATCGCCGTCAGCTTGTCAGCACTCGACGCGCATCTGCTTTCTATCCGTTTACGCACCATGACTTAGGGCAACATTTCACTTTCTTTAATAGAATATGCTAAATTATTAGTAGTCTATCACCAACAAATTGTACAATAAATCTTTTTTACAAACAAGGAAGGATACGATGAATAGAAAGCGAAAACAAATTTTAACAAACGATTGGGCTCCCTTACTAGAAGAAGAGTTCACGAAGCCTTACTATTTGCGATTAAGAGAATTTTTAAAGCGAGAATATATGACACAAACGATTTATCCGCACATGAATGATATTTTCAATGCCCTTCATTATACACCTTTTCAACAAGTAAAAGTCGTCATTTTAGGACAAGATCCTTATCACGGTCCAAACCAAGCACACGGTCTCAGTTTTTCGGTACAACCTGGAGTGAAGCAGCCACCTTCCCTCGTTAATATATTTAAAGAGCTACAAAACGATTTAGGTTATTTGCCACCACAACATGGCTATTTAGTCGACTGGACGAAACAAGGCGTTCTTCTATTAAATACAGTTTTAACCGTGCGGAAAGGGCAAGCACATTCCCATCGAGGACAGGGTTGGGAAAACTTTACAAATCGCGTCATCACGACATTGAACGAAAAAGAACATCCGATTGTTTATATTTTGTGGGGTAGAGCAGCCCAAAGCAAAATAGAACTCATCGATACAACGAAGCATTACATCATTCAATCGACTCATCCGAGTCCTTTTTCAGCTCACCGAGGTTTCTTCGGTAGCAAGCCTTTTTCAAGAACAAATGAAATTTTGAAAAGCGTGGGGCTTGTGGAAATTCAGTGGGAGTTGTAAAGTATAT
>DATGTE010000012.1:0-21592 GCA_035301985.1 Bacillota bacterium
AGAAATATGTCGTATTATCCGTACCATCAAGGATGTCTGTCCCGTTTTCAGTTGTTTGGTAGACATCAAACAAATACATGCCACTTGGTAAGTTTTCAACTGTTTCTTTTAACTTAATTTTGACAGAAAAACCCTGAGGAACCCCGATCAGGGAATGTGAAACTAAGTCATTTGAAGCATATCTGAAGTTTCCGTTTCCATCATAAACTACACGTTTGAAGTTTCCATCCTTAGTTTCAACGAGTACCTCACTTATAAATGGTAGTAATTTTTCATCAATGGAGAAAACGAATTGCCCTCTTTTATGCTTTGTAGCATTTAATTTATAATGCATAGTGTAATCAAGCATGATTTCTGTTCCAGAAGGATTGTTTTCTACAACTGTATAACCTGATCCAGTTACTAAATTACTATCTTCAATATTCATTCCACGATCTTCAGTCTTAAAATATGTGCTATCAGTTGTATTAACCACCACTCGGTTATCCCTATCAAAAAGGGCTATGTCAGCAGTATAGACATCCTTATCTAAACTTTGAACCTCATCATCAAGGATAATTTTCATATCAAACTGCTGATTTACACCAATCAGTGCTGTACTTAGTACGTCACTATGATTAATTGAGTATGTTCCATCGATTAATTCCTTGGCCGAAATCCAATTTTTTCCTGACTTAACTTGAACATCTAAAACATGATCTTTTAAATCTTCGTCAATCGTTAAATTAAATTTTGCATAACGCAATTTTGAACTCATATTTAATATATAATGAGTATAATAAGTGAGATTTACTTCAGATTTTTTTACATCATGATCTCTAACCTCTATATATCCATACTTAACATGCTTGTAATCAATTTCTTCATCATAAACACTAGAAGAAAAAGGCTGGATTAAAGAGTTCGACATTGAGCTAGGAGACGTGGAATCCAAATCCATTGCACTTACTGGCACGTTTATCGGATGAAATGCTTGAGATGTGGCCATCAATGCTACTGCAACCATAGAAGTCTTTTTCTTCAAATTTCTTTTACGATTTTTGTTTAATTTCTTTTTATAATCTACTTTGTTCTTTCTCATTTTAATCTCTCAACTCCTCCTACATTTAAAAAATCTGAATACAAAATTAATACTTTGTTTAAATCTATCACTCTGTCGCTGTATTAAGTAAATAATGGAAATAAGATTTTACCGTAAAAAATAAGTGCTATTATCTGTTCCATCTAGGATACGCTTGCCATCCCCGGTTGTTTGATAAGCATTAAATAAATAGATTCCATTAGGTAAATTTTTAACAGTTTTTTCTAATTTAATCTCCACTGAAAAACCTTGACGAATTCCGATCAGTGAATGAGAAACTAAACTGTTAGTAGAATAGTCGAAATTTCCATTTTCATCATAAACTACGGGTTTGAACTTTCCGTCTCTTGTTTTAATGCGTACTTCAGTAATAAACGGAAGTAGCTTTTCATCAATCGAGAATTGAAATTGACCTCTTTTATGCTTAGACGCATTTAATTTATAATGCATTACGTAATCCAATTTAATTTCTGTTCCACTAGGATTATTATTGGCAACTGTGTAACCTGATCCGGTTACCAAATTATTATTTTCTATAACTTTCTCTTTATCATTTGTCTCAAAATAAGTGCCATCTGTTGTATTGACTACTACTCGATTTTTTCTATCAAAAAGAGCAATATCAGTCGTATAGAAATCTTCACTTAGATTCTGAATCCTGTCATTCAAGACAATTTTTATATCGAATTGCTGGTTTACACCAATAAGCCCTGTTTTTAAGACATCTTTATGGTTAATTGCATATGTTTCATCATTTAACATTTCCGCTGATGTCCAAGATTTTTTTCCAACTTTAACTTTGACATCTAAAATATTATCTTTTAGTGCTTCATCAACTTTTAAATGAAATGTAGAGTTTTTTAATTTAGAACGCATATTTAAAGAGTAATGAGTATAATACGTGAGATTGACTTCTGTATCTTGTACATCATGATCTCTCACTTCTAAAAGTCCATACTTGATATACTTGTAATCTACTTCTTCATCGTAAACAGTTGAAAATGCAAAAGCATTTACTGGGCTTACTATTAAAAACAAAAATATTAAAATGGCTACTACTATAGTAAACTTTTTATTTGGAAATCTTCTGATATAATGCATTTTCTTACTATCTCCCCCCATTATTTTAAATATACAAACAACTCAACAATAATCCTGTTGCAGTACTACTGGTTTTTGTCCACATTTGCTTTTAAAAAAGCTCCTATTCCTTCTTACTCGTATAAATACTCACTCTCCTTGTAAATTATTTTATTTTTTTAAAAACATAACCTTTGGATATTCACTAATTACTTTTATTCATGAAAATCCACATATAAAGTTTAAGCACCCTATCCCAAAAAAACTACGAGATAATATTCCTCTGGCAAAGTAAAATAAGTTCATTATTAACTCTTATTTTTCACTAAAAAAAAGTCGTTTTTTGTTATAATTGCTTTATATATCCAATGTTTAAGGGGGGATAGAGCTTTTGTTATTGACAATTCTTATTCATGGAAATAATCACAAGAAGGTGTCTTCAGAATGGAACTTATGAAGTTAGCAAATAAAAAAATAAGTGCAAGGCAGAAAGATATTTTACATATTTTAGAATCGGAAGATCGATGGATTACCGCAAAACAAATAGGGAGGGAACTTAATTTTTCGGATAAAACGATTCAAAAAGATATCAATTCATTAATTGATTTACTTCCGAAAGACTGGGAAATAAAAAAAGTAAGAGGAAAAGGCTATCGATTAAATAAGCCTCTAAATGAAGGCGTCTGTTTATTCAGCGGTACACCACCCGAAGATCAACTAGAATTTGAAATTATCAAAAAACTATTAAGTGAAAAAGCATATACAATCCAAACACTCAGTGACTGTCTTTATGTAAATCGACGTTCACTACAAGAGAAACTTCTTGAATTAGATAAAAAGTTAAAGACCTATCAATTGTCCATTAAAAGAAGACCTCTACGATTAGTGGGTAGTGAGAGTGCTATTCGGGTGTACTGGCATGATCTAGTATCTAAAAAAATAAATGACTATCATATCGTCAAACAATATGGGAGTCATTTTCAAAAAAACTACTCACCTATTATTCGTAAGATTGAAAAAGCATATAACGTTAGGTTTTCAAGGATGTCTATTTTACGATTATTATGTTTCTTCAACAATACGTTATTTCGTATTCAACAAGGCCATAATATAGGTGTTCATCACACTTATCGAGATAAAGTTATTCATTCAAAAGAATACGAAAGTATATTGCCAATCTTCCGTCTTATCGAAAGAGATTTCCAAGTATCTTTAAATATAGACGAAAGAGTATTTTTATTCATATTAGCCATTCATATAGACTTTGAATCGCTCCATGCTGTTGGAAAACCGAATGTAATCCTTTCTTACATAAAAAGGAATCGTGAAAAGTTATCTAAATTAATACATCTCATGGAGATTTTAGAAAACCATACAAAGGGATCGTTAAGATCAAATGCAAGGTTCATTCAATCATTCTATAATTTTTATCAAAACATCAATCTTCGCTTTCGATATATGGATCAATCCTATTTCAAATCATTAACGATTTTACACAGCCAGAATATCAAAAGTCGTTTCAAACGTACGTATCAACAAGTAAGAGCAGCGTGTAATGAATGGTCGAGGCATAATCGTTTACCTCTATTAATCAATCATGATATTGCAAGACTTACAATGCTCGTTGAGACCGCTAACTTAAATGTTAAGTTTCAAAAAAAGCATGTACTTCTCATTGAGTCTGATTGGCTTTCGATTACAAATTATACATACTCGTTACTGAAGAAAGTATTTAAACATCAACTCGACATAACCGTTAAACCAATTAATCAAATAACTGATGAACAATTGAATACATTACAGATTGATTTTATTATCTCCCCCATCCCATTACATGGTTTGTGTGTTCCCATTATTTTAGTGGATACAATATTATCCGAACACGATTTAACAAAGATTGAAAGAATGCTCTACAAGTAACTCATAATTTATAATGCAATCATACCTTTATAGATTTAATCAATTTGCTCACCGTCTGTGTTGCGCACCAATCGAAAGTGATGCAATACAAACGATTACTATATCTATTGTCTACTATTAATGATTCATAGCACGACTCCAATTCATATCAACCGATTCGACGAATGAGGCGCCGAATCGGTTTTATTTTAGTATCTAGTATAGCTATCCACATGTTCACATCTACTCGCTAGAGTAAAACTTCCATAAGAGAAATGTAAACAATCCTGTTGAACCAATTAATCCATACAACCAAATCGACAACATCGAATTAATCCACATATCATCTACGCTCCTTTTTCATATTTCATAAATTCATCTATCTTAAGAAACTTAGCTATATCACATTGATCGCAGAATCCTCAGCATATTCAAACACCTTCTGGATGTTTTGTATTTACAGACAAATGGATCTGGCCTTTTATGCCTTGGCGGGGCTTTTGATCGTATAGGCTAAGATCCACATCGAAATAATTCCTACTAACGTTGCCCATCCACCGGCAGCTAACGGACTTGGTTCAATCCCAGTAAACACAATGACCAAATACGTGATTAAACCGATGACCATCGAACCTTCCGCTGCACGTGGAGAGGCTTTTTTGCGACCAAACACAGCATACATAATCGGACCGAGCGTTCCCGCTGACACCCCTGAAATTCCAATCCACATGAGGTCACCTAAAAAGGATGGTGGATTGATGACGAGTAAAGCAGCGGCAACACCGACCCCTAATACAGCAACACGACTGATGCGCAGAGAAATTCGATCTGCTTTTTCATCTGAGACGTTAACAATTCCTTTCTTAACTAACACTTTTTTAAAAATATCGTTGGCAAAAACAGTTGACATGACGACAAACAAACCATCCGTCGTCGATAGCGCCGCCGCTAAAATAACAACAGCAACAAATGCAGCAAGAAATGCCGGGAATCCCCAAGCTACATATTCTAACAAAGCAAGGTCAGCTGCTTCGAGTCCAGGTACAGCCACCCGTGCATATAGGCCACCGAATAACACGAGTAAACTCATCGCTGCTGCCACAATATAAACAACTATCATCTTCCGTAAATCTTTCTCTCTCTTTAAAGAAAGAACTTTATTAAACAGTTGCGGTTGCGCCGAAAATGAAAATTGAATAATGAACAAACCGATTACCGCTGAAACCGCATAATAATTGGAGTCTGGATGAAATACTTGAACCAATTTTCCATCTTGCGCGGCTAAATTTTCAGAGATATTTTTAAAAGTCGAAGTGATACTTCCATCACCAAAGAAGATTACTCCGGATATAAATACAATCACGCCGGTTACAGCCATCATAATCGCTTGGACAGCATCCGTATACACATCTGCATATGATCCACCGACATATACATAGGCAATGACGATTGCAGCAATTGCTACAAGTCCTGTTAAATAATTTAATCCGAGCATGTTTTGAAAAATTTGTGCTCCCGCGGAAAACTGTGCCGCAATATAAAATAAATTAAATAACATAATCAAACCTGATCCTACACGTAAAAAATCACTATTATAATAATCTCCTAACCAATCGGGTAAGGACAAAGAATTCTGTAGCTTGTTTTGCTTATAAACGGTTTTTGCTATCGTAATAAAGCCAAGTGGAGCGGAAACAAAGATGGCTAAATATAACCATAAATTACTAAAGCCCCATGCATAAGAATAACCAGGATATCCCATAAACGTCGCCGCACTAAATAAAGTTGCTGCTAACGATAAACCGAGTACATATGGTCCGAGATTCGCTCCACTAATCGCAAAATCTTCCATCGTTTTTGTCTTTCTGGCAGCAACATAACTGACAGCAACCATTATTAGCATGAAAATAATAAATTGAATCCATAAATGTGTACTAAGCATGATGTATTCCCCCTTATTACCTCATAAATATATATTTTATGGATAGCTAACTGTTTTCGGCAAATTTGGCGTAAAAAAAACGCTCTGTATTGAACTTCAGAACGTTCCCATATTTACCAATATACTAATAACTACATGCATTCTAAATTTAACAATGTTAATATTACAATACAGGAGGATTTTATGCAAATAAAAAATCTGTTTTACAAAAACTTACATGAGTTAGGAAATCTCATTCAAAAACGGGAGCTGTCTGTCGTCGAATTAATGCGAGGAATAATGCGGCGAATCCATACAATCGACCCGAAGCTAAATGCTTTTATCACAGTAAATACGAATGCTCTTCAAGATGCCAAACAAGCCGATGAAGAGATTTCTCAAGGGAATTACAAAGGACCACTGCATGGAATTCCCATCGGTTTAAAAGATATGATTTATACTAAAGAAATGAAAACGACGATGGGATCTAAAATTTTTGAAAATTTTGTGCCGGACAATGATTCAGTCATCGTCCGTCAATTAAAAGAAGCAGGAGCAATTATTATCGGAAAGCACAATACCCATCAATTTGCGTACGGTCCGACTGGGGATCGCTCTTACTTTGGCCCAGTAAAAAACCCGTATGACCTCACAAAAATGAGTGGAGGTTCAAGTAGTGGATCGGCAGCTTCTGTCGCAACGGCTTTATCATTTGGAGCAATCGGTACCGATACGAGTGGATCTGTGCGCATTCCAGCATCATTTTGTGGGATTGTTGGGATGAAACCTACCTATGGTACGTTAAGTAAACGAGGCGTCTTTCCGTTATCCTGGTCTTTAGATCATCTCGGACCGATGACCCGAACGGTTACCGATAATGCGCTTCTCATGAATATCGTTCAAGGATATGACAGCGAAGATCCCGATGCAACGTACCGAAAGCAGGAAGATTTTTCGCGACGGATCGGACAAGACGTTCGCGATATGAAAGTTGGCATACCGAAAAACTTTTATTTTGATGGCTTACACCCAGATATTCATAAAATAATGAAACAAACGATGAAACAACTCGAACATTTAGGAGTAAACTTAGTACCCGTTGATCTGTTACATATGGACGATATTTCCGAGGCACAACGCGTCATTTTACGAAGTGAAGCATACGTCATTCACGAAGAAAACTTAAAAAAATATCCGAACGAATGGGATGAAGAAGTGAAAGAACGGTTGATGACTGCTTTTAAAAACAGAGGATTCGAATATGCTCACGCGCTTCGAGTTCGCTCTTTAACACAACGAGAATTTCAGAAAACCTTACAACATGTCGATGCCATCTTAACCCCAACCATGTCACTACTTCCACCAAAAATAAATGAGCGTCACATAGACGATGAGCAAAATGAAGAAAGTCACATTCGCTGGACAATCACTCGACTGACTGCTCCGACAAATTTAACAGGACTGCCTAGCTTAACATTACCAGCTGGATTTTCAACCGATGGAATGCCAATCGGAGTGCAATTGATTGGCAAGGCATTCGCTGAAGCAACCCTATATCAACTCGGACATGCACTCGAACAAGCCCTTGATTTGCAAATGACACCATCCACTTCATTAGAAAAGTAAGTGTCGAATCAAAATATAATGTTTCCGAATGAAGCATCATTTTGATAGAAGCATGCACCCATCATGCCAACGATTTTGAATCATTCTTTTCATCGAAATTTGCATGAGTGCAACTGTTCCCCCTTTCTCACAATCGACTCTATATCGACTTCGAGCAGAAACTGTTAACCTACATAATATATGGTTGACAGTTTCTGCTCGTTCAGCTTATAATTTTACTTATGTTAATGAGCGAAGAGAGAGAGGATTCAACTATGAAATTACAAGATATGATGTATATCGCATTATTTACAGCGATTGTGGGGGTGCTAAGCTTTTTCCCACCTATTCCGTTACCATTTATTCCCGTTCCTATCACAGCCCAAACATTAGGCGTCATGCTTGCAGGAGGTATACTTGGTGCACGCCGCGGGGGACTCAGCTTACTCGTTTTTCTACTTTTAATCGCTGTCGGTACTCCCTTACTACCAGGGGGAAGAGGTGGATTAAGTGCGTTAGTCGGTCCCAGCGGGGGCTACATTCTTAGTTGGCCAATCGCTGCCTGGATGATTGGCTACTTCGTAGAGAAAAACTGGCACACTTTAAAAATATGGAACGTCTTCCTATATAATATCATCGGTGGAATTGTGATCGTTTATCTCATTGGAGTCACTTTTCTATCCATTGTCGGAAAATTGCCATGGTGGCCTACAGCAATCTCAGGATTAGCATTTTTACCAGGTGATTTAATCAAAGCTTTTATTGCCGCGTATATGACTGTAAAAGTAAATAAAGCCTATCCACTGTTAGAAAAGCTTCAAAAAACAAGTTGATTCGTCTTATAGAAAAGGGGTTTACATATGGGCATTGGCTTCAACATACGAAAGATTGCACAGCAACAACCACATAAAAAAGCGATTATCTATGGAAAGGATGTACTTACATATGGCCAACTGTATGACACCATTTGTCACATTCAAACGTATTTGCACACATGTAAAAATGGAAAAAAGCGACAAAAAGTAGCCATTTTGATCGATAATGAACCGGCATTCCTTGAAGTGTTTTTCGCAACCGTGATGCTCGGATGGATTGCGATCCCTTTTGATCCAAAATGGAGTGTAAAAGAAGCAGAACATGTGATGAACGAGGTAAAACCTGATCTCTGCATTCGTAGTCAGTCGTTCATGGAAAGAGCACCTTATTCATTTCCTTCCTTATCAATCGACCAAATTAAAGAAGAAAAAATCAACAAAGAACAAATGAATCGAAAACCCTTTTCATATGAACCTTTTTACATCGGTTTTACTTCTGGTTCCACTGGCTCACCAAAAGGCTTTATAAGAAGCCACCATTCATGGTTGAAAAGTTTTACGGTTGTCGAGCAGATTTTTCATGTTCATCAAACCGATACTATCTTAGCTCCTGGGCCTTTATGCCATTCCTTATCTTTGTTCGGAGCCGTCCATGCGCTTCATATCGGGGCTACATTCTGCCTCATGCATACCTTTCGAGCAGCATATACAACTCAACTTTTAACAAACAGGAAAGCGACAATCATGTACGCAGTTCCCACGATGCTTCGGGCAATCATTACGCATGCAAAACGCCCTTCAAAACAAAACGTTACTTTTATATCGGCAGGTGCAAAACTGAGTCCAAAACGAAAAAACGAATTACACAACCTTTTTCCGAATGGCTCGATTTATGAATACTATGGGGCGTCTGAATTAAGCTTCGTAACCTTCACATCGGGCGAAATAGGTAAACATTTTCCTGAAAGTGTCGGCATCCCCTTCCCAAGTGTGAAAATAACGATTCGTAACGAAGCAGGAGAACGCATGCCTACAGGAAAAATAGGGAAAATTTATGTGGCAAGTGATTTTACTTTCTCAGGTTACATCAATAACTTAGAAGAAACGAAAAAAGTCATCACCCCATATGGTGCAACGGTCGGGGACATCGGATTTTTAAATGAGCAAGGCGTCTTGACGATTGTTGGTAGGGAAAACAATATGGTGATCACCGGGGGATTAAATGTCTATCCAGAAGAGATTGAAAAAGTAATCAAAGAAATAGAAGAAGTAAAAGAAGCGGTTGTTGTTGGGATAGAAGATGAATATTGGGGGCAAAAATTGATTGCCTTTGTTCAGTGGAAAAAACCTCTTCCGATCGAACAGTTAAAAGACTATTGTAAAAAACAATTATCGAACTATAAAATACCAAAACAATTTTATGAAGTGGATGAAATTCCATACACCTCGAGTGGGAAAGTAGCTCGAAAAGAAATCAATCAGCAAATGGTAAGGAGATTAAAAAAATGACAACTCCCGTTATCGTGCACGCGAAACGAACAGCAATTGGAAAAGTGGGTGGCATGTTTAAACATATTAATCCAGAGCGTTTAGGTGCATCTGTTATTGAATCGCTCATAGAAGAAACAGAAATCGATCCACAAATGATTGACGAAGTCATCCTTGGAAATGCGGTCGGGCCAGGTGGGAATCTCGCACGATTGACAGCTTTAACAGCAAAACTCCCTGTCAACGTCCCTGCTGTAACTGTCGATCGACAATGTGGATCCGGGCTGGAGGCCATCAACATAGCTTGCCGCAATATTCAAGCGGGAGCTGGCGACATCTACATAGCTGGTGGTGTTGAGAGTAGTAGTCGTGCACCTTGGAAGTTAGAAAAACCGCTTACCCTTTATGACGCTCCGACTCTCTTCACACGCGCACGATTTTCACCAGATTTTATCGGTGATCCTGATATGGGGGTTGCCGCCGAAAACGTAGCCGAAGCCTATCGTATTTCACGTCAGGAACAAGATGAATTTGCCTATTCCAGTCATCAAAAAGCACTGCAAGCCCAAAAAGAAAACAGATTTGCCGAGGAAATGGTTGTCGTCAATGGAGAACAACATGATGAATGTCCACGACCACGCCTATCAATGAGAAAGCTTCGTCGATTACAACCCATTTTCAAAGAAGGGGGCACGGTTACAGCAGGCAATGCTTGTCCAATCAATGATGGAGCAGCCGCGGTTCTAATTATGTCCGAACAAACGTGCTTAAAACTCGGCTTACAACCCATTTTGAAATTCGTTGATGCTACAAGTGCAGGAGTCGATCCGAATCTGCTCGGTATCGGTCCAATTCCCGCAGTAAAAAAATTGTTAAAACGAAATCAGTTAACCATTCAAGAAATCGATCTCGTTGAATTCAATGAAGCATTCGCGTCTCAAGTGCTTGCTTCCATTAAAGAACTTCATATTCCACAGAATCGCTTAAATATTGGTGGGGGTGCGCTTGCCTTTGGACACCCTTATGGAGCATCCGGAGCTGTTCTCGTCACGCGATTATGTACAGAAATAAAAAGAACCGGAAAAAATCGTGGTCTCGCTACACTTGGCATTGGTGGGGGACTAGGATTAGCTACATTATTTGAAAGGTATGATGAACAATGACCCAAAATAATACATTCGTGACCGAGCCCGTGTCCATTCTTGTCACGCGCCAAGAAGTTTCTGATTATTGTCAGGCGATCGGTGAGAAAAATCCGCTGTTTTACGATATCCGAACCGCTCAAGCTGCCGGATATGCTGATATCGTCTTACCGCTCACCTACCCCATTCTGTTCTGGAAGCACATTCATATTCCGTGGCTCGCCCACACGCGACCACTGATTCATCGAGAACAAACATTTACCTATAAAGGAAGTTTACTCGCAAACGAAACATATACGTGTCTAATTGCACTGACAGACATTCGAAAACGTAAAAACAAACAATATTTACGTCACGAGTTAATGATTGCCAAACACGAAGAAACAATCGCCACAAGTGAGACAACACTTGTGCAAATAAAGGAGTAATCCACATGTTACAACGTTATTTTCCCCGAACAATCAACATCCAAATAACCGAACAACTTATACAGCAATATGCGACTGTATCTGAAGATTGGAACCCCCTTCATCACTCGAACCATGCGGCAAAACGAGCAGGCTTTCCTAAACGAATTGCTCATGGGATGCTGACGATGGCCATCAGTACACAATTGATTACACCTATTCTACTTCAACAAAACAAGGTCGAACGATTTCAAGTTAAATTTTTACTTCCTGTATACATCAATGATTGCTTAACAATAACAAGTCATTTACAGCGACAGAGCGATGGCAATACATTCCACATCCAAATAAAAGCCTTGAACCAACATGCAAAAACCGTCATGAATGGAAAAATGAAGATCGCACCTCTTTTTACGAATCCATGAAACCAATGACATAAAATGTATCCACAACATACCAATCGAAAACTACTAATATCATGTCAACGATTCTCCATGTCCACGCTTGCAATTTCCTCTTCGGTATTCCCACTCTATACCCGTCCCGCCTTATGACTATCCAACGGTTTCCTTAGCAATCTATTCAACCGCTTCATAGAGCTCTTTTAAAGCAGGCAGCGAAGATTTTCAAACTCTTTACAATCGATTAACGATGACTTAATAGTCTTATAGTATCGTATGGTTTGAAATGAACAATTGATATAAGGAGGTATACCGTTTGTTCCGTAAACAACTACATCGAAAGCTTATTTTATTTGCAATGATTGCCCTAATGATGTTCGGAACTCTCGTAGAAACCGCTCCGGGGATTGAAGCAAAAACAGATAACAATCAAGCAAAGATTAAAAACATTATTTTTTTGATTGGTGATGGAATGGGCCCCACATACAATACAGCTTATCGCTCCTTTAAAGATGACCCATCGACCCCTTACGTAGAAAAGACCGCTTTTGACGATTACCTTGTAGGCATGCAACAAACGTATTCCTGGGATCAGGAGGAAAGTATTACCGACTCCGCTGCTGCAGCCACTACGATGGCTTCCGGTGTGAAAACGTATAACAATGCGATCGCCGTCGATTTAAATAGACAGGAAGTGGAGACCGTACTCGAAAAGGCAAAAAAACAAGGAAAATCTACTGGTCTCGTTGCTACATCACAAGTAAACCATGCAACCCCTGCATCGTTCGGCGCCCATAATGAATCACGAAACAATTACAATGAAATCGCTGATGACTTTCTCGATGATCAAATCGACGGTGAACCAAAAATCGATGTTATCTTAGGCGGTGGAACGAGCTATTTTGAGCGGAAAGACCGTAATCTTGCTGAAGAATTTGAAAAAACAGGCTTTAGTTATGTACAGACAACAGAAGAACTTCTTAACGATGACAACGAACAAGTTCTCGGACTGTTTGCACCTGTCGGACTCGACAAAGCAATCGATCGTCCAGAACAACAACCTTCATTAGCCGAAATGACTGAAACAGCACTTGAACGTTTACACAAGAACAAAGACGGCTTCTTTTTAATGGTCGAAGGAAGTCAAATTGACTGGGCTGGCCATGACCAAGACATCGTTGCGGCGATGAGTGAAATGGAAGATTTTGAAGAAGCTTTTTCACGTGCAATTGACTTTGCCAAAAATGACCCACATACATTAGTCATTGCTACAGCTGACCACTCTACAGGCGGTTTAGCAATGGGAATCGACGGCGAATACAAATGGGACCCTTCTCCATTACAAGCCGCAAAACGGACACCCGATTTTATGGCTGAAAAAATAGCTAATGGCGAAGACCCTGAAGAAGTACTTGCTAAATATATTGACCTTGATTTAACAAATGATGAAATTCAATCTGTTCGGGATGTGGCATCTGGAGAGACAGAAGAAATTGACGATGCCATCGAGCAGATTTTTGACAAGAGGTCCGGAACAGGATGGACGACGAGTGGACATGATGGAGTTGATGTGAATGTATATGCTTATGGTCCGCAATCCGATCGTTTCGTCGGCCTACTCGATAACCATGAGCTCGGACAACAAGTGATTGATCTTTTAAACAATGAAAGAAAGAATAAGTAGTCAAGTGTCTGATTTTACCCCCTAAAAAAATAGATCAAAAATGAATCCCGTAAGCTACGTGCTTGCGGGATTCATTTTTCATATCAAAAGGAAACGTTCAAACGAGAATCACCCATAAAACAAAGGTAACAATGATGGCTACTACACCTTGAACAAGTGTTCCAGCTGTTTGACCTTTATATGCTTGTGTGACAGACATTCCACTAAATTCTTTAACGACCCAAAAGTAACTATCGTTTACATGAGAAACAACCATCGCACCAGCTCCAATGGACATGACAACGAGCGCCAAAGGAGTCGCACCTGCAATTCCTAGTTCAGGTAATAAAGGAGCAACTAAAGTGGATGTAATGACTATAGCAGCTGTTGATGAACCTTGTGCTGTTTTCAGTGCGGCTGCGATTAAAAATGGAATGAAAATAAACAAAGCTCCTGAAAAGACAGCATGTTCACCGAACCCTTGAATATAATCTGTCACCGGCGTTGCACTAATGACCGACCCAAATGCTCCACCCGCTCCGGTAATAAGTAAAATCGGTGCAGATTCCTTAATCCCGATGCCAATCCAATCGGATAACGTTTCCTCATTAAATTGCGGTAAAAGAAGAAAAGCAAACAATAGCCCAATAAACAATGCAACAACTGGCGTACCAAGGAATTGAAAAACATCAAACATCGTGCCTGTCCATCCTGCAAAAGTAATCACAGAGCCAAATCCAATCAATAATATAGGGACAACGATAGGGGCAAATGACTTCAACGCAGAGGGCATCTCTCCAAACTCTTTTAAAATCGCATCGTAATCGTAAGCAAAATCGTCACGTTCTTCGCCTTCAATACGCATATTCGTACCGACCTTAATTGCCCAAACATATCCCGCTATGATTGCTGGAATCGCCACAATGATGCCGATTAAAATAATCGTCCCTAAATAATTTTCCGCTCCGATATTACCTGCAGCCGCAATCGGTCCAGGTGTTGGTGGAACGAGCGTATGTGTAGCAAACAAGCCTGTCGAAAGAGCAATGGCCATCGAAGCAACCGCTACCTTTGCACGTTTTGCCAAAGCCTTTTTCAAAGAGGACAAAATAACAAATCCTGAATCACAAAATACAGGAATACTGACAATCGCTCCAATCAAACTCATTGCCATTTGTGGCCGTTTCTCACCTACCACCCGAAGGACGACTTCAGCCATTCGTAAGGCGGCGCCTGATTTTTCTAAAATAACACCAATGATCGTTCCAAAAACGATGACGAGACCTATATTCCCCATCAATCCAGCAAATCCACCATTTACAGCCTCAACAACATCCATGAGTGGCAAACCTGCACCGATTCCGACACCAAATGAAGCGACAATCAACGAAATAAATGGATGTAATTTTAATTTTGCCGTAGCAAAAACGATAAATAATACACCTATGACAATGAGAACAATAAGACCGAATCCTTCCATAACTTCACCCCTTTTTTCGAATGGAATTCCAAAAATGAATCACTTGTTTCGTCTGTGAAAAGAGCAGCTGTTCTGCATCTTGCATCGCTTTTTCCAAAGATAGTGGCTCGTTGATGATGGAAAAACATCCCGAAAACTTTTTTCGTAACCCTTCTAAATCACCAGCTAGACTACCGGATAAAAGAACGACAGGAACACCATAATGCGTAGCCAATTCAGCAACATAATGAGGCGCTTTTCCATAAAGTGTTTGTTCATCACTTTTTCCTTCTCCTGTTAATACGAAATCAGCTCCCTGGATGGCATCTTCTAACTGAGCGGCTTGAGCGATGAGTTGAGCCCCCGAAACGAGCCGAGCACCAAGGACTAATAAACTGAATCCTAATCCACCTGCAGCACCTGCCCCGCGTACATTCATAAACGAACGATCAATCTCTTTTTCAATGCATTGCCCAAATGTTTGTAACGCTTGATCGTATACCTTAACTTGCTCGGGAGTCGCTCCTTTTTGGGGTCCAAAGACAGCACTTGCACCATCTGGACCACAAAGAGGATAATCGACGTCACGAGCTACTTTAATGTCGATATGCGATAGTCGCTTATCTAATCCTTCAAGTGTAACGCGACGGACGGTTAACAGATCTGATCCAAAGGGACCGACTACATTCCCGCATGCATCCCACGCTTGGAGTCCAAGCGCTTGTAACATGCCAAGCCCACCATCATTGGTTGCACTTCCACCTAATCCAATGATCATTGCCGTACAGCCACGATCAAGAGCATCTTTCATCACTTCACCGATTCCATATGTCGTCGTCAAATCCGGATTACGCATTTCATTCGGAACAAGTGTCAAACCCGCGATATTAGCACATTCAATAATCGCTGTCTTGTTACGAGTCATTCCATAGGAGGTCGTGATTTTTTCACCTAAAGGGCCGGTACACACAACTGGAATCCGCTCACCTTTTGTTGCTAACAACAACGTATCTAGCGTTCCCTCTCCCCCATCTGCCATCGGTTTCATCAAGACATGGCAATCATTCTGAACGGCTAAAATACCTCGTTTCATCACCTCCGCTGCATGAGTTGCTGTCATACTTCCTTTAAAAGAATCGGGAGCAACAACAATTTTCATATAAAGACTCCTTTTTTCCTTTGTTATTTCTATTTAAAACGAAATTGGCACCGCTTACAATGATTCGTATACATGAAATATTCGCAAAATATCCTCAAGTATTTGTGCATATATACAATTTCAATTTAAGGCAATCGATGTAAAATAATTCGATACAAGAAAGCATCAGCAAAACGTTTTGGGTTCAGCCCTACTTTCTTCTCGAGTTGTTCTAAACGATAAAGTAGTGTATTGCGATGAATATGCAAATGTTGAGCCGTATCTTTAATAGAGAAGTTACATGTAAAATAAATAGATAACGTGTGGATATATTCTTCTCCCATACTTTCTAAAAGAGATTGGTAATTTTTACAAACAGAATCATACTCGCTTTGAGAAATCGCATCGATTAAGCGTTCCACGTCCCAATCTTTAATATAAGAAATCGACCGTTTTCGATTGGCAAACTGTAACGCTTGTTTCGCTTGATAGTAGGAAGTACGAATTCCTTTAATATGGTACTCCACATTCCCGACACCTATCCAAATTTGTTTTGTGCACAACTTTAGAACTCGTTCAGTTAAATGTTCGACTCGATGGTATGTTGCTGGAATAGCCGTAATGATCTCATCATCTCTAAAAGGCAGGACAAATAACACGTTGATCTTTCGTTCAGTGATTTCCGTTCGGATCAACTCGAGATCATCTTGAATAGATTGACCTGTAAATACGAGCACACGCCAGGATTGTTTCGGATTGATTTGTAATGAATAAATGGCGTCACTTTCCAATTGTTCTTGATGAAATCCAAGCGGGTGTAACAATTGTTGAATCCAATGAGCCCATTGTCTTTCTTTAAAAGAAATTTGCCTTTGGATATAAATTTGCTCTAACACGAGCTCTGTAGTTGCCCGAACCATTCCGGCTATATGACGAATTTTTTCAGGATTACCGCTGACGCCTACGACACCCTTGATTTTTCCTTTATGGATGATCGGCAAATTGACACCTGGCTTCATACCCGAATTGTTTTTGACATCGTGTCGATATAAAATAACGGGTTGCATACTTTGAATGACACGTTTGGCTCCGCTATGCATTTGTCCGATTCTCGTTTGATCTGTACTCGCAACAATTTTTCCATTTAAATTCATAATATTAAGATTGACTTCCGTATAGGCAGCTAAACGATTGATGATTTCATATCCTAATTCATGCGTAAGCTCCATCCCTCTCCATCCTTTCCAGTAGGTATGATTCATTCCGCCAAATCTTATATCAATCAATACGAAGCGCCAAACAATCCTCCCATCCTTTCCAGTGAGAATTATTTGGCGCTGTTCATTTTCTCTCATTACATGTAATCGATATCGCGATTCATGTTCATCTTTTTTGCGTATCGCTTCCAACTACTCATCGCTTGAGAAATTATTTTTCTTGTTCATGTAACTTATTCACGTACTGGCGCATATGCTCCGTAATCCCTGATACACAAATGTTGGCTGGATCTTGAGAAATATCTAGTTCGACCGTTGAGCCGTCTTCCGGTAAGGTTTCTTGAAAAATTTCCTCATATTGAGGAATCGTTACTTCTCGTCTTGATGAAAATAATTCCTCATGCTGTTTGACGTATAAATAGTTTCGATAATTCGGTTGCAAAATTCCCGTAAAGAACTCCCCTACTGCTCCTGATCCGTAGCTAAATAAACCGATGCGTGAGCCTTCTTTTAAATCATCTTTTAGTTCTAAAAGAGAAAGTAAACTCAAATACAATGAGCCTGTATAAATATTTCCGACTCTTCGATTATACGTTGTACTAATTTTATAATTGTCAAGCAAACGCTTTTGCACATCTGACGTTTCTTCATCTAAGATCGTTTTCAATGCTTTATACCCCATTTTCGTATAAGGTAAGTGAAAACAAATCGCCTCAAAGTCTTTTAATCCTAAAGATGTTTTCGCTTGATATGCTTTCCATACGTTTGAAAAGAAAGCAATATATTGCTCATTTGAATATTTTCCGTCTACATACGCTGTCGTCGAATAGGTTGGACGCCAAAAGTCCATAATATCTGACGTTAAATAAGCATTTTCATCTTCAAGAACCATCACTTTCGGATTAGCGCTCATAATAAGAGCAACCGCTCCTGCCCCCTGGGTAACCTCTCCAGGTGTATTCAAACCATACCTAGCTATATCGGATGCTAAAATTAATACTTTACTTTCCGGATGTAAAGCGATATGTCCTTTCGCCAATTGAATGGCAGCCGTTGCTCCGTAACAAGCTTGTTTCATTTCAATCGCTCGCGCTTCAGGGTTGAGGTCTAACAAGCGATGGACATAGACGGCTCCCGATTTTGAGTGATCGATTCCTGTTTCCGTTCCAAAAATAACAAAATCAATCGCTTCTCGATCTGCTTCATCAACAATTTGCAAGGCCGCGTTTGCTGCCAATGTAACCGAGTCTTGCGTAATCGGGTCAACAGCCATCTCATCTTGGCCAATTCCGATTGTAAATTTTTCTGGTTCTTCATTTCTCGCAACAGCTAACTTGTTCATATCAATATATAAATGTGGTGTATAAAAACTGATTTTATCAATTCCGATTTTCAACGTTATTCTCCTTTACTTACGATGTACAAGACCATTTGGTGTTCTGTCGGTTGTGTAATCGGCTCCATCCATGGCAATTGCCAATGAGTGAAAACTGATTCAATGATTTAGTTTTCCAACAAAAGATGTCGTATTCCGACCCATTCGCGCCTATATACGAGACCGCATCACAACACATTCGTTCATCCTACCTCATCCAAGTCCTACGTTCATAATTTAATAGCATGAAGTATACTCCTTTATTTTCTCATATTCAACATATAAATGAAAGCATCTCAAACCGTGATTTATGGGATTATTATGTAAACCATTTACTCTTGAATCATGTACGATCATGAAAAGGAATGATAAACTGTAAGCTATACATCCTTTTTCGTAGGAGCGTGAAAAAATGAACATTCGGACAATCGAACGTAACGACGCTGAAAAATTAATGAAGGTCATGCAACAAGTTGAAAGTGAATCGAAGTTTATGTTGTTAGAAAACGGAGAAAGAAACACAAATATCCCAAAAGCAAAACAATGGATTGATGATGTCCTCAAGCAGACGAACTCAACCATTTTTATTGCTGAAGAAAATAATCATTTTATTGGCTATGTCATGGCATTCGGTGGAAAGGCAAGAAGAAATCGACACGCTGCCTATATCGTTATGGGCATGATCCATTCGCATAGAAGTAAAGGAATCGGTACACAGTTGTTGCAAAAACTCGAACAATGGGCCATAGAACAGGACATCCATCGCCTCGAACTTACCGTTATGAAACCAAACAAAGTGGCACTTGGATTATATAAAAAAGTCGGTTTTGAAATCGAAGGAACGAAAAAACATTCTCTTTTAGTGGAAGGTCAATTCATTGACGAATATACGATGTCTAAACTGTTATAGATGTCCCATCAACCAATCAAAACGACACCTTTTCAATAGTAAACGAAAAAATCTACCATTCAAACAAACTTCCGGTCATGGTAGATTTTTGTAGGAGTGTACGGATTTGATCGATTTAACATTTTTTTATGAGAGTGAAACGTTCTATACTTTATATGTTTATAAAGATCGATTCAATAAAGTGTGATTTTCACCTCGTTCCCCACATCATTTACGATAATCATATGCCCAATCATTTTTCTCTAAATCACGGATGAGCTCAACGACATAATCAACAACAATTTCAAGCATTTTTTCGCCTTTTTCAAAAGCAAGTGATGCTATTCAAGAAGCGAAACATTATTATTTACAGTTAGAAAACTTGTTTGAACAGGACGGGAAGAAACGAGACATAAATTTGTATTATAATTGGTTGGAAGATACGGATAGCTAAATACTTAAGCGATAATAGTTAGTAAGGCAAGCTACGGGTTTGTTATGACAAAGTCCCAAAAACAAGGTTTCTAGTGGGGGCCAGCATGCACAAATATTTAAATCTATCTTTTTTTATGTGTTTTTATGCATTTTTTGGTATAAAAAGTTCTTTTTTATGGGCTGAGTATGCACAAAAAGTACAGATTTATGTACCCGCCGAAAACCTAGGCACCGCCTAGGATAGCACATCAAGTGATATCACTTTTCCCTTATCCTGTTACATTAATATTCTTGTTTTATGATTTCAGATGTTTGATCTAATGCTAAAATACAAATTTAAAAAAGGTATGTACATCAACATTTTATGACGATATTATTTCTGTATAGGCGGTGATGGTATGAAGGGTTTACAGTCCAAACGATATGGCGATGATATTACAGATAAAACCAGCAACATTATGCAATGTATAGTGCATTGTTGGAACAGTATGGTTACCACATTGAACGCAACAGTGAAAACCATCGCTATTATCGTGATAAAGACATCGTGACGATACGTAATGTTATTAGGGGGAACTGGTGGCGATGTTACGCTTGAACAATCTGTACAGAACGTTATTGAATTACAATCAAGTAGCGAATTGACGAATGACATAAATAACGATGACAAAGTAAATGACAGCGATATCAAGAAATTAAAAGAGATGGTACGAGCATTAACTGAGAAGGTGGATCAGCAGCAATAATACATAAATAGCCACTTAAAAGAACGTTACCAATTATTGATGGAGTCAATCAGTGAGTTGATGAAAAGCAAAAAACAAATAGCAACAGAAAAGAAGAAAAGAAAGTTTTTTTTGCTAGGTTGTTTAATAAATAATTAAATATTATATATTAAGGGGTGGGCTAAAAAGATGGGAATTGATTTGTTAATAGGCCTAATTATCGGTACAACTTTAATTGGGGCTGGCTATATTATTCGAACAAAAAAAGTATTTTCTTTTCTTGCAGGTTTTGGAGAAACTTGGGAACCAGTTAATAGGGGGAGACTAGGGAACAGAATTGGTCTCCTTTTAATCATTTTAGGTATTATAGCCATTTTAACATCTATTTTTGCTATATGGTTTGGAGCTACAGCTGGTAAAATATCTGGAATTCTAGCTATTATTGATGTAATTTTAATTATAATATCAATTGGGTTAGACCGGATGGGTTATTAAACCTTATACGTATAAATGAAACACTCATAAACATAGGAATATCTCCGTAAATTATAGTGTGGTTACTTTAACCTTACCAAGATTTGTTCCTTTTATTTTTTTACTAATTTTTAGCGAAATAATTAATTTATCTAAAGCAAAGGGGAATTCAGTAGATACTGAATTCCAGTCAAGTCCACAATTCTGTGTGAAATTAAATACAATGTTTTTAACCATACATAAAGTTGAATCATTTTCTACAAAAGAATCCCGGCTCAAACGGAGCTGGGATTCTAATTTTCAATCACAACCTATTACAATCCAATGGACGGAAAATGCAATGCACCGGACACTCTTTTAATATCCTTTATTTTTAAG
>DATGTE010000013.1:0-13414 GCA_035301985.1 Bacillota bacterium
TTAAAGCAACAAAAATACGACTTATGAAACGTTTCTACTGATAAAAATATCGCTATTCCAAACCATCATTCCGTTGTGCTTGATTTATTTCTACGCGTATTAAAAATAAACAAAAAAAGCACAGGCGATTTCAGCCCATGCTATTTACCATACCTATTTAAAAAAGGGGGGTCATTGGTTACTCTTTATTATACAGACTGATTATTTCTGTGAGGTTACAGTACCGTTAAATAAAAGTAAATTTATGATTTAGCGTGTGTGCAACATTTATGACTTCGTTGCTTTTAATTCGCTTTCTAACTCTTCGATATAAGCTTGGGCAGATTCGGCTGCAATACTTCCGTCGCCTGTTGCTGTTACAATTTGACGAAGCGTTTTTTCGCGAATGTCTCCAGCGGCAAATACGCCTGGAACGTTCGTTTCCATATCTTGGTTTGTTGGAATGTAGCCTTCTTCATTTGTAATTCCTAGAGATTTAAATGGTTCGCTTAAAGGTACCATTCCAATATAAACGAAGACCCCTTCAATTGGGAATTCAGTTGTTTCGCCTGTTTTTCGATTTTTAAGCGTTAGGCTTGTTACTTTGTCTTCTCCATTAATGGATTCGACGACTGTATCCCAAATGAAGTCAATTTTTTCATTATCAAAAGCACGCTCTTGGAGAATCTTTTGCGCTCGTAATTCATCACGACGGTGGATAATCGTTACTTTGCTTGCAAAACGGGTCAAATACATCCCTTCTTCAACGGCAGAGTCACCACCACCAACAACGACGAGTTCACGGTCTTTGAAGAATGCACCGTCACAAACTGCACAGTACGAAACACCTTTACCGGTCATTTCTTCTTCACCCGGAATGCCTAGTTCTTTATATTGTGCTCCTGTAGCGATGATTAATGTTCTCGTCTTATACTCTTTATCGCCCGCTTTAACAATTTTATAATCCCCGTGGTCGACAACTTCTGAAATGTCACCATATGCATATTCCGCACCGAACTTTTTCGCGTGTTCGAACATTTTGTTTGATAAATCTGGGCCAAGAATATGGTCAAATCCTGGATAGTTTTCCACATCTTCTGTATTGGCCATCTGTCCTCCCGGGACACCTCTTTCGATCATCAATGTGTCCAAATTTGCACGCGATGCATATACAGCAGCAGTCATTCCAGCAGGGCCAGCTCCGGCAATAATCACATCATACATTCTGTCCTCGGACATATTTATCGCTCCTCTTTCTATATTTCGTGTCCAAAAAGTGGGGGGCAAACACATACATTAGATTAGAACATTCGTCTCTGTATTTTGATCTGCATACGATAGCGATACTCGTATAAAACCATCTCTAATGCTATTCGGTGTGATCAATTCCGCATTAAATTGTGCACACGCAGAATATCCGAAATTTGCCTTTCTTTTTGAACAATCTTAGCTTACCTACTCCTAGCGTATAAAATTACGACCCATCCGTCTAATTATTTGCTCACTCCTACTAAAGTCCCTATTTTTGATAAATTTTAGGGGAATATACAACCATTTACACGAACGTATGTTTGTTTAAGGTCAAAATAAGGATCATATACAACATAAGGTGGTGATGGATTATGAACTTTTAGGAAATCTTCATCATCAAGTGTTCTATACGTACGGGTAATTCTATAGATGATTATATAGTTGTAGTAGTACACTAAAATATTTTTTATATTCCTTGTCTTACAGTTAAACTCAATGCTAAGAAAATAATTAAAGAAGACGATTATGATTGTGATGCGTTAATTTTAGCCTGACGTAATGATTGCGATAATTCGTCTGTGTACGTTGTTTTTTGCTCGTCTGTCCAGTCGAAAGCTTTTGCCATATAATGGATCACCGCAGTCATTTGTTCCTCTACCCCATTGATATCAAAGAACAGTGCACCGGTTCGACGGATGAAAAAGTCGGCCGGTGTATAAACGAATTCATACTCGATGCCATAGATCAGCTGTGCAAAAACAACAAGATCCATCCGCTCTTTTTCCGCTTCTGTCTTTCTATTTAGAATGATGTCAAAGAGGATATCCACATTCGACCCATACATTGAAACGAGCTGACGAGCTTCTTTTTCCGACAGCCCTATATTGACGCCTTCTTTTGTCTTATCAGTTATAAAGGCGGCAAATCCTTTTGCCCCTCCGACTTCTCCACCGGATATCGGTAAATGTTCTGTTTCACTATTGGAATAAAGAATTTCGTCTTCTTTTTTTATTTGTTTAACGACTAAATCAACGACTTGTTCTGCCATTTTACGATAACCTGTCAACTTCCCACCTGCTATGGAGATGAGATTAGAATCTGACAAAAACATTTCATCTTTTCTCGAAATCTCACCGGGTTTTTTTCCTTCACCAGAAGCGATGAGTGGTCGTAAGCCAGCCCAGCTCGATTCGACATCTGCAGCTGTCACATGCAAAGATGGAAACATGTAACGAATCGCGCGCAAAATATAGTCCCGATCTTCTACAGTCGTTGTCGGATGGGCGATATCTCCTTCATAGTCGGTGTCGGTTGTCCCTACGTACGTTTTATTTGACCGTGGAATTGCAAAAATCATGCGACCATCAGGCGAGTCAAAATAAATTGCTTGCTGTAAGGGGAATACCTGTTGGGAAAATACGAGGTGAACTCCCTTTGTTAAATGCAATGTTTTCCCTTGTCTAGAACCATCGACGTGACGCAACTCATCGACCCATGGACCTGTAGCATTGATCACTTTTTTCGCATACATCTTATACGTTTCTCCTGTGATTCGATCCGTTACGATTACACCTTTCACTTGACCAGATGAATCGTACATAAAATCAGTCGCTTTGGCATAGTTCAGCGCACGTGCCCCTTTTTCTACTGCTTTTTTAATGACTTCAATCGTCAGCCGAGCATCGTCTGTTTTATACTCGACATAGTAGCCCGCTCCTTTGAGCCCTTCCCTTTTAATCAACGGTTCTTTTTGTAGTGCCTCTTTTGCATTCAACATTTTACGCCGTTCTTCCTTTTTAACGCCAGCTAACCAATCGTAAATACGTAAACCGATATTTGTCGTGAATGGACCAAACGTACCACCTTGATGGAATGGGAGCATCATCCATTCAGGCGTTGTAACATGTGGACCGTTTTCGTAAACAATTGCTCGTTCTCTGCCTACTTCGCGGACGATATTCATCTCCAATTGTTTTAAATAACGCAATCCTCCGTGTACGAGTTTCGTCGAGCGACTCGACGTCCCACTAGCAAAATCTTGCATCTCGACAAGTCCTGTTGTTAACCCTCTCGTCGTCGCATCTAAAGCGATACCTGCTCCAGTAATGCCACCGCCAATAATCAGCACATCCATCTGTACTGTACTCATTTGTTTTAAAAGATCTGCTCGTTGATAACTTGAACATGTAACCATTATGAATACACTCCCTCTATTTATTGAATTTGGAATGAGAACATTACATAACCTTCAATAAAAAAACCGCAAAACAGGCTGATTCTTATCATCAGCTGTTTGCGGTTTCTCCATATCTCCGACCAACATATATTAACTTTAGGTTCATTATAACACGACGGTTCAATAACAACAAAGAATTACGCATGTTTTACATGCCATAAATCTGTATTCGAAGTTGAAATTGCAACGGCCCCTGCTTGAAAAGCGGCCTCCATATCTGTTTCACGGACGATTAATCCACCCGCGATGACCGGCAATTCCGTCGTCAATTGAATTTTTTTGATCATGCTTGGCATCAATCCAGGTAAAACTTCGATACAATCCGGCTTACATCGCTCGACGAGCTTCACATTGTTTTCTAATGCCAGACTATCCAATAAAAACATCCGTTGAATGGCCAATAAATTGTGTCTTCTCGCTAATGAGATTACCTTGCCTCTTGTGGATAAAATACCGTCCGGTTTGACTTCGCGAAGTAAAAATTCCATTCCGTATTCATTCGCTTGTAATCCTTGTATTAAATCAAAATGAAGCAAAATATCTTTATGAGCCCGTTTCGTATAGTTGACTAAGTTTTTTAATTGTGACAAGCGTGACTCCAACAAAATGATTGTATCATGCGATGAAGCCAATGCCCGATCAAAATCCTTCATATTCCGAACTGCTGGCAGAACCCCTGTAGGTATATTCATTCCTCTCGCCTGCCTTTATGCAATGATTGTTTTTGTTGTTTATTTCGTTCCTCCATCTCTTCTTTTGTATAAATTAACTGCATCGGGTTACCACCGACAAAAGCCCCTTCTGGAACATCTTTATGTACGAGTGTCCCAGCTGATACGGTTGCCTGGTTACCAATCGTTACACCTGGTAAGATCGTCGTATTCGCGCCAATCATCACTTCATTACCGATGATGACCTCACCAATCCGATACTCATCAATTAAATATTCGTGAGCTAAAATCGTCGTATTGTAGCCAATAATACTATTATCGCCGACTGTAATTTTTTCAGGAAACATAATGTCGGGCATCACCATCAATGCAAAAGATGTTTTGTCTCCTACTTTCATTCGTAAAAAGAAACGATACAACCAGTTTTTCACACGTAAGAAAGGGGTGTACCTCCCCAGTTGAATAACGATGAAGTTTTTAACAACTTTCCAAAATGAAACGGTATTATAAATTTGCCATAAAGAATTCGTATGTTCCACTTGGTAACGTTCCGTTTTTCGCATTGCGTCACCTCCGTCACTAACATGTCAAAGCGACTTTGACAAAATTACGCATGGTAGCACTAGGAATTGTACCATATTTTGACTCCTTTTCACCACAAGATTTATTTGCTCAGCATCGGGTTCTGGGATCAATACACCATACATATAAATTCATCCATGAACGACTGAGGTCATTCATGGATGATGGGTAACTTCAATAAATCTTTCATATTTTCTAACATATACGTCGGCTGATATTGTTGCAAATATGCCTTACCTCTTTGAGACCAAGCTACTCCTGCCGTGTACATCCCCGCATTGTGCCCCGCTTCAATATCGTAAGAATTGTCGCCGACCATCAATGTAGACTCTGCCTCTCCCCCGAGTTCATTCATCGCTTTCAGAACGGGTTCTGGATGTGGTTTGGCTTGCTTCACATCATTTAACGTAATCACCGTTTCAAACAAACGATCCAATCCCGTTTTCCTTAATCCCATCAGAGCCCCTTTACGCATTTTTGTTGTAACAATCCCCATATTGATCTGATGTTCACGTAGTTGTTGAATCGTTTCTACAACATTCGGAAACGCTTTAACGTAGTGATCATGAATCGCATGGTTATGCTTTAAATACGTTTGGATCATTTCATCCGCTCGTTGCGGATCAATGGCCTCAAATGTCTTTTTTAACGGAGGGCCATTAAACGCTTTTACTTCTTCACGTGTGAACGTGAAACCATATTGACGAAACGTATGCAAAAATGATTGGATAATCAGCTCATTTGTATCGATAAGTGTTCCATCTAAATCAAAAAGTATGGTACGTATGTTCATTTGCTAATTCCTTTCCTTTTCGCAACTCCCATCGATTCCAAATAAAGGCCACCGTCATCGTTAATAAAATCGCTGTCACTAAACGAATGACCAACAACGGCCATACTGGAATGCCTAATGGGATAAATATGACCGTATCCTCTACTACAGCATGGCAGGAAACGAGAAAAATCAAAGCCAAATACATATCGCGCCGGGAAACGCCATCTTCTTCAACCGCTTGGATCATCAACCCGGCACCGAATGCTAAACCAATTGTCAACCCTGCTACAAGTGTCATCGAAGCATTTTCCTTCATACCTAACAATCGTGTAAACGGTGCTAGACCATTTGACATCTTCTGCATCCAACCGTTTTCACGTAAAAATTGCATGATAATCATGAGCGGAATCACAATCATCGCTAATTGCAACACCGCGATGACAGCCGTTTGAAGAGCTTGGAGAATAATCTCACCCCAACCATTCAAAACAGGCTCATTACTTGAAATCATGCCGTACTGTGCCAGCTCTGAACCCCCCTGCCAAACAAGATTGATCATCACAGCGGAGATGAGTGCTAATGCCATACGAATTCCTGAAATAAACCACCAACTAACCCCGACCCGAGCTGCTACGGTTGATTCAATAAATAAGTTGTGAGAAAAAGATAACATGATTGCCATGATAAATACTTCTTTTACCGTAAAATCAAACGAAATAATCGCCGCAATGGCAGCATATAAATTCAATGCATTTCCAAGCACTAGCGGTACAGCAGCTTCACCTGACAGACCAATCCACCCCATCACTGGACGTATCAAGTTGATCAACCATGGTAATACCGGTGTATACTGTAAAATCGTGACAATTAACGTCACAGGAAAAATAACTTTGCCCAATGTAACCGCTGTACGTAACCCTTCTTTGAACCCCCGATAAGCAATGTTCGTCAATCCATGTCCCCCTCATTTTATAATCTGTCATGATGCATAAAATGATTCTTGTTACGTAAAGAGGTAGATCTGTTTGAGACCTACCCTACTCTAAGCATAAGCTATATTTGATAAAATTCAACGACTATCCCATTTATTTCAAGACTTTACAAGACGTTATCGCTTCTTGTGAACCGGTTTCCCATCATAATGCTTGTCGGCTAAACCTGATTTTCGTCGATAGACGAATAATCCGATGGCGACGACAATCAACAGAACGGAAATGAACTGTGCCGTACGAAGCTGCCCAAATATATAAAGGCTATCCGTTCGCATTCCTTCAATAAAGAATCGCCCGAATGAATACGCCATCACATACGTTAAAAACACTTCACCACGTAATGGATTTTTTCTTCGCAAGACGAGTAATAACATAAACACGAGTACATTCCAAAATGATTCATACAAAAATGTCGGATGATAATAGATGCCATCAATACACATTTGATTCATAATAAAATCGGGCAAATATTGATGGAAATTGTTATACGTCGCTTCGGAAACCGGTCCGCCATGCGCCTCTTGGTTCATAAAATTTCCCCAGCGACCAATCGCCTGCCCTAAAATTAAGCTCGGTGCGGCAATATCGGCGATTTGCCAAAAAGATACTTTTTTCACGCGAGCAAATACGATGGCCGTAAGAACCGAACCAATTAAGGCACCGTGAATCGCCAAACCGCCTTCCCAAACAGCGAACACTTTCCACCACGGCCCATCTGCATATTGTTCCCATTCAAAAAGAACGTAATAAATCCGGGCAAAAAGCACAGCAATCGGGAGAGCAAATACAATCAAATCAACAAATAAATCCTTTTCTAAACCGAATCGGTCTGATTCTTTCGTTGCTAAGTACACGCCTATAAAAGCCCCTGTAGCAATAATGACACCATACCAATAGATTGTTAAAGGCCCGAGTTCCAAAAACACCGGATTTAATGATGGTGCATTACATGTCACTCCAATCACTCCCATCCAAACCATCTTTTTCCTGTTGAATCATGGATGTTAATCGTTCCGAAAACTCTTCTGCAGCATTTACTCCCATGCGTTTCAAACGGAAGTTCATCGCCGCCACTTCAATGATGACGGCCAAATTTCGTCCAGGTCGGACAGGAATCGTTGCCTTAGGAAGGTGGACATCCATGACCTTGAATGTTTCCTCATCCAACCCTAAACGATCGTATTGTTTCTTCTCATCCCACAACTCCAAATGAATATTCATCGTAATCTTTTTATATTTTAAAACAGCCCCCGCACCGAACAAAGTCATGACATTAATAATGCCCAACCCACGAATCTCGAGCAAATGTTCAATTAATGGGGGGGCTTTTCCTACAAGCGTATCATAATCTTCTTGATGAATTTCCACACTATCATCGGCTACAAGACGGTGTCCTCGTTTCACCAATTCTAAAGCTGTTTCACTCTTTCCGACACCGCTTTGCCCCGTAATGAGAACTCCTACCCCATATACATCGACGAGCACACCATGGATCGCCGTAAATGGAGCAAATTTAATTTCTAAATAATTCGTTAATCGGCTGATCACCCGAGTCGTTTTTTTACGCGATTTTAAAATTGGGACACCTGCATGATTCGCCGCTTCAATGAGCACTTCCGGAACATCCATACCACGTGTAATGACGATGCCAGGTGTGACATCTGTACATAATCGTTCGACGCGATCTCGCTGTTGATATTCACTTAAATCTAAAAAATAAGCCATTTCTGTTTTACCGATAAGTTGCAATCGTTCTTTCGGATAATATTTAAAATAACCCGTCATTTCAATCCCTGGACGGGAAATATCGCTTGTCGTAATCTCTCTATGTAAACCATCTTTTCCAGCGACGAGGGTCAATTTAAAATTGTCGAGTAAATCTTTTGTGCGAACTTTTGCCATTTATTTCCCTCCCCAGTGAATCGGACTGCTTTTTATTGTAGCACATTTTAAGTTGATGCAGAAAAGAGAAACAGCTCCTTCGCATCCTCTGTACAGAACAATTTCTTACGTGTATGAATTTCATCAGTCAGGAGAATATACGGGATAGGAGGGATCGTATGGATCAACATTTTTTATCGATTGAACAATTCGATGAACTATTGCATCAGTGGATAGGGTTTCCAATCATAATTGAGAAAATCGAATTGCAAGACAAGGATGAAATACAAATGCATCTAGATCATATTAACTATGCAAAAAATACGCCTTCAGAAGATGGATATCAAGGAATCTATGCCTTACAACTTAACGGGGAAGGGACTATTCAGACGATGAATGACAATCAACCTCTTCCAGAACACATCTATGAAATTCCTATCGAAGAGACGAGTTTATATGAATTCAATGGTTCACAATTTTTATTAAGTACCGAACGAGGCATTTATAAAATGAAACGTTTAGAAAAAGAGTTGAGGTGACCAAATGGCAAATCGCCTTCCTCAACATGACATTTCACGAGCGAAACTTCATTTTAGCACATTGAATAATGGCACGTTGGATACACATTATGATGCAAAGAACGCAGGTGGTTCAACACCTACGTTCGCAATGTATCTTTCACAAGTTGGTTTAAAATCGTATTCAAGATGGCGATGATGATAGCTGCTACAATCGCTATGCCGAAGTTGGCAATATAAAAATCAGGACTCATAAACGCCTGCGTAATCATCAGTGTAATCGCATTGATCACAAATAAAAACAATCCAAATGTTATGAACGTAATCGGCAATGTAAATAAAACTAAAATGGGTTTCACAAACAAGTTTAAAATCGATAAAATAAAGCTCGCTAATAATGCTGTCCCAAAGTCTTCGATATGAAATGAATCAAACAGTTGAGCTACGATGATTAGTGTTACAGCGTTTAGAAATATGGATATAAACCATCTTAGAAACATACGCAAACCTCTCTCTCATCTGGGATGATTTCAACATTTCTTCAAGTATACAACTAACGATATAAAAAAGCTAACGATTGTATAGAATCATTACACCTGTCCATCCCTACATATACTTTGACTTTACCTTGCGTTTCAGCTCCCGTCCTATTTTTGAATGATCGGTGACTTTTGCAAAAACCACTCATTACTATGGTTATTTTTGCGAATCGATTTACTGAGCTGAACGATTGGATCCGGCGGCATACAGCTACATAACATGCAAGAAGATTTCGCTCGACAAGAGGATCATGAATGATGTATGGTTAGCTACTCTGTTTTGAAATCCCAAATATAAAATTGCTCTTTACCTAATCGTTTCAGTGCAGCTTCCTTTAAGTCCGGGTCAACTTGTGACGGATCACTGAAATTTTTAATCATCCCACCGGCTTGAGATTTGTGTGCCATAATCGCTTGCATTTTATGATTAAAATGATTGGTTATGTCATGAACGATATCGGGTTGTCCAAGATCTTCGATATGTGTGTTCGTTATTGCTTGGGCCCAGACAACAGGGCGTTCTTCAGGAGGGAGCAATCGGATTGCTTCAATAGCGGCAGCCCCTAAAGCATCATGGTCTGGATGAACCGCATGTCCTGGATAGTGGGTAATGACCAAGCTCGGTTTTAATTGTTGTAAAATCCCGTGCACATGCTCGGCGACTTCCATTGTATCCTCATATTCAATCGTTTTATCTCGATAGCCCAATAACTTGTAGTCAATATCTAAAAACTGACAAGCAGCGGCTAATTCCTGTTCTCTTATTTTGGGCAAAGTTTCCCGATTGGCAAAGGGAGGTGATCCCATATTTCTTCCCATTTCCCCCGACGTACCACATAGAAATGTAACGGGGATTCCTTGCTTTCTAAATTTCGTAATTGTCCCAGCTGCACCAAACGATTCATCGTCTGGATGTGCATAAATGACTACAACATGTTTACTCATCACTTTCACCTATCCCTAACGTAAATTAATAATCAAATGGCGTTTCACTAATTTGCAACGCGACCATTAAGCGTCCTTCTGAATCATGTCCAGCAAACAAAAGCTTTTCACCTTCATAGATTTCCCAATCCGTTAAACCTTCCGCATAAATCCAACCTTTTTCCAACTTTAATCCAATGCGATATGAATCTTCACCTGCAACGATTTTTGCTTGTGAAAAACGTACCGTGGCATTGCGTACATAGACACCTACATTGTATGCCTTTTCATTGACATGACTTGCATAGGCACCATTCGTTGTTTCCACGTGTACGTATACATCTTTATGCATTAAACGATCTAATGATTTCTGTGCTTCATCGATTTGAATCGGTTCCATTTCATCGTTCCTCCTTCGGTCACCACTTTTACCTTATCGAAAGTCACTCGAGTCGTCAAAAATTATCAACTCGAATGGACCATGATTAATCGACCATTAAAAGTTTCCTTTAGGAAACAGACTTTCTATCTAGTCAAGGGTGTTTTGTCCGGCTAATATCGTTGCTGTAGACCCACTTCATGACATTTGATACGATGAAAGAAAGACAAGGTGGTGCCATGAATGAGAGAAGACGCACGTCCCATTTTAATTGCTACATGGATTGGCATTATAGTCAATCTCTTACTAACCATCATTAAAGGAGTCGCTGGAATTATCGCAAATAGTCGAGCTTTAATAGCCGACGCCGTCCATTCCGCCTCCGATATTATCAGCTCTGTTGTCATCTTATTCGGGGTCAAAATTGCTATGAAACCGCCTGATCAAGAACACCCATACGGACATGGAAAAGCAGAAAACATCGCCTCGATTATTGTAGCTCTTTTATTAATACTTGTCGGTGTCGAAATTAGCATTTCTTCCTTAAAAATCTTTTGGGGAGAAATGCCATCCGCACCCCGTAAGCTTGCTCTATATGCTATTATTTTATCAATCGTCATTAAAGAGCTATTGTTCCAATATAAATACCGAGTAGGTAAAAAGTATCGTAGTGCAGCATTAATAAGTGATGCTTGGCATCATCGCTCAGACTCTCTTTCATCGATAGCAGCCTTAGTCGGAGTCGGAGCTGCGATGATCGGGGAGTCCTATAACATGTCTCTTCTGTTGTACGGGGATGCTGTAGCAAGTATCATCGTATCGTTTATCGTCATCAAGGTAGGCTATAAACTTGCAAAGGAATCTTCCTTAGTCATGATGGAACAAGTCCTTGACTCTGATGATGTCAAAACGTATAAACAAACCGTTCGATCCGTGGATGGTGTATTGAGGATTGATCAAATGCACGCTCGTACACATGGAAGCTATGTCGTTATTGACATCAAGATTAGTGTTGATCCTGATCTCACCGTTAAAAAAGGCCATCATATTGCAACTAACGTGAAACAAACGCTTATGGACAAACATGATGATATTGCAGATGTTCTCGTTCACGTAAATCCTTATTAGTCGTAATTAGATGACCATACCCCGTTCCTACCATTGATTATGCTAGAAACGGGGTGGGATGGTCGGATAGTTGTTGTCACGACTACATTACTATTCATTACTCCTCACTTTGTACATTTCCCAAAAATTATAGCGTTAAAAACTTCGATGCGATTGAGAAATAAATCAAAACACCAACAATATCGGCAATCGATGTAATCAACGGTGCACTTGCAGTTGCTGGATCTAAATTCAATTTGTTAAAGATAAAGGGCATGGACATACCGATTAAACTGCCCACGACGACAATTACAGTCATCGTGAGGGCAACGACAACAGCAATTTCAATGCCCCCTCTAAACACACCAACACTAGCAACAGCCAGCGCCATTGTTAGCCCTAAAGCTACGGAAACAGAGATTTCTTTAACAAACATCTTCAGCCAATCTTTCATTTTAATATCACCCACAGCCATCGCACGAATCATGAGTGTAGCAGACTGGGAGCCTGCATTTCCACCGCTATCTACTAATAATGGCAAGAAAAATACGAGAGCGATATTTGATGCAATGACATCTTCAAAGTGAGCAATTCCAGCTCCTGAAAAAATATTCATAAAAACAAGAATAACGAGCCAACCGATTCTTTTTCGATATAATGTAAAAACACTTGCATCGCCTAATCCATCCTCCATCGATCCGACGGGAGCCATTTTGTGAAAGTCCTCGGTTGTCTCCTCATGGATGACGTCAATGATATCATCGACATGAATGACTCCGATCAGTTGTTCATCATGATTGACGACAGGGATTGTTACTAAATCGGTATCTCGGAATACTTTTGCTGCGGGTTCTTGATCTAAATCTGTTGGAAAATAGACGACATCGGTTTCCATATATGCTGTAACCAGCGCATCGCCTTGTGCTCCTAACAACTCACGTAACGATAACGTACCCATTAATCGGTTGAATTCATCCACTACATAAATGTAGTGGATATTCCGTTTGTTTTTTACTTCTTTACGAAGATGTGTAATCGCTTGATCAACTTTCAGCGATTGGTGAATAACAATAAATTCTTTTTTCATCAACATGCCAGTTGTTTCATCATTGAAAATCGTCTTGCCTTCATTCGCCATGTTTCATTGCCTCCCTGAGCCTTCTCCTCCTCATTGGTCAAGGAAAAGAACTTCCGTTGTAATGTTACGCATTGTTTAAATAGTACGATGATCAAGTAAGTCTATTTTTGTATAAACTTATTCAACATCATCGCATAAAACAAGAAAAAACACCCTCTACGAAGAAGGGTGTTGAACGTATCATATAGATTGACATCCATGACCTCCATCGTAGAGTTTTAGCACTATATGGCTTGGAGAAATTAGAACAATCATCCAACTACATTAAAAACTACCTTAAGTCGATAGTTTTTGCTGACCCATTGGTGTCTCTCGACGTTTCTGGGTAGTAGCTTAAATCCATATAGGAACCTCACCTAACGAGGATAATGTTTATGCGATTGTTAACACATATCTATCTTTACAAAAGCTAGAATACTTGTCAAGTACTACTGAATGATAG
>DATGTE010000014.1:0-61020 GCA_035301985.1 Bacillota bacterium
ATCTTGATTCTTTTCGACCGATTTGTCAAAATAAAGCATACGAGCTAAAGGGGTGAAAGTTGTGCGTGACAAAACAGAGCAAATTATGAAGGCTGCACTTAGTGCTTTTATTGAGAAAGGATTACAAGCGACAACGATGGACATTGCTAAGGAAGCGGATGTAGCTGAGGTCACCTTGTATCGGAAGTTTTCAACGAAAAAAAACTTATTTATAACGGTAATCAAAAATGTATTGGAAAAGAAATTTGCATCAACCGTGATGGAATATGCAAAGGAAGAAGATACTGAAAAATTTCTTGCCGCTATTATTAACAATAGATTGGACGTACTGTCTAAGCATAAAGATTTAATCAAAATGCTCATTTCTGAAAGTTTACGAGGGAATTTAACAGACGATATCAATTTTCCAGTCATTATTTTTACAAGTTTACAAGCAGGACTAGATGCCCATTTTGAAATGATGGGTCGTCAAGTTGATACAGAACATCTAGCACGTGCAATCAGTGGTATGTTGTTAAGCTATATTCTATTTCCCCATGAGACGGCGTTTCACGAATTGTCCGAGGCCGAAAAAAACCGCCTCGCCCAAAAACATGCTCAATCGATTGTGGCGATGATTTAACCTGAACTGCTAGGAAATACATGTTTAATCCCTATCCAAATTGTAAATAATAGGAAGGAGATTTGGAGGGATCGCATTGAACAAACAACATTTGTTTTTGCTCCTGATCATCGTTCTTTGCAACGTTTGGATGAGTGCCTGTGCGAATCAAAATAGTGAAATAGATAATCGGAAACAGACCGAAGAACGAGAGGTAGAGGCTTCGAGCATAAAGGATAAGGAAGTCGATGTAACAGCAACCTTAATCAGTACGGACGGTGAAAAGGTTGGGGTTGTGTCTATGGAACAACTCATTCATGGGGTCAAAATGACGTTAGACGCTACCGATTTACCACCAGGTTCACACGGTTTTCACATTCATGAAAAGGGAGTTTGTGAGCTACCCGATTTTGAATCGGCCGGTGGTCATTTTAATCCAACTGGATCAGCACACGGTTTTAACGCACTGGAAGGTCCGCATGCAGGCGATTTGCCAAATATAGAAGTAGGTAAAGAGGGAACGGTACATGTCGAATTGATTAATGAACGGGTTACGTTAGAACAGGGTAAAGAAAATTCATTGCTCGGTGACGATGGGACTACGATTATCATTCATTCAGGAGCGGATGACTACAAATCGCAACCCGCAGGAAATGCAGGGGAGCGAATAGCTTGCGGAGTGGTTGAGAACGAAGTAAGATGAAATACCTGAGATATGCTCTCGGGTTTTCTTTTTTTTATGTGATTGTGTGTTAGTAAAGTTTGAATAGTGGACCGGGAAGAAGGCTTACCTTGTATGGAAAGTCATTTGCAGGAATTGTATTATGTGTGTCATCCATTTATAATTGATATATTCAATCGATTTAATTTTCAAACGAATCAACGATGAACTCGCCTAATGACCCTTTTTATATTGCAAATCTTGAATGATAGGGGGATGTTAATGCGTTCACAGTCATCGATCCGGGTTAAGACGAAGCCCGTCCATGATAAAATTTGGACACGTGATTTTACACTCATTGTTTTTGCTAATTTTTTTATATTTTTAGGATTTCAAATGACGTTACCGACACTTCCGTTATTTGTCAAGGAGCTTGGTGGAAGTGACCAGCTCATCGGAGTGATTGTTGGAGTGTTTACATTTTCAGCACTGATCTTTCGCCCTTATGCCGGTCATTCATTGGAAACGAAAGGCCGCCGCATCGTTTACATGTTCGGACTCAGTATATTCGTCATCTCTGTCGGTGCGTATGCATTTATAGCAAGTATCACTCTCTTAGTCATGATGCGGATTGTTCAAGGGATTGGCTGGGGCTTTTCAACAACAGCGACGGGAACGATTGCGACGGATTTAATCCCACCTCACCGTCGGGCAGAAGGGATGGGGTATTTCGGATTGTCGGGTAATTTGGCGTTAGCATTTGGACCGTCCTTAGGTTTAACATTAGTTGGCGTTGTATCATTTTCACAATTATTTTTAATCAGCGCTGGTCTTGGATTCGTAGCCTTGTTATTATCGTCAGTCATTCGGTATAAAAAGGTAGAACAATCTCCAGACAAAACGGTAACCGTCAAATTAGATATCTTTGAAAAAACAGCTCTCCATCCTTCGTTATTATTGTTTTTTCTAACGGTTACGTTTGGAGGCATCGCGACTTTTTTACCGATCCATGCTATGGAAAAAAGTGTAACAGGGATCGAAACTTACTTTTTAGTGTATGCGCTTTTTTTAATGCTTTCGCGAACATTTGCCGGAAGAATCTATGATCGGAAAGGCCATGAATATGTTTTTCTTCCCGGAACCATTCTTATTTTTATCGCAATGTTATTGTTAGCTTGGCTGACTAGCACTTCGATGTTACTCATCGCCGCAGCATTATATGGACTCGGATTTGGAAGTGTTCAACCCGCTCTGCAAGCATGGTCTGTCGAGAAAGCTCCCCCAAATCGAAAAGGGATGGCGAATGCGACCTTTTTTTCATTTTTTGACTTAGGGATTGGTGTCGGCGCCATTGCTTTCGGACAGTTAGCCAATACGTTTGGTTACACGTCTATTTATCTCACTTCAGCTGGTTCGGTGATGTTGTCGATGATCTTGTATATCTATTTATTGATTAGGGCTCGACGAATGGCGAGGTGTTCGGGCAGTTGTTGATCAACTCTTCTATCGAATAGACATCGTAACGAATCGGTGATATTTGGGATCGTGTGTGATAAGTTGAAACAAGTGAGCCATTTTTTGATGACTCATTTTAAGTGACGTAAAAATTCACGCGATGACGCTACGAGGAAATCATCTACTAAGATTCAACGGTTTTAAATTATTCATTTGTCGTTTACAATAATAGAAAAGGTTATTAAAAAGGTAGGTACATAAAATCTTGAGTAATTTGACGGATGTGACCATTCAACGGATTATCCCATCAACCATATATAAACGCGGGTTACAATATGTTAAACAGGATCGTGTAAGTGATCTTTCATACGATATAAATTATCATGTTTGGACCGCTATGGTACACGGGTCTGATCAATATTTTGTGGAAATTAGTACGGATCGACTTTCTGAAGGAGCGCTTAAAGCATATTGCGATTGTTCAGCTTACGATACAAATCGTCCGTGCAAGCATATTGCGGCTGTTTTAATCGCGATTAAAGATCGAGAACAAACGGCGGAAAGGTCTGTAGCAGGACCAAACTATGAAAAAACGAATCAATTCATCCGAGCGATCACCGCTATCCAACCGCGTCGAACGTCAGACATGTTACCAGAAAAAATTCCACTTCACATCGAGTACGATTGTCATGTGACATATGATCAATATGTATGGCTTGATTTAAAAGCTGGTGTGAAGCGTACCTATGTTGTAAAAGACTTGTTGCAGTTTTTAGAAGATGTTTTTTTCGGTAATGAATATTTTTTCACAAAAAAATTTACGTATTCACCAGAGCATCACTATGTTCTCAAGCAAGATATAGAAGTAATGGAAATGCTTTACGATATTTTACGCAACGAACAAGTATATGAAACCAATCGTCATTCAGCACACAACAGTCAATTGGATGACAAAAGGTATATGCTTATTCCGCCTATTGTTGCTCGAGATGTGTTACAACATCTCGCCGAGCGAACGTTTATGGTCGGTACGGGACGAAATCGGCAGCCTGCCTCGATTGAGATTGATGTTGTGCCGATTCAATATTCGTTATCAAAAAACGATAACGATGAATTGCTCCTCACCCATAATGATTTATCCCATCTGTTATATTTATCCCCATATCAAATGCTGTATCATGATGGGACCTTTTATTTTCCGAAAAAAGAACACATCCCCATTGTCGAACAAGTGATGTCATTTGGATTGATGGGCAATACGTATCCCATTGAGAAAAATCAGGCGGATGTTTTCATATCAGAAGTGCTTCCTTCCTTGGAAAAGGTTGGTGAGGTTGCGATTTCTGAACAAATCAAGGAGGAAATTGTTCAAGTTCCCCTTCAAGCGAAGCTATATTTACAATGGCGCAAGCAGATGATTGTTGGTAAATTAGAATATCATTATGGACAGCAAGTCATCAACCCGTTTGGAGGGCAGAAACCGATGGATGTAATTATCATCCGTGATGTTGAGAAAGAACAGGAAATCATGCGTCTCATTGAGTATGCGAATTTCCATTACAATGGAAAAGAATTGTATATTCAGGCCGATGATGATGCGTTATTCGATTTTTTTTATTCCGTTTTACCTTTGTTTGAAGACCGTGTTGAATTATTCTTAACCGAAGAGTTGCGTAATCTGGTCGTTACGGATGAGTTTGTCCCCCAAACGAATGTACGAATGGACTCGACGACGAACCTTCTTGAAGTTGGCTTTGATATTGAAGGGCTCGATGAGGATGAAGTGCAAAATGTTTTACAAGCAGTGATGGAGAAGAAGCGATACTATCGTTTGCGAAATGGCGCACTATTCCCATTGACAGGAAAAGCAATCGACTCGATTCATCAATTGGTGAATCATTTGGAGATTGAACAAGACGATTTTGAGAATGGGACGGTCCAGATGCCGGCTTATCGAGGGGTACAAGTCGATGAGCTGATCGAAATGAAAAAGAATTATGATGCATCTTTTCAAAAATTATTACATCATTTACAGTTACCTGAGGAGCAGACGTTTTCACTTCCCAAAAATCTACGTGCAGAATTGCGCAGTTATCAAGTTACTGGATTTCAATGGTTTAAATCGCTGAGTGCCTATCATTTAGGGGGAATCTTGGCAGATGATATGGGGTTAGGAAAAACAGTGCAAAGCATCGCCTATATTGTCTCTGAACCAAGCGAACACCCTCATTTGATTGTCGTACCGTCATCTGTCGTTTATAATTGGAAAAATGAATTTTCTAAGTTCGCACCAGAAACGACCGTAGCCGTTCTAACGGGATTAGCAGATGAACGCCGTCAAAAAATTCGCGAATCGATGGATACGGATGTATGGATTACTTCTTATGCAACGTTACGACAAGATATCGAATATTATCAGGACGTCACTTTCCAAACATTAATTTTAGACGAGGCTCAATACATTAAAAATTATGCGACAAAAACATCACAAGCTGTGCGAAGCATTCACGCATCGCGTCGCTTTGCATTAAGTGGGACACCGATTGAAAATTCAATCGATGAATTGTGGTCGATTTTTCAAGTCGTCTTACCTGGACTCATGCCGAAATTGAAAACATTTAGGAAATTAGATCATGATCAGATTCGCATCATGACACGTCCGTTTATTTTGCGTCGCTTGAAGCAAGATGTATTGACGGAGCTTCCCGAAAAAATTGAGTCCGTCCACGGATCTGAATTAACGAATGAGCAGAAGGAGTTGTATCTTGGTTATTTACACCAGTTACAGCAAGAAGCCGCCCAATCGATCAAGGAAAGTGGTTTTCACCAAAACCGCATGAAAATACTAGCAGGCTTGACACGCTTACGTCAAATTTGCTGTCACCCTTCATTGTTTATCGAAAACTATTCAGGCACATCGGGTAAGCTTGAGCGGCTGATGGAAATGATTCATCGTACAAAAGAACAGGGGAGTCGCATGTTGATCTTTTCTCAGTTTACGAGTATGCATGAATTAATCATTGAGAGATTAGAGCAACAAGGAATTGCTTATTTTTATTTGCACGGACAAACCAATTCTGAAGATCGATTATCGATGAGCGAGCGTTTTAATAAGGGCGAGAAAGATGTGTTTTTAATTTCGTTGCAAGCGGGTGGAACAGGCTTAAATCTTACTGGGGCAGATACGGTCATTTTGTATGATTTATGGTGGAATCCTGCTGTAGAAGATCAAGCAGCAGGCCGCGCACACCGATTCGGCCAAAAAAATGTTGTTCAAGTCATTCGTATGATAGCGGAAGGAACAATCGAAGAAAAGATTTATGAACTGCAACAGAAAAAGCGTGAATTAATCGATCAAGTGATTCAACCAGGAGAAACGATGCTCTCAAGTTTAAGTGAAGAAGATGTGCGTGAGCTGTTAAACATATAAATGGACGACGTTACAAATTTACTTCTGTTCAGTAGACTTGAAATGCGGCTCTGTCTATTGAACAGAAGTTGTTTTAATAAATAGGCTGAAGGGATATGTAATCATCTGAAGAATCCTTTTTATCTGATGATTAGAAATTGCTTATGATATAAGGAAATAATCAAGGAGGTTGCGATGGATGGCAACGTTAGACGACTTTAAAAAACTTGATCTACGTATTGGAACGGTTACGGATGCTAAACCTTTTCCAGAAGCAAGGAAGCCAGCGATTCAATTGACGATTGACTTTGGAGCGTTAGGGATTAAACAGTCCTCTGCACAAATTACCAAACGTTATGTACCGGAGGACTTAATCGGTCGGCAAATCGTCGCTGTCGTTAATTTTCCGCCAATGCGAATTGCTGGATTTAAATCGGAAGTACTCGTTTTAGGTGGTGTGCCAGCTGACGGAGATGTCGTTCTCCTAAATGTGGACGAAACGGTAGCAAATGGAACACGCATTTCATGACAAGTTTTTCAATCGCGAAATGATGTAAGTCCTTTATGGGATTGCCATACAACATGCTTTAAAAAACCAAGCGCTATCAATTCAAAAAATGCTGCTGTGTGAACCTTATAGAGAATGGAATCTTTTTATTAAAAAGGTTGAATTATTATGCAAATTGGTGCATAATAATTCGAAAGGGTATCATAACGATACGATGCTACAAGCTTGATCGTATGAAACGTAGCTTGAACAATGTCGAAAAGCGAAGTCAAACCAATTCCAAATGAGAGAACGACAATCGATGAAGCAATGATTCAACGGAAAAAGATTGATTAAAAAAGGGAGCGTGTACATCTACAATGAAAGTAAGTCTTGAGAAGATGAGTGTCAACGATTCATTAGTAGGCAAAGATTTTTTAACACTTGCTGATTATACGGCGAACGAAGTAAGTGATTTATTAGAACTGGCGGCTCATTTGAAACGAAAGCAGAAGCTTGGTCAAACGGTTCATCCGTTGAAGGGTAAAGTGCTAGGGATGATTTTTGAAAAGCCATCAACAAGAACGCGCGTTTCCTTTGAAACAGGGATGTACCAACTTGGCGGGCATGGAATTTTCCTCAGTTCGGATGATATTCAGCTCGGTCGAGGGGAAACCATCGCGGATACGGCAAAAGTGCTATCCACTTACTTAGATGGGATTATGATTCGGACATTCTCACAACAAGATGTCGAGGAACTTGCCGAACACGCTTCGATTCCAGTCATCAATGGTTTAACCGACTTATTTCATCCGTGCCAAGTACTCGCAGACTTACAAACGATTCAAGAAAAAAAAGGTACGCTGATGGGGGTAAAAATAGCCTACATCGGTGATGGAAATAACATGGCACATTCCTTGATGATCGGTGCAGCGATGATGGGGATGGATATTAGCGTGGCAACGCCAGAAAAGTTCGCTCCCCATCCGGCGGTTGTTAAAGAAGCCTTGAACGTTGCTGAACGTTACGGGGGACATGTACAAGTAACAACGAATCCAGAGCAGGCTGTGCAAGAAGCAGATGTCGTGTATACTGACGTATGGACGAGTATGGGACAGGAAGCGGAACAAACAGAGCGAGAAAAGGCCTTTTCTGAATTTCAAGTGAATCAAGAACTGCTTGCTCAAGCTCGACCCCAGGCCATTTTTATGCATTGTTTACCCGCTCAAAGAGGAGTGGAAGTGACCACAGAAGTTATGGATGGGGATCAATCCGTCGTCTTTCAACAGGCGGAAAATAGACTACATGCCCAAAAAGCATTGCTGGCATCATTAATGGGTTAACGGTGTAGATCAAATTGTCAGCTCGACGGTATGTTTTTTAAAGATGTCCATGTCATCATTCTTGGGATGGGCATCTTTTTTTATGTTCATTTCCAATCACTTTACATGGTTGAGGGAAAAAGGGCATCCTTTCACTTTGTAACGGGGGTGAGCGAATATTATTATTTTTTGTCCGTTTCGTTTGCCTTATCGTTATGTAGAGGAAGTTGAATGTGCTCGGCCATCCTGTATAATTGGGACTATAGTTAATATTCTATTAACTTAAATTTAGAAAAAAGGTGCAACGCAAGCAGTTTACAAAAAATAGTGGAGGGATGAGCCGTGAGTCACAATCGTCTAATGGAGCAGTTAGCAATCGAACGACCGATCATCCAAGCTGGAATGGCCGGAGGAATTACTACACCACAACTCGTGAGCGCAGTAGCAAATGAAGGAGCTTTAGGTACGATTGGAGCCGGTTATATGGATGCGTCTACATTGAAAAAACAAATTAGCAAGACGAAGCAGAGAACGAATCAATCATTTGCAGTTAATTTGTTTGCTACGGATTTGCAAAGCCATTCAAACGATGTTTCTGAAATGCAACAGTTTTTGAATCGATATCGGCAACGATTAGGAATCGACAATGGAAAGAGTTCTGTGACGGTTCATGATGATTTACAAGAAAAAATTACCGTCATTCTTGAAGAGAACATTCCGGTTGTCAGCACCGCATTTGGTGTTTTATCTGCGGAGTCGATCAAACGTCTGAAGCAAAATCGTGTTATATTGATTGGTATGGCGACTTACTTAGCGGAGGCTGAGGAACTTATCAGAGCCGGTTATGATATCATTGTTGCTCAAGGGTCTGAAGCGGGTGGACATCGAGGAACGTTTTCTGTAGATCAGCATCCGAATGGCTGTAATATTGGGTTATTTGCACTCATTGAACAATTTGTCAATCATCTGTCTGTGCCCGTGATTGCGGCTGGGGGAATACATACAGGAAAACAAGTGAAAGCGTTGTTGGATATGGGAGCGAGCGGTGTACAAATCGGTACTCGGTTTTTAGTAGCTAAAGAAGCGGGTACAAACAACGCTTATCGTCAAGCATTGCTTGCAGCGAAATCAGAAGATACGGTGATCACAAAAGTGTTCTCGGGAAGGCCAGCCCGAGCGATTCATAATCGCTTGATCGAAGAAGTAGAGACAAGCGATATCCCCATTCAACCTTTTCCGTTACAAAATGAACTGACGAAAGATGTCCGAGCAGCAGGTAAAGCACAAGGTGTACCCGATGTGCAATCATTATGGGCAGGCCAGAGCGTAGGTGCTATTAAAACGGAAGAAACGGTTGCTGAAATGATTGCCGATTTATCAACACCATAGACGAGGTATTTTTTCATCAGTTGATTTGAAGTCAGACTGTTATCATTGAAAAATAATAAAAAAAGCTTGCTAAGTTACATGGCAAGCGATGTATCTAGCAAGCTCATAGGTTGTGAGATGGATATTTAGTCTTGCAAACTATAATGCTCAAGCACCTGTTTTCGCAGAGTGCGTTTTAAAAACTTTCCTACGGATGTTTTCGGAATGTCATCCATGAATAAGATATCATCGGGAATCCAAAACTTGGCAAATTGTGGACGTAGGAAGTCGAGTAAATCTTCTTTTTCGACTTTTCCAACACCGTCTTTGTGTAAGACGACACAGGCGACGGGGCGTTCTTGCCACTCTGGATCAGGAATTGCTACGACACTCGCTTCAAAAACAGCTTCATGAGCCATGAGAGCGTTTTCTAGATCGACCGATGAAATCCATTCACCCCCACTTTTGATGAGGTCATCGGTTCGATCAATCACTTTTATCGACCCCTCTTGATCGACTGTCACCACATCCCCCGTATGGAACCAGCCGTCGACAAAAGCATCTTTCGATCGATCATCTTTATAATACTCGTTAGCAATCCATGGGCCACGTAATAGTAATTCTCCCATTTCTTCACCATTCCATTCGACTTCTCCATTCTCACCAACGATTTTCATTTCTAACCCGGGTACAAGTATTCCTTGTCGTGAGCGTTCTTGTAATTTTTCATCATCGGTGAGCTTGTCTTGATAACTTTTTAGCCGTGAAAAGGTAGCGAGTGGTGTCGTTTCTGTCGCACCGTAAGCGTGATAAAAGGGGATATGATGCTTCTCTTCAAATGCTTTAATCATACCTAATGGTGCGGATGCGCCGCCACAGAGGATGCCTCGTAAACTAGATGTGTCATATTGGTTTTGTTCCAATTCACGTAATAATCCGAGCCAAATGGTCGGCACACCAACGGCAATTGTAACGTTGTATGTTTCAATAAATTGAGCGAGCCGTTGTGACGTGAAGCGTGGTCCTGGCAATACTTGGGTCGTACCAAACCATGTGGAAGCAAAAGGCATTCCCCACGCATTGACATGAAATTGGGGAACAACTGGCATCGCGATATCGGATTCGGATAGCGCTCCTGTATCAGCTAATCCGAGTGCGAAACTATGCAGTGCAATCGCTCGATGGGAGTAGATGACTCCTTTAGGTTTTCCCGTTGTTGCAGATGTATAACACATACCTGCTGGGTCTTTTTCATCGAGATCATCCCTAAATGGATACGCAGCATCTCCAGTTTCCAAGAGTTGTTCATACGAATAAAGAGGGTGTAAAGTTGACACTGGTCGTTCGTCTTTGTCAGACATCACAATAAATGCTTTAACCGTTTTAAGAGCATCTTGAATGTTTTCAATGAGTGGCAAAATATCTTCGTCGATGAATAGAACTTTGTCTTCAGCGTGATTGATCATGTAAATAATATGCTCCGGTGACAAACGAATATTAATGGTGTGTAAAACAGCCCCCATTCCCGGTGCAGCAAAATAAATTTCTAAGTGACGGTGATGATTCCAAGCGAGAGTTCCGACGCGGTCTCCTTTTTGTACGCCGAGTTCATGTAAAACGCTCATCAAACGTCTCGTCCGCTTCCCAATCTGTAAATAGTTCAGTCGGTGAAGGTGATCATGCGTTTTTGAAATGACTTCTTTTTTAGGGAAAAATTTTTCAGCCCGTTCCATCATCGCTCCGACTGTTAATGAGACATCCATCATATAGGCATCCAACTCCTTTTTTAGTTTGTGTTCATGTACTTTAATAATATCACACTATTCAGTCAATTGAAACGGAGATTTGTACAGCGTCTCCAATTGCAAGACTTATTTTGCATGTTATCTTGTATAGAAATGCTATGATACAAATAAGGTAGACGAAAAGGTTGTGATGGGTCGATGAAACAGCATGATTTTACAAAGGGTAATATATGGAAGCAAATGATTGTTTTCTCCGCACCGATCATGCTGACCAATCTACTACAAACGTCTTATCAATTTGTTGATAGTTTGTGGATAGGGAATCTATTAGGAGCAAATGCTCTTGGATCGGTAGCCGTCTCGGGGACGATTATTTTTACAGTGTTATCTTTTGTCATTGGTATGAACAATGCCGCTTTAACGATTTTGTCGCAGCAAAAAGGACGGAAAGATGAACAAGGTTTAAAAAGATATTTAAATGCATTTGTCGTCATTTTAACCGCGATGTCGATTGTACTTGGTTCGTTAGGATTTATCTTTTCGGAGCAACTCCTCCAATTGTTAGGAGTCCCTGATTCCATGATGGCTGGTGCCAAGGCTTATTTACAAATTAACTTCTTAGGGATGCTCTTTTTGTTCGGGTATAACTTTGTAAGCACGGTGTTACGTGCGCTAGGAGATAGTAAAACACCGCTTCGTTTTGTCATGATGGCTGTAGCACTGAATGTTGTGCTCGATCCATTATTCATTGCTGGTTTGCAGTGGGGGATTGAAGGTGCAGCTTATGCGACGATTGTATCGCAAGGAAGTGCTTTCATCTATGGTTTAGGTACTGTTTTGTATCGAAAGCTCATTCCATTTACGGTTCCTCATCTTCCAACATTTAAAGAAGTCCGTTTAATTTTAAACTTGGGGATTCCATCAGGTTTACAAATGGCTGTCATTTCAGCTGGTTCAGCGGCGATCATGAGTGTGGTGACGACATTTGGAGACCGTGTCGTCGGCGGATTTGGAGCAGCTCAGCGGTTAGATAGCGTCATTATGTTACCAGCTCATGCGCTCGGGACAGCGGTGAGTAGCATGGCTGGACAAAACATCGGCATGAAAAACTGGGATCGGGTTCGAAAGATAGCAGTATATGGTGTATTGTATAACTTTTCAATTATGGTTGCGATTGGCGTCTTCGTCGTTTTGTTTGCTTCATATGGTGTACGACTTTTTATTCAGGAGCCAGAGGCTGTTGCTTTTGGTGCTACTTATTTAAAAACAATCGCTTTATGTTATCCGTTTTTAGGGATTAATTTTATTTTAAACGGTATTGTGCGAGCATCCGGTGCAATGTATCAAGTTCTTGCATTGAATATCATCTCATTTTGGGTGTTGCGTTTTCCATTGACGAAAATTTTTGCTCAAGGATTAGGGCAATTCGGCATAGCCATTGGGATGGGAACGAGTTTTATTGTGAGTAGTTTCATCGCTTTTTTATATTTTCGCTTTGGCAAATGGCGTCAGAAGGAACTTTTTCGCGAGCGTTAAGCTGTGAGTTTCGTGCATAACTTATCCACAGGGTGTGGATGTACATGAGGATAACTCAATATTTAGTAGAAATTATGGATCATATCATCTAAATATAGTAAAAAACTGCTCTTTCTATCAACATTTGGTGTGGATAAATGAGGTGAATCAGGTCGAAGCAAAGATTATGCTAGTTTTTGTGCTGTGGATATTGTGGATAGGTGCATCTTAAAAATGAGATGCCGAGAAGTAAGGAGACACGTTGCTGAGATTACATGAAGGGATCATTCGGCACGATTAAAGCAGACATGTTATGATATAAACAGAGAATTGAGAGTTAATACAAATCAATGACAGTTGAGGAGGAGTTTCATGGTAAAAGAAATTCATACGAAAGAAGCGCCAGAAGCAATTGGTCCTTATTCACAAGCGATTGAAGCAGGGGATTTTATTTTTGTGTCAGGTCAGATTGGCATTGATCCCGAAACTGGCGAAGTTGTTGAAGGTGTTGAAGCCCAAACGAAACAAGTGTTGGAAAATTTACAAGCTATTTTACGAGAAGCAGGTGCTGATTTTACCGATGTGACTAAATTTACAATTTATTTGTCATCGATGGATGATTTTGCACTCGTTAACGATATTTATGGATCGTACTTACAACAACCTTATCCAGCCCGAGCAACTGTTGAGGTAAGTCGATTACCGAAAGATGTCCTTGTTGAAATGGATGTAATTGCTTATAAAAAGTAAAAGACGTTGTATCATATGAACGACGATCGATTGCATAAGATCTTTAACCATTCGATGCAAAAATAGAAGAAGTGACACGATGTGGCAAAATATTTCCTAGGAAATGATGCTCGCATGAAGAGGAGGCAATAAGAACTAGTCATGATTCAAGATCGGCTAGTTCTTTTTCAATGGCTTTACGGATGTTGTTGAGGCAGTCTTCAGGGGTTTTTCCAAAAATTCGTTTATTGTTGACTAATGCGAATGGTCGTACACGGCATAACCCACAAAATGCTAGGCATTCATTTGTTAAAACAGCTACTTCAGGATATTCGCTTTCGAGGATGTGTTCGACAGCGACTGTATTCAACTCATTCCCTTCACATACTTCAATCATTACTAAACCCATCATTTAGATCCCTTCTTTCTAGCGGTAGGAGTTACTCGCTCTTACAATATTGGATATTTTCAAGGCTTGACTCAGTTCTTGTTTATCATATCCAAAAAGTTGAAGCAATGAAAATGACTTTATAACGCACGCATTGACCATATACATACAAAAACGCCCCCGTATATTATCTGAGAGCGTTTTTATGATTAGCTTGTCGGTTGATGAAGGCCAGCATCAATTTCTTCTATATAATGGCAAGCTGCCTGATGCCCTTCTTCCATCAGACGATCTTCATGTCGCAAAACTGGTTCTTCCGTTGCACATCTCTCGGTTGCGAATGGACAGCGTGTATGGAAGCGACAGCCTGTTGGTGGATCAATCGGTGAAGGCACATCTCCTTTTAAAATGATCCGTTCTTTCTTCTTATCGGGATCGATGCTTGGAATTGCCGAGAGAAGAGATTTCGTATATGGATGTTGCGGGTTTGTAAACAAATCCTTTTTGTTTGCAATCTCAACAATTTTACCCAAATACATGACGATAATACGATCTGATATATGACGGACGACACCTAAGTCATGAGAGATGAATAAGTAAGTGAGTTGGAAATCACGTTGTAACTTTTTTAATAAATTAATGACTTGGGCTTGTATCGATACGTCCAGTGCCGATACAGCTTCGTCCGCTATGATTAACTTAGGATTGACAGACAAGGCGCGAGCAATTCCGATACGTTGTCGTTGCCCACCACTAAACTCATGTGGGAAGCGATCGATTTGTTGCGCATTTAAGCCAACCGTTTTCATCAATTCTTCGATGCGCTTTGAGCGGGCTTTTTTTGGAACGGAATTTTGAATTTCCATCGCTTCGCTAAGGATTTGCCGAATGGTTTGTCTCGGATTAAGAGACCCGTATGGATCTTGAAAAATGACTTGCAAATCTTTTCTCTTTTTACGCATTTGTCGTTTACTCAATGATAAGAGGTCTTCACCATCGAATTCAATTTCCCCACTCGTTGGTTCGTCGAGGCGGAGGATGGCTCTGCCTGTTGTCGATTTACCACATCCTGATTCGCCCACGATGCTGAGTGTTTCACCTTCATAAACAGTAAAGGAAATCCCATCAACGGCTTTTACGTGATTGATTGTTCGGCCGAGAAGTCCTCCTTTTATCGGAAAATATTGCTTGAGATCTTTTACTTTAAGTAGTTCTTTCTGCACGTACATCCACCTCCGGATCTCCGTCCCATTCATCTGTATAGATCCAGCACCTTACCTGGTTTCCGGATTCATTTGTTTTTAATTGTGGCAAGGTTTGACAAATCTCACTAGCAAATGGACAACGGGGTTCAAAACGACACCCAGCTGGCATTTCACTTGGACTTGGTATCGCTCCTTTTATAATGGGTAAATCCCCTTCGATATCCCGGTCATGTGGTGGAAGGGAGTTAATTAATCCAACAGTATAGGGATGCTGAGGATCTTTGAAAATCGATCTGACATCGGCATATTCAACAATTTTTCCACTATACATGACGGCGACATAATCACATGTCTCCGCAACGACCCCTAAATCGTGGGTAATGAGTAATACAGACATATTCAGTCGTTCTTGTAAATCTTTGATTAGCTCTAAAATTTGAGCTTGGATCGTTACGTCTAATGCAGTCGTCGGTTCATCAGCGATGAGCAATTCTGGATTGCCTGCGAGCGCAATGGCAATCATGACGCGCTGTCTCATCCCACCAGATAGTTCATGTGGATATTGATCAATGCGTTTTTCTGGTGATGGAATTCCGACGAGTTTTAACATATCTAATGAACGTTTATATGCTTGTTTTTTGTTTAAATTGTCATGAATCATGAATGATTCACCAATTTGTTGGCCAACCGTATATGTTGGATTTAAGGATGTCATCGGCTCTTGGAAAATCATCGATATTTCTTTACCACGAATTTTGCGCATTTCGGCTTCTGACTTGTCGAGAAGATTTTCCCCTTTAAATTTGATTTCACCACCGACGATTTTTCCCGGACTGTCGACGAGTTGGAGAATGGATAGCGATGTAATACTTTTACCAGATCCCGACTCGCCAACGAGCCCAACCGTTTTTCCTTTTGGTATTGAAAAGGTTACACCATCAACGGCTTTAACTTCTAAATCCTCGGTAAAAAAGGATGTTTTTAAATCATTTATTTCTAAAATGTTGTCTGTTGAATGTGATTCAGTGACCATCTATTTCACACCTTTCCAGTAAGTGGTCTAATTCATCCCATTGATCATAAGAGATTGCGAGATCGATGTATCAATTCAAATCGATCCGTTTATTCAAATAGCGATACGTAATATCGACTAGCATATTGACGAGTACAAATAATAATGATACGACGAGTACGCCGCCTTGAACAACTGGGAAATCACGAGCTTGAATAGCATCGATAATTAGCTTTCCAAGACCGTTAATAGCAAAAACGGTTTCCGTCAACACAGCTCCCCCTAACAGTGCACCGAATTGCAAACCAACAACTGTTACGACGGGAATTAAGGCGTTTTTCAAAGCGTGACGGTAAATAACGACGCGTTCTTTGACCCCTTTTGCGCGAGCGGTCCGAATATAGTCTTGATCGATCACTTCGAGCATGCTTGAACGCGTCATCCGAGCGATGATAGCAGCTCCTCCAGTTCCGAGTGTAATGACCGGTAGGATTACTTGTTGAACACTGCCCCATCCGGATGGTTTAAACCAACTTGTGTTTTCGAAAAAAGGAATCCAAGCGGGGAGATCAAATCCGATGGCGAACCATTTGATCAACATTAATCCTAGCCAAAAGTTTGGCATCGATAGCCCGAACAATGCAAGAATCATTAAAGTAATGTCTTGCCACGAATATTGCTTCGTTGCGGATACGACGCCGGCGATCAAGCCGAGAAACACACTCAAAGCTGTGCTGTAAATGGCCAGTTCAACTGTTACCCAAAAGCGCCCTCCGATCTCATCTGTAACGGCCCGTCCACTTCGTATGGAACTTCCGAGGTCTCCTACTGCAGCATTACTAATATAATTCCAATATTGTACAGGATAGGATTCGTTCAATCCTAGTCGTTCGCGAATATTTTCAACTTGTTCCTGCGGTGCACTTTCGCCAGCCATAATTTGAGCTGGATCACCTGGAATCAGGTGCATTAAGCTAAAAACGATGAGTGAAACCCCGATGATGACGGGAATCGTTTGTAGTAAACGTCTAAAAATATAAGTAAACATGTATGGCACCCCTTCGTTAGTTTTTCATTTTTGGATCAAGGGCATCTCTTAATCCATCTCCGAGTATGTTAAATGCTAAGACGACAATCACAATCATAATTCCAGGATAAAGCGCCACATGTGGGGCGTTATATAAGTAATTACGTCCATCACTCAACATCGCTCCCCATTCAGGAGTTGGGGGCTGGGCACCAAGGCCAAGAAAAGACAGTCCACTCGCTGATAAAACAGCTGTGGCAATACTTAATGTTGCTTGGACAATGATCGGAGATGACACGTTCGGTAAAATATGTTTAAAAATAATGCGAAAGTCACTTGCACCTAATGCGCGAACGGCATCAATATACTCCAACTGTTTGACTTCCAATGTCGAACCTCTGACGATTCGAGCAAAGACAGGAACAGAAGAAATCGCAACAGCGATGATGACGTTTTGTAAACTTCCTCCAAGGACACTCACAATCGCTAAGGCTAATAAAATTCCTGGGAAGGCTAACAAAACATCCATCGTTCTCATAATAATCGTATCGATTCGTCCACCATAATAACCAGAAATAATTCCAAGTACGACGCCAACGGTCGCCCCTAAAATAACCGAGGCAAATCCAACGTATAGTGTAAGGGACATCCCATGGATAATCCGACTAAATATATCTCTACCGTGGTGGTCGGTCCCAAACCAATGGTCACTTGAAGGTGGGGCCAACTTGTTGACAACATCGGTTGTCTGCGGTGCATACGGTGTAAAGTATGGCCCGATGATCGCTATTACGATAAAAAGTGCGATAAAAAAACCGCCCACCATAGCGGCCTTGTTTTTGCGTAATTTTTTAAAGAAAATCTTCCAACTTTGGATTAAAGGATTCACAGGCTTCGATTCTACTGCTGTCGTTTCGATTGATGGTTCATTCATAATCTGATTACACCCTCTCGATAAAAATCATTATTCACTTTTTTATCTAGTAGTACTAGGTTGGGAGTTTCGGATAAAAAAAGGCTTTCTTAGTTCTTTAAGCGATTAGGTAGGAATATTCATACGATTTGGTACTTAATGTAGTTTATGTACTTTACTATGAAACGATGTCAAAAAAGCCTATTTATTATCATCCCACTTATAGAAATGTAGACACAATTAAACTACTAATTCTATATAATTATATCATCTTTGCATAATTTTACAATATCAAAAAAAGGGAAATATCTTGTAATTTTTATTTTTTTCAGTTATATTAAGTTATAATTAATATTTTAATTTTGCTCTTCTACACAAGAGTGAGAAAACTTAAGGTAAACAGGGGGTATTCATCGTGAAACAATCAAGGAAGTCATTCTTTTCATTAATGGCTCTGCTCACCATGCTCAGCTTCACTCTCGTCGCTTGTGCGGGAGATCCAGAAGAAGATGCTACGTCCGATGATGGAAAGGCTGGAGATGGTGATCAAGGTGGCGATCTCATCATTTCTGAACATGCCGATATTGTTACATTGGACCCAGCTGGTGAAAATGATAATCCATCGAGTAAAGTTCAAGAGAACATTTATGAAACACTCGTCGATCAAGATGAAAATATGGAACTTCAGCCTGGTCTCGCTGAGAGCTGGGAGGATGTAGAAGACGATGTGTGGGAATTTAAACTACGCGAAGGGGTTAAATTCCATGACGGATCCGATTTCAATGCTGAAGTCGTGAAGGCAAACATCGAACGCGTCCTTGATGAGGATGTTGCTTCTCCAAAAGGTTTTTTATATGAGATGGTTGAAGAGATTGAAGTCGTCGATGATTATACAGTACGATTTAAGACCAAATATCCTTTTTCACCATTACCAGCACACTTAGCTCATAGTGGTGGAGCGATGGTATCCTTAGATGTCATTGAAGAAGATTATGAAGCGATGGAGGACGGCAAAGAACCAGGCTCTGTTGTTAATGAAAAGCCGATTGGTACGAGCTACTTTAAGCTCGATGAATGGACACCGGGTGAACAAGTTCGTCTTGTGAAAAACGAAGACTATTGGGGTGACAATGCTCTACTTGATTCGGTTACCTTTAAAGTCGTTGACGAAGATTTGACGCGTGTAGCTGAACTCGAAACAGGAGATACACATATTTCGGATCCACTAAGTCCATCTGATGTCGATCAAGTCGAAAATACTGAGGGCTTGTTCGTTGAAAAAACACCTGGTGTAAGCTTGTCCTATATCGGTTTTAATGTGGAAAAAGAACCGTTCGACGACCCAAAAGTACGGCAGGCCATTAACTTAGCGATCGATAAAGAGCAAATCATTGATGGTATTTTGGACGGAGTGGGAATTCCCGCAACCGGACCATTGGCACCAGAAGTACTAGGTTATGATGAAAGTGTCGAAGGTTTAGAATATGATCCAGAGAAAGCGAAAGAGTTGTTAAAAGAAGCAGGTTATGAAGATGGCTTTAAAACGACAATTTGGACCAATGACCAACGCGAGCGTATCGATATGGCTACAAACATTCAAGACCAATTAGAAGAGTTTGGAATTGACGTAGAAGTTGAAACGCTTGAGTGGGGTGCTTATCTCGAACAAACCGCTGAAGGAAAGCATGATATGTTTGTCCTCGGTTGGTCTACTGTAACAGGTGATGCGGATTACGGATTGTACCCACTTTTCCATTCTGAGAATGTAGGGGATCCTGGCAACCGTTCGTTCTTAAAGGATGATGATTTAGATAAGGTTTTAGACGATGCACGTCAAGAATCCGATCCAGATAAACGATTAGAACTTTATAAAGAAGCACAAGAGATGTTAACGGACCTTGCTCCGATGTTGTATATCCATCACCAAGAATACTTATTAGGTGTGAGCGATAAAGTAAAAGGACTCAAAGTGCTACCAACAGACATTTTTGATCTGCAAGAAACATATATTGAAGAGTAATCCATCAGAGACAGGCATCGCCAAGCACGTAGATGTCTGTCTTTTTTATCATTCATCACGATGCGATGTCACAAGGGGATCGATAAGTTCACGATGGATACGTTGCAGTAGAAATACGATACCGCCTGCCGACTGTTCCGAATCGGCAGGCGGTATATTTTTACGTATGAATGGAATGGCTTTTTCGTTCATGTATGATGAGTTTAGGGCTAATGACTCTCTTTGATTCGCCGAGTGAATGGATAACGTTTGGACGGCTTTTTACGATAGTGGTATTTGTGATGGACGATGAGCATAATACATCCGCTTGCTAACAACAAGCCACTTGTGACAAAAAACACAGCAGAAAAACCATACCATCCCGATATCATACCGCCAAATGCTGGCCCAATCACATTTCCTAAAAATCGTAAGCTCGTATTATAACCGAGAACCTCTCCTTGCATAGACAAGGGAGCCTGTTGGCGAATGTAGGCAATCCGTAAGGGCACAATTCCCCCGATTGAAATACCGAGTAAAAAACGGATAATGATCAGCTGCCACACATGAGTGACAAAGGCCGCTGGTAGATAAACGATTCCCGCCATAAACAATAAACCGATAATGATTTTAATGTAACCAATCCGGTCCCCGAGTTTTCCCCACGTCCGCGTCATGACTAAATTACCTAATCCGGCTGCGGAAAAAGCCATCCCTGAGAAAAATGCAAGGCTCGTAACACCATTTAGTGTGGACACATATAGAGATAAGATAGGCTGAATACTGAAATGAGCAACTTGTACGAGGGTAGAAATAAGCATGACGACGAGTAAGACGGGGTGTTTGATAATGTGCATAATGACTTCTTTGCTCGAGTAGTCGCGCGTATCGACTTCGTCGGTACGTTGTGGACGTATTTCTTTAATGCCAATGAGAACGATAACCGCCGATAGAAAAATAGCCACGGATGTCCATTTGAAAGCAGCTTCATAACCAAATGTATCCGCGAGTACTCCACCAATCAAAGGCCCCATCAAAGTACCTGTAATTCCGCCAGTTTGTAGAGTGCCGAGCAATCTCCCCGCTACATGTTTAGGAGTTTGCGTGGCGATCAATGCTTGTGACATCGGGATGAACCCCGTGAATACCCCCATGAACAGACGCAAAAAAAATAGTTCCCAGACGGTTGTGGCGAATCCCATTAATAAAATGGACAGTCCTAAACCAAGGGCGAACATGATGAGCAGTTTTTTTCGGCCGTGTTTGTCACCGTAACGTCCCCAAATCGGTGAAAAAATAAACGCTGTTAAAAATGTAATGCCAAAAATCCATCCTGACCAATTTTGGACATAAGCATCAGAGAAATCCCCAAGCGAGGCAACATAAAGAGATATAAAGGGTAATACCATCGTAATGCTTCCAGAAATAAGGAAGTTAGCAAACCACATAATCACTAAATTACGCTTCACTTGTAGGTGTTCATTAATGAATGATAACGCCTTCCTTCTATAAAAGTATTTCGATACCCTAAATATATCGGAAAGGTGCTCGAAAGGAAAATGATTTGTTTGGCGTGTAGTGGACATATTTTTTATAATCTTTTTCAAATGTATTCACAATCGTACGGTATAAGAGGTATAATACATATAACATTGCCACATATTTGATGATTAACTTTTGCAAACACGCATAATGTAGTAATAACAATATAAAAAGGAGTTATGGATGATGAAACGGATTATGAACATAGCGGTGTTACTCGGGATCATCTTTTCTTTGATCATCGGAATCACTACTCCTGTTTTCGCCGTTGACCGAGCTGAAGACGATACAGATGCCATTAATGAAAAGTTAGGTGTACCCATCGTTGTCTTGGGGGACACATTGACCAATGCACAAAAGGAGGAAACAAGGAAATTATTAGGTGTTGATGATGCAAGTACTGTCGACGAATATACAGTCGATGGTCAAGATATCGCTCATTATATTGATGGGAACCCTAATTCTAGAATGTTTTCTTCTGCTAAAATTACCCGTGAAGAAGAAGGGAAAGGATTAACGATTAATATTGTCACTCCAGAAAATATTACTGAAGTGACGAATGAAATGTATGCCAATGCTTTGTTAACTGCCGGGGCAGAAAATGCGACGGTCGATGTAGCCTCACCAGTCAAAGTGACCGGCCACTCTGCTTTAACAGGTATTTACAAAGCATATGACGAGGATGGTGCTGAGCTCGATAAAGAGCGGATGGAGCTTGCGAATGATGAACTTGGTGTGGCGACCGACCTTGCGAAAAAAGAAGGTATGAACGAAGAAAAAGTAACCGAACTATTGGCAGAAATAAAAAAAGAAATCGCTGAACAAAATCCAGCAACAAAAGAAGATATTGAACGAATCGTTTCCGAGCAGTTGGACAAGCTGGAAATTACGTTAAGTGAAGAGGATCGTCAATTACTGATTAACTTATTTGAAAAGATGCGTGAATTGGATATTGATTTTGACCAAGTAAAGGACCAGTTAGAAGATATTTCTTCTAAGGTGAAAAATAAATTAGAGGATTTAATGGAAGATGAAGGTTTTTGGCAAAAAGTTGAAAACTTCTTTAAAAAGATTATCGAGGCACTTCGTAATTTTATTATAGGAATTCTCGGTGACTAGAGAGAATTACAGATCAACGAGCGGATCTGTGCATGTGGATATGAAAAAGGGCTCTCTCATGATTGGGCCCTTTTATTGATGATAAATGGATCGTTTACAATCAACGATATTGTAATGTTGTAACGGAATTGGAGTTGAAATGCATGACGACGCAATTGCATCAGGCTACTCAAAAGTGGGCGTTCCTTTTGTTTACCATTGGTGTGTTTATGGCAGGACTTGATAATGGGATTATTAGTACGGCTATGACAACAATTAACGAGTCATTTAAAGTTCCGCCTTCTTGGGGAGCTTGGTCGATTACACTTTATACGCTTGGGATCGCCATCAGTGCACCGATTATCGGTAAGTTAGCCGACCGCTTTGGGCGAAGACGTTTATTTGTAATTGAAATCGCGCTATTTGGAATCGGATCATTACTTGTTGCTTTGAGTCCAAATTTTACGTTTCTTTTAATTTCGCGATTGCTACAATCATTGGGTGGCGGTGGCATATTTATTATTGGAAGTGCACACGTATTGGCAACGTTTCCTAAAGAAAAACAAGGGAAGGCCTTAGGGATACTCGGAGGAATGCACGGTCTTTCAGCTGTAATTGGGCCTAATTTGGGAGCTGTTATTTTACATATTACAGGTGTTTGGCAGTGGATGTTTTTAATCAATATTCCGATTGCGATATTGTTAGTCGTTTTTGGTTGGTTAAAAATTCCCGAATCTAAACCAAATACGACCGCTCCAATCGATATGGTTGGGACCGTTTTGTTATCCATCGCCATCTTATCCTTTATGTATGGAATAACGAGCTTAGATGGTCAGTCGCTCGTTAAAAATATAACGAATATACATGTGTGGCCCTTTTTACTATTCGGTTTGTTATTATTTATCCTATTTATTATTCATGAGCGCAATGTGGAAGAGCGAAATGGTGATCCGATTGTATCTTATTCCCTATTGACGAAAAGATTGTTTCAAATTACTCTTTTTTTAGGGTTATTGTCGGGTGGCTTTTTAGCTGGAATTATTTTTATTCCTGCTTATGTAGAGCAAGTGTTACAAGTTCCTGTTGAAAATGCAGGATTTTGGTTAACGCCGCTCGCCTTATCTTCCGGGATTGGAGCAGGATTAGGGGGATATTTAACCGATAAGTATGGGGCTGCAAAAACATTAATCGTAGCAGGTGTCATGGGTGTAGCAGGCTTCTTGCTTTTCCCATTCGTCGTGTCGGGCTTTCCTACATTTGTTGTAGCGAGTATATTAGCCGGAGTAGGTTTAGGTATTTTACTCGGTGCTCCGTTAAATGTACTCGTTGGCGAAAGTGCTCAACATAAGGAGCAAGGATCAGCTCTTGGTACATTATCACTTATTCGCCAAATCGGTTTAACTTTATTTCCGACAATCTTTGCGGGCTTCATGACACGGGGATATGGGCAGCTCGACCCTGTATTAAAAGAAACATACGGTGATGACTTCTTTCACGGTGAACAAATACGTGAAGACCGGGTTGGTGAGTTAATCGAATGGGTGGGTATGATTGATAACCCCAATCTTCGTACTGACATACTGGATACCATTTCAACGGTCATGAAAGATGGATTTTCATTTATGTTTATCACCGCTGGACTCATGTCAGCTATTGTTGTATGCATCGGCATCTGGTTATCTTTAAAACAAAAACGAAAGAACGAGGTCGGATCATAATCGAAAATTTTGTCGCATTCTTTACATAGGTGACCATACAGGCCCTGAATCGAGTGATGATTCAGGGTTTTCGTTATTCTAAAGCGATAGAAAGTCGTATCGAGATGAAAAGATGATATAATATTCTTACGATTCCCAAAGCCTACCTGTATATTGGAGATCAATAGATGTCAAACCATTTATCAGAAAAATCCCATTAAAAAGACTTGTGAAAAGAACGGAAGTATTATATACTGAATACGCGCAAATTTTGAAAAAGTCAAAAATCATTCCTTTTACGATAGAAAGGAGTAAAAACATTGAGTCCAATTCAACAGCATGACAACTTATTAACAATTAATCATCTGCACACAGGTTTTTATATCGATGGTGAACTCCATCATGCAGTCGTTGATGTTAGTTTACACGTGAAACCGCAAGAAGTCGTTTGTGTCGTTGGCGAATCGGGATGCGGTAAGAGTGTGATGTCACTTTCGATTATGCGCTTACTTCCAAAATTAACAGCCAAAATTTCTCAAGGGGAAATTTTATTGAACGGTGAAGATTTACTTATGAAAACAGAGCGAGAGATGAATGCGGTCCGTGGGAAAGATATCGCGATGATTTTCCAAGAGCCGATGACAGCGCTAAACCCTGTCTTTACAATCGGTTCACAATTGCAGGAAGTGTTATTTAATCATTTGGATATCGATAAAAAGACAGCGCGAAGCCGAGCGGTTGAGTTGTTAAAACAAGTCGGTATACCACGTCCAGAGCAAATCATCGATGAATATCCCCATCAACTGTCTGGCGGAATGCGTCAAAGGGTGATGATTGCGATAGCGATTGCACTTCATCCTAAGCTTTTAATTGCTGATGAGCCGACGACAGCTCTTGATGTGACCGTTCAGGCGCAAATTTTAGAACTGATGAAAGAGATTCAAGAACGGGATAATATGGCGATTTTATTAATCACACATGATTTAGGTGTCGTTGCAGAAATGGCAGATCGGGTAGTCGTCATGTATGCCGGTCAAGTGATTGAAAGCGCTTACGTAAATGAGCTGTTTATCAATCCACAGCACCCGTATACGCAATCGTTATTAAATAGTATTCCACGGATGGAGGAGGAAGTTGATAAGTTAGACACGATTCGTGGTGTCGTTCCAGCAATCGATCAGATGCCTGCCATCGGCTGTCGGTTCAGAGATCGCTGTCCTAAAGCTTTTGATGACTGTAAGCAAGTATCCCCACAGCTCGCACAGCTCGATCAAGGTCATTTAGCGAGATGTCTCCTCTACAAACAATGTTATCCCCAAGATGCACTACATAAACATGAGGAGGTCAGCTCATGAAGCAAGTAGTGGAAAAAGATCAGCGACCTTTTCAGACGGATCAAGACAACCTTTTAAAAGTGATGAATTTAAAAAAATATTATCCGATTACCGCCGGATTTTTCCGCCGTAAAGTTGGTGAAGTAAAAGCCGTCGACGATATTTCGTTAACGCTTAAAAAAGGTGAAACATTTGGACTTGTCGGTGAATCCGGATGTGGAAAGTCTACGGCTGGAAGAGCTATTTTACGATTGACTGATGTTACCGATGGGCGCATCATTTTTGATGGTGAAGACATCACACATGTGAAAGGTGAGAAACTGCGCAAGGTGCGCAAACATTTCCAAATGGTTTTTCAGGACCCGTATGCGTCGTTAAATACGAAAATGATGGTCGGCCATATCGTTAGTGAACCGCTTGTCAATTATACAAAAAAGTCCTATAAGGTATTGAAAGGTGAAGTCATTGATTTAATTAAACGGGTCGGACTACGCGAAGAAGACTACTATAAATATCCCCATGAATTTTCCGGTGGACAGCGCCAACGGATTGGTATTGCCCGCGCGTTGGCACTGAAACCAAAATTGATCGTTGCGGATGAGCCTGTCAGTGCTCTGGACGTTTCGATTCAATCACAAGTGTTAAATTTAATGAAGGATTTACAGGAAGAATTTAATCTAACGTATTTGTTTATTGCCCACGATTTAAGCGTTGTGAAACATATGAGCGACCGTATCGGCGTGATGTATTTAGGAAATATCGTTGAAGTGGGTGAAAAAAACTCTATTTACCGGGAACCGTTACATCCTTATACAAAAGCATTAACGTCGGCGATTCCTGAACCGAACCCTCTGCATAAAAAGGAGCGGATCATCTTAGAAGGGGATGTCCCGAGTCCACAAAATCCACCATCCGGCTGTGTATTTCACACCCGTTGTCCTGTCGCGATGCCACAATGTAGTGAAGTTATTCCTTCCTTAAGGGAGGTGAGGCCGAATCATCACGTCGCTTGTTTATTGTATGAGGATGAGTAACGTATAAAAAAAGTGAATCATAAGGGGGACATAGCCTTGAAAAGAAAAAGTTTTTTTCTTCTCGCCATCATGTTTGTTTTTTCATTATTTGTCATTGCCTGTGGAGATACGACTTCGAAAGATAAAGGAGATCAAAAAGAAGATCGTGGAAAAAATGAAGGGGATGCGAAGATCGATGAAAACGGTGTGCTCAATTACGCTGTTGACCAAGCGCCTGAAGGCCTGTTTATTTCAGGATTTGCCGGCAGTGCGATTGATAGTGAAGTGAACGACTTTATTCACGATGATTTAGTTACCGTAAATGAAAATATGGAATATGAGCCAAACTTAGCGAGCTGGGAGACGGAAGATAACAAAGTGTATACCTTTACACTTGAAGAAGGTGTGAAGTGGCATAATGGTGAAGAATTAACCATGGAAGATTGGGAATTTACCATTGAAGTGATCGCTCATCAAGACTATGATGGGCCGCGTTTTAATTACGTACAGGAGATTGAAGGGGCCGATGAATATCGTAAAGGAGAGGCCGATTCAATTTCTGGATTTGAAGTGAAAGATCCGTATACGGCTGTCATTACTTTTAAAGAAGCGAAAGTGAATAACTTGGAAAACCTATGGACGAAGCCGATGCCGAAGAAGGAGCTGGAAGATATTCCGGTGAAGGATTTATCATCTGCACCTGAAGTACGCGAACATCCCGTAGGACTCGGACCATTTAAAGTGAAGGAAATTATGGAAGGAGAATATGTCAGTTTAGAACGCTTTGATGATTATTGGAAGGGTAAGCCGAAACTAGCGGAAGTGATGATAAAGGTAATCGATCCATCATTGACGATCGGGGCATTGCAAAATGGGGAAGTCAATTTAATGGAGATTCGTCCTGATGACGTGGAAGAGTTGGAGAAGTTTGATCATATTCAGATTGAAGAGCATGCTGGCTTAGGATACTCTTACGTCGCGTTTCGCTTCGGTCATTATGACAAGGATGAAGGGACAGCTGTCGCCAATTTTGATAAATACGAAAATAAAGAGTTGCGGCAAGCGATGTTTTATGCTCTTGACCGTGAATCACTCGTCAACTCGTATTTAGCTGGAAAAGCTACCATTGTCAATACACCGATTCCGTCGGTACATTGGATTGCAGCTGATGAATCAGAGCTTACGCAGTATGATTATGATCCGGAAAAAGCAAAAGAACTGCTCGATGAAGCGGGCTATAAAGATGTCGATGGGGATGGCTTTCGCGAAGATCCGAATGGAGATGAGTTTGTCGTTAAGTTTAGCCATTATGCCGGACCAGCTGCTTTTGAAGGGCGTACACAGGCGATTATGCAAAATTGGGAAGATGTCGGCTTGAAAACAGAATTAGCATCCGGACAGCTGATTGAATTTAACACGTACAACGAAATGAAAGATAATGATGATAAAAATATTGAAGTGTTTTTTGGCTCGTGGCTCGTGGGATCAGACCCAGACCCATCAGGTTTGTGGCATAGTACGGCTGAGTGGAATTATGGACGGTGGGTCAATGAAGAATCCGATGAATTACTCGAAGATGGCTTGAGTGAAGCTTCATTTGATGAAGAATATCGAAAAAATGTGTATATTGACTGGCAAAAATTATTCAATGAAGAATTACCAGCCTTACCACTTTGGGAAAACTTGGACTTATACGGTATGAACGAAGAAGTGCAAGGTGTCGTAATTGATGCAAATGGCTTACGTGAACCACACGAGTGGTATATTCAGGCTGACTAAAAAGTCACTCTTAAGAAACTGCAAGATAAGGAGATATGAACATGTTTGCATATACATTACGTAGAATTGTATCGATGATTCCGATATTAATCCTTATCTCCGTAGTCGTATTTTCCCTGGCAAAGCTCATGCCAGGGGACCCTTTTTCAGGAGAAATTGACCCGAATAATACAAATGTCGAGTATATCGAAGAAATGAGAGAAAAGCTGGGGTATTATGACCCGCTCCATGTGCAATATACACGGTGGGTAAAAAATTTCGTCCAAGGAGATTTAGGAAAGTCAACGACGTATAAAAAACCGGTCATCGATGTTATTAAAGAGCGATTACCGAATACCCTTTTTTTAGGCATTTCTGCCCTCATGTTAACGTATATCATCGCCTTTATATTAGGCATGTATTCGGGAAGAAACCCGTACACGGTTGGAGATCACCTCATTGCTACCTTTAACTATACAGGAATTTCTATTCCACAATACATCATTGCAATCGTGGCCATTTATTTCTTTGCCTTTAAGCTCGGATGGCTACCATCGAATGGTTCAGTAACTCCGGGGCTGGAAAAAGGAACATTTGAATTTTGGAGTAGTCGAATCTATCATGTCATTTTACCTGCCCTCACACTAGGATTGCTTTCAACCGCATCATACACGCAGTTTTTAAGAAATGATATCGTGCAAAATAGTCAAAAAGATTATGTGCGTAGTGCTCGAGCAAGGGGTACGAAAGAGTCGACCATTTATAATAAACATATTTTAAGAAATTCCATCATTCCACTCGTCACATTTTTTGGATTCGACCTAGCGACATTAGTTGGTGGAGCCATTATAACGGAAACAATCTTCACGTACCCCGGAATCGGCATGCTGTTTATAGATTCGGTAACGACGAGAGATTATCCAGTCGTCATGACGTTAACGATGTTGTTTTCACTGTTAACGCTATTAGGAAATCTTGTTTCCGATTTACTTTATGGTGTTGTTGATCCGAGGATTCGTTATTAAGGAGGGGGGCTCGTCATTATGGAACAAACAAAAGATTCTTCTGCAATCCGTGTGCATACGGGAAAATTTGATTCCACGTGGACCATTGCTCGTAAAAAGTTCATGAAAAGAAAGTTGGCCATGATCAGTTTAATTTTCCTTATTTTAATAACGGTCTTATCTTTTTCAGCACCATTGGTTACTTCAATAGATTACGAACGCATTAATATGTCAGAAACGAATCAACCCCCTTCAAATGAGTATTGGTTAGGAACAGATCGAAATGGAAGAGATATTTTTACGAGAACCCTTTATGGGGGAAGGGTTTCTTTGACGATCGGCTTTTTATCAACATTTTTTGTAACGCTCATCGGCTCCATCATCGGATCTGTTTCTGGATATTTTGGTGGCTGGATCGATAACCTACTCATGCGTTTAACAGATTTTATATTGACGATTCCGTTCATGGTCTTCGTCATCGTGTTAAATGCGATTATGATTGGTTATGATAAGGTAACCGGGATGTGGAGTTTAATCATTGTGTTCAGCTTGATTGGTTGGGGTGGAGTCGCACGGATTGTTCGCAGTAAAATTTTAGCAGAAAAAGAAAATGAGTACGTATTAGCAGCGACTTCCATCGGTTGCAAACCAATCAAGGTAATCGGCAAACATTTATTTCCGAACGTTATGACGACGGTCATCGTGCAAGCAACCCTCTTACTCGCTACCTATATCGTTGCCGAAGCAGGATTAAGTTTTATCGGTGTTGGTGTCCCTCCGGAAATCCCTAGTTGGGGAAATATGTTAATGGAAGCGAGACAAACCGATGTCCTCCAAAATAAGTTATGGATTTGGGTTCCACCAGCAGTTTGTATCACGTTAACGATTCTATCGATTAACTTCGTTGGCGAAGGTTTAAAAGATGCCTTTGATCCGAAAACAACTAAATAACAGACGACAATTCGATAAGGAGCAGTGTAATCGAAAAAAAAGGGTGACTTGAGCACCCTTTTTGTATGTGTATGTTTAGAAAATTCTTTCCTCTTTGGTCACAAACCATGACTAAATATACTGAAAATAGGCAAAGATAACGAATAATGTAACCTGATCACCCTTTTGTAATGAAAAAATAATAATTGTAATATTTGAAGGGCTTTCAGTTAATTCTTGTAATAGACTTTTAAGGGTCCTGTAACTGTAATAGTGATTTTATTGTGGTAGTATTGGCATTGTCAGAATTTCAAGGAGGGAATTTTAATGAGAAAAATGGTAGCTGCAATTGCTACAGGAGTTATGATTACTGGGGCTGCGGCAACAAGCGCATCAGCAGAATCATACGAAGTGAAAAAAGGAGAAAACCTCTGGGAAATTGCAAATCAATACAACACGACGGTCGATCATCTAATGGATGTTAACAATTTAAACGACGCAACCATTCAACCAAATCAGAAACTAGTCATTAACAACAAAAGTGAAGATAAAGATACAGAACCATATATAGTAGAAAAAGGTGACACACTGTTTGGAATTGGAAAAGAATTCAATGTATCTGTCCAAGACTTAAAACAGTGGAACAACTTAAACTCAGATATGATTTTCGTCGGGCAATCTCTTGAAACAACAGCAACAAATACGTCAAACAATTCAACAAGCAAATCTCAAGAAAAACAAGCCCAATCCGAGCCCAAAGCTCAGGAAGATGAGAGTCGTCAAGAAAAACAATCAACAGAGAAGAAGAATACATCTAAATCAAGTGAGTCCTCATCAGCTTCTAAACAAGAAACTAAAAGTAATGAATCAGCTGATGCACCCGAAGGAAAAACAATTTCCGTATCAGCCACTGCCTACACGGCTTCTTGTGATGGATGCACGGGAGTTACAGCAACAGGAGTAGATTTAAACAAAGACCCAGATGCGAAAGTAATTGCTGTTGATCCGAACGTTATTCCGTTAGGCACAAAAGTACACGTAGAAGGATATGGTTATGCGACAGCAGCAGATGTAGGAAGTGCGATTAAAGGTAATAAAATTGATGTTCACGTACCATCGAAAAACGAAGCCCGTAATTGGGGTGTACGTAAAGTAAATGTGACCGTAGTTGAATAGATTGCTAGATATAGAGCAATTTCATGATAAGGAAAGAAGCTGGGATATAACTAGCTTCAAATCATAAACAAAGGATTGAGTCAGCAAATTGTGTTGACCCAATCCTTTTTTGATCTGTACGATTCAGTGTTTGTATCATGATTATCGTTATTACTTAAAAATCATTGAAATAACGATATGTTTACGGGAACGAAAGACTGTTGGCTCCTGCGATCGAAGCACCTAATGTTAGATGTTTTTCAACAACCGAGTGTTTCAATTCATTACTATAATGAATATGAATTGTTTTGGAAGAAATGCCGTCAAGACCATGTGTTTACTACGTAATTACCATAATTATTATTTAGCTCATGATAACTGACCCTTTCCTGTAGAAAAAGTTGAATATGTACTTCAAGTTCTGCAGCTGTATGTTTATGATTAGAACACATAAAAATACTTCCTAAAGTAGTTTCATTATCAAGTGCAAGTGTCTACCTCTTTAGGGGGCGGTTCATCATCGGCTGAACTCCTTTTACTTATTTAGTGGGGTTTTGTCCTAGTTTTGTAGGATATCCACTTAAATCGAACTTGAAGATTGATGGATCTTTCGATAAAGTTAATCATGAACGAGTTTCCAATCGTCATCAATGATTTGATAACATATCGAACAACCGTGTAAAGTGGTAAAAATCTTATTGTAAGGGGTGATCGCCTGGAATAGGAATCAGCCTCATATAATTTATTTGCTGGATCTGCTACCGATTTATTTTCAATTATTCCTTTATTCATATTATAACGAATCAATTAGTTGGATCACGGATTGATGTTGATTGATATCATGATCCATCCTATATAGGGGGGGCAGAAGTTTGCTACGTGAAAATAATTATCGATTATTAACACTTAAACAAATCTTGTTTCAAGAAACAGACGACAGTCACGGATTAGGCATAAAAGAATTGATTAAAAAACTACAAGATGTTTTTCCAGAGCGCTCATTTGACCATCGAACAATTAAGCACGACTTACAAACGTTGGATGACACTGGTTTCGAGGTTATCCAAAACAAAGGTAAATACGGAAAAATATTGTATAGCCATCAAGGACGGCTTTTTGAAACGTATCAGCTTCGTTTAATGATTGATGCCATTTTATCCGCGCGATTTATTACGACGAATGAGAAGAAAAACTTAATTGAAAAAATAAAACAATTGACGAGTAAACGGATTGCAAAGACATTCCCAGGACCGATTTTGTTTAGTCAATCGGCTAATATGGATTATGAGCTTGTCAAACTAAATATTGATCGTGTCCATCAAGCAATTTTTGAGAAAAAGGTGTTAACGTATCAGTACGGGAAATTCAATGTCGATAAACAATTCGTTTACAATCGTGATGGGGCATATTATCATGTGGAACCTTATGCTTTGATTTGGCAAAATGATTTTTATTATTTAATCGGACATTTTCAAAAGACAAACGAGATGCGTCATTATCGCTTGGATCGAATCCGTAACATAAAGGTTAGTGAGGAATCATTTGTTCCTAAACCATTTCATTTACAAGAGTATGTAGACCATAGTTTTCACATGTTTGCAGGTGAAGACATTTGGATTAAAATCCGTTTTCATAATGATTTAGTAAACGTTGTACTGGATCGGTTTGGCCATGAAGCCGATATCCAAAAAGCGGATGATGATTCTTTTATGTTGACGACGAAAGCAAAGCTGTCAGATGGGCTCGTCAATTGGATATTAACATGGGGTGGGAAGGCGAAGGTGTTATCTCCCGACTATTTAGTCGATAAAGTAAAAAATAAAGTGCAGCAGATGGTTGATTTATATCGTTAAAAGATAGGCATGAACCAATTTGTCATGGATGGGGTGATATCCATCAGGTTCCATGATAAACTGCAGTCTATGTCAGTAATCAACGTCAGTTGGAGGGTCAATGCCTAATGTTTCATAAGGGATGCGTATTTTAAAGGCGAGATGGTTGGTTTGTAAATCAATATGTTCAACGCTCACTTCAAAATTACTTTTAATATCCATATCGGTGACGGCTACATAAATTTCTTCCTCCTGCGGATTGACGATCACCCATTCAGGCATCGGTAAGTATTGTTCCATATATTCCATAATTTTTTTATTTGGAAGCTCTAATAGTCCAATGGAAATGGATTTTTGTTTTAAAATAACATCTCCATTTTTTTGCACAATGGGTTCAAAGTGAACGGATAGGGGGACAGTGCTCGAAAAGACAGGTAATTCCCCGAGTAAATGGACATCATCCTCTAATGAAATGCTATAGTGATGATTCGTGTCCTCTAGAAGCTTATCCAAGTAGGCATTGACGAGGTCGTTCAAATTTTCCTTTGTCGTTCGAATCGTAAACTCAGAGCTGACATTTGCATGAGTAACCTCTTGCTTTGGAATTTCGACTTCTTCAACGGGCCAAAATAACAATGTCGCAATCGTTCCTATCACGACGATGTTCAATATAAGTAAAGTATAAAAGAGACGTCGCCAGTTTAAATTTTTGTTCCCCATATGGCTCACCTTTCTTCATCGGTTAAATAGTCCAATACGCGTTGGGCAATCTGTTCATAGCCTTGGTCATTTGGGTGAAAGTTATCATCGGCGTAGAGCTCATCATCCGGGTTCGCAAATAAATCATCAGTAGGGATGTAGGTCACGCGTTCATATTGTTCTGTCACCTGTTCACTTGTACGATTCCAATCATCTGCGATTGCTTCAAGTTCTTTAATGTTGGGAAAATACTTTGCAAATGGATTATAAAAGCCGATTAAGTAAATTTCAGCTTTCCCGTTTAAAGCTTTGATTTTATTAAAAAGTGATTGTAATCGTGATTCATATTTTGTACGTGCTTCGGTAAATTGCTCGTATGTTAAGTTCGTAATATTTTCTTTCACAACTTGCATAATATCATTCGCACCAATCGTAATTAAAATGATATCGGCTTCGCGAATGGAAGCTTGTATTTCGGTAGAATCAAGTCTGTCGATTAATTGGTCGGTACGGTCTCCTCTCTTTCCATAATTTTCAAAGTGGGCAAGTTGATCTTCTTTATTGATCGTTCGTTCTAAAATTCCTACATAGCCTCCCTTCTTTTGTGAGTCACCAACTCCTTGTGTTAATGAATCGCCGATTGCTACGATATTCGTTTCTTTATGTGCGAAAAAGCTGATTGTAGATTGAATCGCTTCTGTTAGAGCGGATATGAATTTCTGGTCCTCTGATTCGCTATCATCCTGCTCCCCGTCTGGGTGCAGATCTTCTTGCTCCTTCTCAGTCGTTTGCTCTGAGTCAATCGTTAATCGCTGGGGGTTTTGTAGACCTTTCACAATGATGAATAAAGCGATTGCCAGAAGTAGACTTATACAGACGATTAAGAGCGTTTTTTTATTCATGTTCACCACACCTATGTTGGAAAGTTTATTTCTATATATATGGTCGTATCCCTGTCCATTATATACTATCCTCTTTATATGTTTACCCTTCCCAGTTATTTTTAAAAAGGAGAACTGAATGATTTTTGATAGGGTGCTTATGATGGATAGGTCTAGGTTGTTTTCGTAAAAAAAGAAGCGAACATGTTACGTGTTCGCTTCTTGCGATTTTATTTAATAAATAAAAGGGGATACGGCATTTATACCATTTATAAAATGCTTTGACGCGACCATTTCATCTACTTAGCCGACATCACCTTACACTTGTATGGGTGTTGTCGTTGAGGTAGTGCCTCTTGCTCGTAGTGCTTCTTCATAGAGAGAACGTCCAGTAATGACTGTTAGGTTTGCATTTTGTGCACGTTTAAGGGCTTCATCAGCAGTTTGTGGTTTCTCAATCCATAAAATTTTCTCGCCAGTCTCGATCAATTGATCGACAAATTGCGTTGAAAGAGTTTCGTTATGAACGAGAACAACATCGACTTCTCCAGGAAAATCCGCTACGGTTGGATATGTCTGTTCATCGACAAGTGTTTCCTCGGTAGGATGAATAGGTATGATTTGGTAGCCAAGGGATTGAAGTCCTTTGACTTGTTCATGAAATGCATTGTGATCTTCATGCAAGTTAATGACAGCAATTACTTTTTTCCGAATATCTCCATTTTCACGACTGAATGGTGAATGAAGTAGCCATTTGACAGCCTCTTCGGCAGTTGGTTGGATTGTTGGCTCTTCGTCCGTTGCTTTCGCTATCGCTTGGTCAAGGTCTTTTAACACATCATCAACGGTTTCAATTCCAATAGATAAGCGAATGAGTTCTTCAGCAACACCGCTTTTCTTTAGGTCTTCAGTGCTTAACTGTTGATGTGTCGTTGATGCAGGATGAATAATGAGTGACTTTGCATCACCTACATTAGCAAGGTGTGACCAAAGTTTTACGTTATCGATTACTTTTCTGCCCGCTTCTCGGCCACCGCGAATACCAAAGGTGATGATGGAACCGAATCCATGCGTGAAATATTTTTTACCAAGTTCATGTGAAGGATGGTCTTCTAGCCCAGGATAATTGACCCAGTCTACAGCAGGGTGTTGTTGTAAAAATGCAGCTACTTTTTGAGCATTATCATTATGACGTTCAATGCGTAAGTGTAATGTTTCCAACCCTTGTAATAGTAAAAATGCACTATGTGGACTCAAGGACGCTCCAATATCTCGGAGGAGTTGGACACGTAATTTCGTTGCAAAGGCGACGGGTCCGAGGTCGGCATAGCGCAGACCATGATAACTTTCGTCTGGTTCTGTAAACCCGGGAAAACGATCATGGTTCCAATCAAATCGTCCCCCATCGACGACGACTCCTCCAATCGTCGTCCCATGTCCACCGATCCATTTCGTGGCTGAATGTACAACGACATCGGCACCCCACTTAATCGGTTGAAACATATACGGGCTAAACGTATTGTCGATGATTAAAGGGATATGGTGCTGATGGGCAATTTGAGCTACTGCTTCGACGTCAAATACATGTAAGCTAGGGTTCGTAATGCTTTCAGCAAAAATAGCTTTCGTTTTCGGTGTAATTGCCTTAGCAAAGTTTTCGGGGTCTGTCCCATCAACAAATTGCACTTGAATGCCGTATCGTGGCAAAGTATGGATGAATAAGTTATATGTACCGCCATATAAATTACTATCGGCAATAATCTCATCACCTGCATTCGCCACATTTAAGATCGCGAAGGTAATGGCTGCCATTCCCGATGCAGTTGCTACAGCGGCAGTTCCGTCTTCTAATAAAGCGACACGTTTTTCAAATGTATCAACGGTCGGGTTCATAATTCGTGAGTAAATATTACCTGGTTCTTTCAGTCCGAATAGATTTTGTGCATGTTCCGTATCTTTAAATACATAGGATGTCGTCTGATAAATTGGCACAGCACGTGATCCTGTAGTTGGATCAGGCTCTTGACCTCCATGAAGCAATACGGTTTCTTGTTTGGGAAATTGAAAATTTGACATTGTAAATTCCTCCTTTAATGAACGAGCGGAAAAGGGAATTAGAAAACCCTCTTCTTGATAAGAAGAGGGTGTCGATTCGAGCGTCCTCCTCTTATCTTCCAGATCCAGTGTAGATCTGTAGGATGTAGCACCTTTAAAAGCATGTAATGTTTGTTTGCTTTTCGGTTGCTGGGCTTCATCGGGCCTAATCCCTCCGCCGCTCGTGATAAGAGATGCAATTTTTTGAAGTTAATGAGTATTATATACGGATGCTGCTGGGCTTGTCAAGTGGAAAAAGAAAAGAGGTTCGTAAATTTAATGAAGAGCATTAATCATCAGGGGATGATCCCTCCGGTGATGAATGGATCTATAGAGAGCAACGTTTGTAGAAAGCGCTTTCAAGTGTAGTTTTTATTGCTTATGATTGAAGTAGACTATTTATCAAAAAGGGAGGCTTTCATATGACGGAGAAGTCGCAATTTTCTACTGACACGATTCACGTAGGTTATGATCCTCAAGAAATGCTCGGTAGTCTTTCCGTTCCGATTTTTCAAACGTCAACCTATACATTTTAAACAGCTGAACAAGGAGAACGTCGATTTAGCGGTGAAGAAGATGGTTACGTGTATTCGCGTCTCGGTAATCCAACAGTGTCTGCCTTAGAAGAGCGGATTGCTGCCTTAGAAGGGGGAGAATGGGGACTTGCTTTTTCTTCTGGGATGGCGGCGATTTCGGCGGTGTTAGTCGCCTTGACGAAGGCAAAGAATCATGCAAGCGATTGAAGGATTCACTCCACAATAGTGACTTGAAGTGAGATGCACGGATATGGATGTAGAGTATTTGTTACTGTAATGAGGACTTCGTATGCCCGATCGTCTATGTTTTGTCATGATTAGTTAGAAGAGAACGATCAAGTAAAAATGATCTTCCCTTTGAAATCAGTGTAAACTGGTTTCTTTTTTTGTAACAACGTTTATGTTAAAGGATCGAAAGTAACAAACAATAATGGAAGTATATCATGTAGGATGTGAAGCGCTTGCTTTTATGACCAAGGAATGACCTACATATTGCCTCCATTTCGAAGCATTATCGGTTATCATAACGAACTGAATGAAGTGTTAGTTTATGATATATTAATGGTTACGTAATGTCTTCCTTCGGTTGAAGTGAAATATGTAACATCGTTATCCACTTCAGTTATGTAGATTGTTTGTAATGTAGGGTTGAAACTTGTTATGACGCGATGAAAACATATAGGAAGGGGATCTGCCTATGGAAATCATGCCCTATGTGTTGGGATTTGTTCTCATTTTTAATATTGCTTTAGGCTTTTCCATTATTTTTTTGGAACGAAAAGATGCAAGCTCAGCTTGGGCATGGTTAATGGTGTTGCTCTTTATTCCAATTTTAGGTTTTTTTCTTTATTTGATTTTTGGTAAGCCGTTGAGCAATCGGCGAATTTTCACGTGGGATACGAAAAGTAGACTAGGCGTTAAAAAAGCGGTTCGCTCCCAACTTCGAGCGATTGAAAAAGGTAGACTCACTTTCAAAAATAAAGAGTTAGCCAAATATCAGGACTTATATTATTTACATTTACGCAATGATGATGCGATTTTAACGCAAGATAATGAAGTTGATATTTATACGGATGGAGAAGATAAGTTCAATGCTTTAATTGAGGATATGGAAAAGGCGGAAGACCATATTCACTTGTTGTATTATATTATTCGTCATGATCGGTTAGGGAACCGAATTGCTGAAGTGTTGAAGAAAAAATCGCGTGAAGGCATAGAGGTTCGCGTGTTATATGATGATATGGGATCTCGCTTTTTGCGTAGAAAATATATTCGAAGTTTACGAAATGCCGGTGTACACGTCGAAGCATTTTTTCCACCGAAAATTCCTAATCTCAACTTTAAGTTCAATTATCGTAACCACCGTAAATTAGCGATTATTGATGGAAAAATCGGTTATATTGGGGGATTTAATATCGGTGATGAATATTTAGGGGAGAGTAAAAAGTTCGGTTATTGGCGAGATACCCACTTGAGAATAAGAGGACTGGCGGTTCGCAATATGCAGACGAGGTTCATTCTTGACTGGAATCAAGCTTCACGTCATGATATCTTATATGAAGAACGATTTTATGATGCACAACCTGTTGGGGATGTAGGAGTACAAATTGTTTCAAGTGGTCCAGACTCCGAGTGGGAGCAAATTAAAAATGGTTATATTAAAATGATCTTATCCGCAAAGGAGTATATTTATATTCAAACTCCTTACTTCATTCCGGACGAAAGCCTGCGCGATGCCTTGTGGATTGCGGCCTTATCAGGAGTCAATGTAAAAATAATGATCCCGAATAAACCGGATCACCCGTTTGTGTATTGGGCAACGTTGTCCCATATCGGTGATCTACTTGAAGTCGGCGCAGAGGTTTACATTTATCAGAAAGGATTTTTACATGCGAAAACGATTGTTGTCGACGGAAAGATTGCCTCTGTTGGGACCGCAAATATCGACGTACGTAGCTTTCGTTTAAATTTTGAAGTAAATGCCTTTTTGTATAATACAAATATTTCTCAAAGACTCGTGGAAGCATTTAATCATGATGCCATGTTGTCAACGCAAATGCCGAAATATTTATATGACCGACGTTCCTTAGGGATTCGCTTTAAAGAGTCGATCTCCCGACTGTTGTCCCCCATTCTTTAAAATCAGTTTGCCGTCGTGGATGGATGAAACGAGGTAAACAGGTAGATTCACGCAAATCGTATGGCAAAGACTTTAACCTGTTTGGAAAGAAACGACTTGAAGAGGCTCAATTTTAGTACAATAAAGACTACAGGAGGTAACATACATGACTAAAAAACCTTGTTCATATTCTTTAGCAGTGAAAACATCACACGTTTTACCACCAGATACGAACAACCATGGTACGTTATTTGGGGGAGCATTGATGTCTCATATTGATGATGTCGCAGCGATTTCCGCTGTCAGGCACGCTAGAAAACCAGTTGTTACAGCATCCATGGACTCTGTAGACTTTCTCCACCCCGTTCGTAGAGGAGATTCGATTTGTGTCGAGGCATTTGTGACGTGGACGCACAATACGTCAATGGAAGTGTTTGTAAAAGCGGTGACAGAAGACTTGTTAGATGGAACCCGTAAAGTTTGTGCTACTGCCTTTTTGACATTTGTAGCTGTTGATGAAGAGGGACGACCGGTTCCAGTACCAGACGTGTATCCGGAACAAGATTTCGAAAAATGGTTACATGAAGGGGCACCTGCACGAGCTCAACAACGAAGAGAAGGAAGGAAACATTCACAAAATTTTGCTGAAATGTTCGGTACAGATTATCCTTGGCATAGGGATTGATACTTATTTCATAAAAAGAGAAGAGATACCGGAAATGATATGGGAGGCCAACGATTAGATTGGCTTCTTTTTTTATTTTAAATTGAATCGGTCTTGCTTTTAGTTATGATCTAGCTTGTGGAAGATTGGTTAAAGACAAAATCGAGAAGAAAATAAGCCGAGGAATTTATGGCAGCTTGATTACGTTTGTTGAGGGTACGACGCGATATGAATCATCGTGAAGAAACTAGTTTATCCTTCATACTTTCAACTAGTTTCCTCGATGAATTGTCTCTATGCATGTCATGGGTGTTGTTGGGACTCGTCAGCTTCGCGCTCCAGTGTGACCCAATCTTCCGCCCAATTGCCAATTTCCTGAATAACGGGGGCTAATGCTTTGCCTTTTTCAGTTAACGAATATTCGATTCGTACTGGAAATTCGGAGAATACTTTTCTTTCGACAATTTGTTCTTTTTCCAGCATTTTTAACCGGTCCGATAGCAATCGACCACTGATGGGCAAATCACTTTCCATTTCAGAGAAACGTTTCTTCCCTTTTAACAGTTCTGACAAAATGAGCCCAACCCAACGTGTACTCAATAATTGCATCGCTTTTTCGAATCGTGGACATAATTCTCCCATGTTCATCACCTCGCTCCAATCAATCAGCCTTACCTAGCGATGGATAAGGTATGGGGTAATATTGAATCATCGATCCATCCATTTTGTCGTAAAACGGTCGTTCATTAAGGTTGAATCGATGTCGAATCAGTAATTACAAAAAGTAACCTCTATATCATATGATACCATAGCTCGTTTTTACTGTAAAATGACGCCTGATTTCCATGCGTTACGTTATCAGGGATCAAGCGTTTCTTTACATGCTTGCCTCTCGTGAGTCATCTATATTTTTGTTAGCGTGCAGGTTATGTTGGACACGTTCATGTTTCCATCGTGTGATTATTATGGTTACATCGGACCACGACGGGTTTTCCTCTCATTCCTATCCACATTACGGGAAGTAGGGGAGTACGATAATTACTAGGGGGTACAAGATTGAGAATCATTGTGGATCCTTAACTTTTGTGAAATAATAACGAAAGATGAAGGAAAATCAGTAAAGGGGTTGGTGTTTATGATGATTGATCAACAAACGATGGAAAAGTATGCTGTTTTGGCATTGCGTACAGGGGTTAATTTACAACAAGGACAAGCACTTATGATCAATGCTCCTGTAGAGGGAGCGGATTTCACTCGAGTTGTCGTAAAAAAAGCGTATGAGTTAGGGGCTAAAGATGTACACGTTCAGTGGAACGATGATGAATTGACGTTACTAAAATATCAGCATGCTCCAGAAGAAGTGCTTACGCATTATCCCGAGTGGAAAGTAAAGTTACATGATTTTTATGCAGAAGATGGTGCAGCCATCTTATCCATCTTCTCAACGAATCCCGATTTATTAAAAGATATCGATTCAGCACGTATCGCGAAGGCGAATAAGGCTGCTGCCAAGGCGCTGGCTAACTTTCGTTCTTATACGATGAAAGATAAAATTACGTGGTCGATTATTTCCATTCCTACAGGAGATTGGGCACAAAAAGTTTTCCCAGATCAATCTCGACAACAGGCAATCGATCGTTTATGGGAAGCGATTGTCAAAATTGTTCGTGTCGATCAAGATGATCCGATTGCTGCTTGGGAAAAACATAATGCGACGCTTGCAAAAGCTCAAAACATATTGAACGAGAAAAAATATAAAAAGTTGCTTTTTAAAGCGCCGGGAACAGATTTGGAAATGGAGTTGCCGGATGGCCATTTATGGAAAGGTGGTTCGGCGGTATCCGAGCAAGGGATTACATTTAATCCGAATATGCCAACAGAAGAAGTATTCACTTTGCCTCATAAATACGGTGTCAATGGAACGGTATCCAGTACGAAGCCACTAAATTATGGCGGTAGTTTAATTGATCGTTTTAGCTTAACATTTAAAGATGGAAAAGTTGTTGACTATACAGCAGAACAAGGGGAAGATATTCTTAAACATTTATTAGAAACAGATGAAGGAGCAAGTCGATTAGGTGAGGTAGCGCTTGTCCCCCATGAATCTCCTGTTTCCCAGTCAAACTTAATATTTTACAATACACTATTTGACGAAAATGCGTCCTGTCATATTGCACTTGGAAAAGCCTATCCGACGAATTTGGAGGGGGGATCGGAGATGAGTTTGGAAGAACTTGATCAGCACGGTGTGAATGATAGTTTGACTCACGTTGATTTTATGATTGGATCCGAGAACTTAAATATTGATGGAGTAAAAGCAGATGGGTCTACAGAAGCCGTTTTCCGCCAAGGAACGTGGGCTTTAGATGTGAAATAAAATAGAATAAGCAGAAGTGGAAGGGGCTGGGACATAACTAGCTTTAAATAATGAATAAAAGGATGGGATCATAAAATTTTGTTGACCCAATCCTTTTTCTTATTTCGCTGGGCTTTGTCCCGGTTTTTTTCCATTTGATGCGCCGAAAAGAAGTCTGCGATAGCATGAGCAGTAGAAAGGAATCGTGATTGGTAAGCGGACAAAAAGTTGAACTGCTGTATACAAGACCACATGTACAGTGGTGGAAAGGATCGACCTTCTTCCTCTATATATCCTCGTTACATCAATCCATTTTTTACGAGCACCGCTTTAATTTTTCGGTAATCGTAATCATCAGGAAGGCTTTCACGTATCGGTTTTAATTTGAGTTCATCCGCTCTCTTCTGCACTTGTAACACATTTTTTTCTTCTTCCTCATTAAAAAAGATCTCCCAAGCGATTGGATAGCCAGTTTTATATGATTGAAATAAGTGATTTTCTACCGTCTGCTCTGTGATTTCTCGAATGGCAGCAATGTCTCGAATCGGCTTGCCCGATTGGAAGAGCCGATAACTAATTAAATGACTTGGCCGATCGTTGTGACGGTATTTCGGCTTGGGTGAAGATGATGAGGCGATGTTAATTTTTGCTTTTACCTCGGGATGTTTTTTACGCCAGTCTTGAATAGCGTGTAGAAATGCCTCTCCATATTGTTCATATTTCCGTTTTCCAATGCCTTTAATGTCCAGCATATCTTGTTTTGTTTCGGGAAAATAACGGCACAAATCTTTTAACGTTGCGTCGGTAAATAAGACGTATGGTGGAACATTTCGTTCATCAGCCATTCGTTTTCTTAGGGTGCGTAGTGTCATGAACAACCCTTCATGATAGTCTGATGCTTCGCTCGTTGGCATCGGTGCTGTGTACATCCAGACGGTCCGACGGCCTTTTAACACATCGACCGAGTTTTTGTTTAAGTGTAACGTTGGATACTTGCCTTCTCTAGCTGATAATAAGTTTTCAGCAATAAGAAAGTGAATCCATTCCGTAAGCTCTTTCTCTGTATGTTGGGATAAAATTCCGTAGGTCGAAAGCGTATGTAAGTTAAATTGGCGCACTTTTTTATCTTTTGAACCTCTTAATACTTTAGCGGTCATCGTAATTCCGAATCGTTCGTCCATACGTTTCACACAGGAAAGAATCATCTGTGCTTCTTCGGTGAGATCTGTTTTTTCCTTTCTTTGTATGCAATTACTGCAGCGCCCACAATGATTTTCATTCGTAGCATCGTTAAAATAATTTAAAATAAACGACGTTAAACATCCATGTGTATGACAATATTTGACCATTTCTTGTAGCTTGCGATATTCATTCTGTTTGGCCTCATCGTCCATGAGTGACTGTTCAATTAAAAACTTTTGTAATTGGACATCGCGCGGAGAAAATAACAATATACAATCACTCGCTTCTCCGTCACGGCCTGCTCTACCTGCTTCTTGATAGTATGATTCGATATTCATCGGCATCGCATAATGAATGACGTACCGGACATTTGACTTATCAATTCCCATGCCAAAAGCATTCGTCGCAATCATGACGGTTTTCTCGTCATGGATGAAGTCTGTTTGTGCTTGTTGACGCTCAGATTCGGTTAACCCGGCGTGATATTTGGCAACCGAAACCCCACGTTTTTTTAGATTTTCGTATAATGAATCGGTTTGTTTACGGGTGGCTGTGTAAATAATTCCTGATTCATTCGGATATGCCTTTAGAAAGGAGCGTACATAGGTTTGTTTATCTTTACCTTTGACAAGGTGAAATGATAAATTATCTCGTTCAAATCCAGTTTTAACGAGGCTTTGCTCATCGATCTTAAGAAGGGTTTGAATATCGTGGATGACTTCCTCTGTTGCGGTTGCCGTTAATGCTACGAAAACAGGAATGTTGTTTAACTGTTGCAAATGTGGAACGATCGAACGATAACTCGGTCGGAAGTCATGCCCCCATTGAGAAATACAATGAGCCTCATCAAATGCGACTAGGGAAATCGGTAGTTTTCGTATAGCATTCATAAACATACGCGATTCAAAACGTTCAGGTGCGACATAAACAAACGTATATTTATTCGCTTGAATGTCTTGTAGTCGTACTTGCTGTTCAAGGGGTGATAAGGAGCTATTAATATATGTTGCCCGTATATTCAATGCTTGTAGAGCATCGACTTGGTCTTTCATCAGTGAAATCAAGGGGGAGATGATGAGTGCGATTCCCTCGAGTATGAGGCCGGGTATTTGATAGCAGAGCGATTTTCCCCCACCTGTCGGCATAACGGCTAACGTATTTTTATGTTGCAAGACTTGGTCGATGACTTCTCGTTGACCCGGTCGGAATGATTCATAGCCAAAGTATGTTTGTAAAATTTCATCTTGTTTATGTTTCATCATAATCGAACCTCATTTATAATTTCCAAATCGAAGTAGGAGATGAGTAGCAAAAATAATTGACGTCTATTCATCGTTCACTAGCTTTCCCTATTACTCTATCATAAAAAATCATCTGTTTGGAGACTGTGAAAGAATAAAGATCTTTCGTTATGGGAAGAACGATTTATGAAGTTGTGCATGTGTGGGAAGAGGAGCATAGAAATGTATTTTCCATGTTACGAGCAAGTGGTTCAGCTGGTTAATCAAGCATTGCTAGTGGCTGGTAAAATAGATTGTAGCGTAGTCCATTGCCTGAGATTGAAAAGTAGTTTGTGAAGTGGAAGTTTCATTCCGTGGTCAATCATCCCACGGAATGAAACTTCATTTCTTTTTATACATGTAACCAATGACTCCGCCGATGACAGCACCAACGATGCTCGGAAATAACCATCCTAATCCGACATGGGCAAGGGGGAGCTTGTCCATAAAAGGTGTGATTGTCGGTAATGAATATCCAAATTCTTTCAATCCATCATATAAACTAACAAGAGCTGTAAATAAGACAGCACCGCGATAAATCGCTGTCGTCCAATTGAATACATTTTGGGACAATGTGAGTAATACGAGAATGATCGTTATGGGATAGATAAATACAAGTGCTGGAACAGAATAAGCAATGATTGTATCCAATCCTTGATTTGCAATCAAATAGCTACCACCGGTAACGATGAGTATGACCCAGCGATAAGGAATTTTTGCAACTTTATTAAAAAATTGTCCCGTAGCAACGACCAGTCCGACAGAAGTTGTAAAACAAGCAAGTGTTACAATAATTCCAAGCAAAAGTGCACCAAAGTTACCGAACATAATCTGCGTTGCTGTCGATAAAATTTCCCCACCGTTTTCAAACGAATCGTGAGCTGCCATTTTCACTCCGATCCAACCGAGCGAGGCATAGACTAGGATGAGTGCTATTCCGGTAATGACTCCTGATTTTAACGTAGATGTAACGAGGTTTCTTTGTGTGGTGACACCCCGTTCTTTGAATGCATTGACGACAATAATACCGAAAGCTAAAGCTGCAATTGCATCCATCGTTAAATATCCTTCGATAAAACCAGTAAAAAAAGGAGCGGATGCGTATTTTTCATGAGGAGTCTCCGTTGGCCCTTTCAGGAGGAAAAAGCCACCAACACTCATGATAATGATTGCCAGTAGTAGGATGGGCGTGAGCACTTGTCCAATTCGGTCAACCATTTTCGACGGGTTTAAACTAACGAGATAGACGAGCACAAAGAAAATAGTTGTAAATATAAATAAACCGCGCCCGTTCGCCTCACTCATAAATGGGTTGATACTCATTTCATAGGCGACTGTTGCTGCGCGAGGAATTCCAAAGAATGGGCCGATTGCCAAATACACAAGAGAGGTAAAGAAGAGGCCAAACCATGGATGCACCCGATTTGCCAGCTCTCGTGGATCATCCTTTACAAAAGAGATGGCACTAACAGCAAGGATGGGCAAGCCAACACCAGTGATGACAAATCCACTAATCGCTGCAATGTAAGATGTACCGGAATCAATTCCTAATGTCGGTGGATAAATTAAGTTTCCTGCCCCAAAGAAAAGTGCAAAAAGCATAAAGCTAATGACGAAAGTATGTTTATTCATGATTGTAAATAGTACTCCCTTCAGTTTAGATGTAATCGCCCGCGTAAATCCTAAAGAGAGTTTTTAAATGCAGAAGCATTCTCATTAGAAGAGTCGTACGGGACTCGGTAACTTGTAATGAACTTTCTGAAATCTCACAGAACAAAGTAATTTTAACAAGTAATTGAATTGATTGTCAATGGAGTTTTTTTCAAGAAGCGCCCCGTATGTGTATGAGACAATGTGAATGGACTTGATAAGCGTTTCGGGTAGAGTGAAAGCAAAAACTGTCCGTTCGATTTATTATAATAATCAAAAGAATTGAATGATTCCTAAAATATAATCATTTTTTTGTGAAATGTGTCTATCCCAAGGGTTCGCACAGACGAAATATATTTTAATAAAAACAATGTTTAAAAATGGTTTACTTTCTGTGTAATCCCATTTAAAATGTCCTTATCTATGTTTAGCAGGAAGGAAACTTCTTCCACTCATAAAGAGTAGGATGATAAAAATAGGAGGTAAAGAATGGTACCTTCACTATTGTTTGAAATTATGTTAATTGGTCTTTTAGGGATTGGTTCACAATGGATTGCTTGGCGCTACCGAATGCCAGCTATTGTGGTCATGTCTGTTACCGGTTTATTAGTCGGGCCTGTATTCGGGTGGATCAATCCTGAAGAAGATTTTGGAAATGTATACAATCCGATTATTTCTGTTGCTGTAGCAATCATTCTTTTTGAGGGGAGTTTAAGTTTAAACTTTAAAGAATTACGTGGACTAGGACGGCCGATTTTTCGTATTTCGACAATCGGTGCGTTTATCGCCTGGATTCTTGGCTCATTAACAGCTCATTACATTGCAGGGCTTTCATGGGCGGTTGCCTTCGTCATCGGTGGACTGTTTATCGTCACAGGTCCGACTGTTATTTTGCCATTATTGCGACAATCTAAATTAAAACCGCGACCGGCCAAGATTTTGAAGTGGGAAGGAATTATTGTTGATCCGATTGGTGCATTGTTAGCCGTTTTCGCTTTTGAGATTATTTCATTTTTAACTGCACATAATCCAGATGGTACGAAATTGTTCATGTTCTTTGCGGCTTCCATTTTTGCAGCCATCTTCGGCTGGTTATGTGGTCGTGGCATTGGTTGGGCTTTTGAAGAAGGACATATTCCTGAATTTCTTAAGTCACCGATCGTATTTATCGTCGTCATCATGTGTTTCACTGTCGCGGACGAAATCATGCATGAAACGGGACTTCTATCCGTGACAGCAATGGGATTGACTCTTGCGAATATGGGGATTAGTTCGGTCGCTGATATGCGACATTTCAAAGAAAATATTTCTATTTTACTCATTTCGGCGATCTTTATTATGTTGACAGCATCTTTACAGGTGGAAACATTGTTACAAATTTTCAGCCCCAATATTATCGGTTATGTGTTGTTAATGATGTTTGCAGTTCGACCGCTATCCATTTTCTTATCAACGATTGGTACGAATTTGTCAACAAACGAAAAGCTATTAGTCGGTTGGATTGCGCCGCGTGGAATCGTCGCCTTAACTGTTTCTAGTTATTTTGCGGGAATCTTGGAAGAAGCAGGTTACCAAGATGCCAACATTTTAACAACATTAACGTTTGGACTCGTATTTTTCACAGTTGTCGCCCACGGTTTTTCAATTCGTTGGGTGGCGCAGAAATTGAATTTATCGTTAGAAGGTCGACCAGGTGCTTTAATTGTCGGCAGTAATCCCTTTACCGTACGATTGGCTCAATCCTTAGAAAAAGTGAAAGTCCCGGTCATTATCGTCGATTCTTCTTGGAAGAGGTTGCGGATGGCTCGAGAAGCAGGAGTACCTTTTTATCATGGTGATATGTTGTCCGAACAGACAGAGTACAATTTGGATACCATTCCATATGACTATATGTTAGCGATCTCGGATAATCATTCGTATAACTCACTCGTCTGTACGACATTTATTCCTGAATATGATCGGATGAACGTCTTTAAAATCTCACAATATGACCCTTATGCCGTAAGTCCAGACGACACGGTGTCACAAGTTGGGGGAAGAGTGTTGTTTGATACGCATATTACGTTGGAAGATTTGAACCAGAAACTTCGCGAAGGGTATGTGTTTCGCCAAACGAGGATTACGGATCAATTTCCGTATCAACAATATCTCAAAGAGAAAGATGATTCGACGGTATTTCTATATTGGCTGAAACCGTCTGGCGAAATTAGATTTTATTCCAATCAAATGCGAATGACGCCAACATCAGGTGATCTTGTTGTTAGTTTGACCCCACCGATCAAAGAGAAAGAAAAAATTCAAGCGAAATTAGAAAATCAACGAAATGGAAAAAATAATGGAAATGGCGAAAAGAAGCATTCTAAAAAGGAGTAAAGTCAGCTATTGGCTTTACTCTTTTTATATATAAAGACGGAGTCGTTCGTGATGTTTAAAGGGATGCTCAAAGTGAATGTTTATCGGATGAGTTCAGCAAATTTTAATTTTTTATTCAATGCATACATAATGGGTATGCCGAGGGCCATGACAACGATCTCCCCAGCAGCTGTTGTGAGCCACCCTAATAAGAATGGTATTTTCAAAGCAAGGTTCAGTTCAAAAGCGATGATAAACATGTTGAATGTAAAGACAAGGGTGTTTAAAATGAGTAGTACCCATATATTTTTAATGAATCGTGCGAATAAGATTGTAATACCTAATGAAAGCACGGAATGAAGTACACCGAAAACTAAATCGTATATTCCTAAAGGGGAGAAGAGGTTCGTAAGGAATACCCCTAAGACAATCCCGAAAAAGTACTTTTTGTTAAAGACGACGAGGTGATTGAAAATCTCAGGGAGGCGAAACTGGATATTTGAAAAGGCAATGGGTTGAATGGCAAGCGATACCGCAATATATAAGCTAGCGAGCAATCCATTGGCTACGAGCGTTTTAGATTTCATTTGTCTTCACTCCTTTAGGGAATCAGTAATGAAAGTAAGGTACAAAAGATAAAGCAAGTGCAATCGGAAAGTGTGAACCCGTATCCTAATCGATCAAGATACATAGCATCGCAATCGAATCATACCAATAGATAGACAGTTAAACTATGGGAATCCTGTGGAAGCGTCAAAGATCCTTATATTTGATTACACTTAAAAGCACCGCAATCAACGGTGCTTTTGAGCTGTATATGAACATTCACTTATGACACAATTTTATGCTTATTCAAATGCGTCAAGCTGTTTACGTACGTCGGCGATTTCTTTTTCTAGACGAATTAATTGTTCCTCCGCTGAAGAAACTCTTCCTCGTACGTATTCTAATTTATCCATATCGCTTTGTATGCGGACATAGTCTGATTTTAACTCGGCAAGTTGATCTTCTAACTCTTTCTTCGTCATGATTACTCACACTCCCTTACATATAGTTTAACGGATAATTCATGATTGAAACAACAAATTGCTGTTTAGTAATCGCATTTCCCGCTTCGGCACATTGGATATACTCATAACGTTTTAAATTAAGGCATCTTCCTCATTTTCCTTCGATTGTCGATAGGTTTGATAAAAATGGACGATGATTGTCCGGATCACAGCATAAAATGGTACGGCGAATAAGATGCCTAAAAAGCCCGCGATACTTCCAGCCGCTAGTATAACCGTAATAATGGTTAACGGGTGAATGGCCAATTTTCGTCCCATGACATTAGGTGAAATAAAGTTGCTTTCCAACTGTTGAGCAATGAGTGTAATCAAAGATACCCAAACGACCATCATCCAATCTTGAACAGCACCGACGATTAATGCCGGAATGACAGCGATAAATGGACCGATAAACGGTACCACATTCATGATCATTCCGAACAAAGCAAGTGTGAGTGAATAGTTTAAGCCGATGAGTGCATAGCCGATAAACAACAGAATGCCTAGAACGAAACTTACGATGAGCTGCCCTTGAATAAATGAAGCCAACGTATCATCGATTTTGTGTAAAAGACTGCGGATGTTGTCGGCCTTTTTCTTGCTGAAAATTTGCGTAATAAATGGAACGAGTTTATCTCCGTCTTTTAGCATAAAAAATAAAAAGAACGGGACGAGTACAAGTGCTGCAATAAAGCTGATGAGCTGTCCGATAAAACCGAATAAATAATTGAAAACACTTTCGATATGGGTTTGCATATTTTCCGCAAAGTTATTAATCGTTTGGTTCACTTCATCGGGAATAATCGTTTGATTGGCTTGCCAATAATTAATCATTTGTTGGGCCCAATCAACCATTTTCGGTATATTATCCACTAGATTAGCAAACTGTGATTGGGCAATCGGCGCAATATATGTCGATATGAGGGAGCCGATGATGATTAACACGAGAAATACAAGTATAATCGACAACGTTCTGTTCAGTTTGAAACGTGTTTCAAAAAAGACCATTAAGGGTTTGGTTACATAGTATAAAATACCTGCGCCGATGACGGGTATAGCGACGGCCCCCAAATATTTGAACAATGGATCAAAAATGAAGTTCGTCTTCGCGATAAGAAAGATAAGCAGAAAGACTAAAATAAAAAAGACGAGTACTTGAAACCATTTTTTATTCGTCAACAAGATCACAACTCCATCCACTAAATATATGTATCATTCTAACGGTTTCGTCATAAAATAGGAAGGCAAAATAGTCTTTTTTTATCGACAAGGATTTCGTAGTTGAGAGCGATAAGGGCTCTCGCACCTCTCCTTTAAAAAAGTGATAAAATATTCCAATCTCGTTTACTGTCCATTTTCGACGATCTTAGAATAATATAAACATTTCCAATCGAACGTAACACATAGAAAGTTTTATGAAGATATGTTAAAATTTTAACATATCACGAATAGATTAGGGGAAACGAAGATGAGTAATTCACAAGCGATGTATACGCATGGTAATCGACGAAAACAAGTGGATTCATCTTTTGAAAAAAAAGTTACAGCAACGAATAACAGTGATTCATCATTCAAGCATGAAAAAGGATCGACTTTTGACATGTTCGGGTTACGTGGTCAACCCAATTCACAAGAAGATCAGTCGAACATACATACTGTTCAGAAAGGTGTACATGCCTTAGCAACGTATTTGTTTAGAGCGAGTGTCAATGTAAGAGATCGTGGAGTCGTCGTCGCATATGATTCGGAATCAATGTCCAGAGAGCTTGCGTTGCAGTCAGCAAAGGGATTAGGTGCACAAGGAATAAAAGCCTATGTATTCGCTGACGTTCAACCTAAAACGTTACTTTCATTTGCAATTCGTTACGTAGGTGCAGTAGCCGGGATTTGGATATCCATCGATTGTGAATATGGATATCGTTTTCATATATACAATGAAGACGGAGGTCAGATGATACCTGAAGAGGCTCATGCATTGTCTGCTTTTATCGAAGACGATATCGAAGTAGATCAAGTTCCACAGCCAGATCTCGAGCAACTTATGAAAAGTGACTTGTTCCAGTGGGTGTATGAGGATATCGAACAGGCCTATTTAGAGCAGCTTCAACATATATCTAAATTAGATGAACATGCATTCCGTGAGCAGAAGAATTTGCAAATTACGTATATCCCCTCTCATGAAACGACTAGATATTTAGTCGTCCAAGGATTAAAACAATTTAATTTTACACATGTCAAGGTCGTGAACCGACACGTTCCATTTGCCAGGGAGTTCCCGTTGATAGCCCCAACGAATGGGGAAGACCAGCTACGTTTTAATCCCGTATCAAACTGTTATCAAGACGCTGATATTTTGTTAGCGACTGATCGAGAGGCAGAACGCTTGGAAGTTGCCATTCGAAGCACAACAGGTGAATATATCGTACTGACCAGTCATCAACTCGGTGCATTGTTAGTCGATTATCTGTTAGCTCATTCCGATTTGACTGTTTTCAAAAATCCCCGTCTATTGCAGACCGTTGCAACGACCCATTTAGGGCGAAAAATAGCTCATTCATATGGTGTGAAAACGATCGATACCTTGACAGAATTTAAATATATCGGTGAGAAGATTCGTCAGTTTGATGAAACAGGCGAAACGTTTGTGTTCGGATTTGAGGAGTGTTATGGATATTTAGTCGGTAGCTTTACACGTGACCGCGATGCGATTCAAGCAGCGGCCATCACATGTGAAATGGCGCACTATTGGCGACAACAAGGAAAGACGTTGTTGGACGTTTTAGAAATGTTGTATGAGAAACATGGCTACTATGCAGAAGGCACACTATCTTTCACAAGTGATGATGCAGATGGAAATGTGTCTATCGACCACCTGATGGATAATTTACGATACAATCAATTTTCGGAAGTAGCAGGATCGCGGATTCGTATGGTTGAAGATTACGCATTGAGCCAGCGAACGTTTTTAGAGCATGATCAGACAGAAACCATTCATTTACCAAAGGAAAATATCATCAAATATGAATTGGAACAACATGGGTGGATTTGTGTAAAACCGTCGCCAACAAATACCGAGCTCATATGTTATTTTGGTGTCGATGGAATGGATCGTGAAGAGACGAATAAACGTTTAACGATGTTGAAAAAAGATATTGAAAAGCATATGCAACACGTGTTCACACAATAGCGGAACGATGTGTTCAAGTAGAGCTCTATAAACAGAAAAATGATCTCACAAAAGAAACTTCATTTCATGTATGGTTGAACCAACAATGGGGTATTGTAAGAATACCAGGTAAGGATACATCCGAAAATTTGACATATTTTATCAAATTATGCTTAAATACAAGTGACATATGTATAAAGGGGAGTAGCTGGACAACCTAAGTCGTCAATACGAGAGTAATTTCTCCGGCTTAAGTTGGCAACGTTTGTTGTTAGCGAGACCTTTACCGTAGATGGGTAAGGGTCTTTTTTAATGATTCTTACCTATGGGTAAGGATCATTTTTTTTATTGGAATGTATAACGATGTGTGCAAACAAACTGTACATGATCGACCTTACCTCTCTAGTCAGCTTTTGTATTTCAAATGGATAAGGAGAGACAGCAATGGACATTCAATTATTGCTTGAGTATGTATGGGTGCTGCTCATTTTAATAGGGCTAGAAGGTCTGTTAGCAGCAGATAATGCGCTCGTACTCGCTATTATGGTGAAGCACTTACCCGAGAAGCAGCGTCGAAAAGCATTATTTTACGGGCTAGTAGGAGCATTTATTTTACGATTTGGATCGCTATTCATCATTTCGTTTTTAGTAGATGTATGGCAAGTTCAAGCGATTGGGGCAGCTTATTTATTGTTCATATCCATTAAAAATTTATATGATCGCTTCTCACCATCCCCTAAAGTCGATGTGAAAGCAAAAGGAAACGGCAGTGGATTTTGGATGACTGTTTTTAAAGTGGAAATTGCGGATTTAGCATTTGCTGTCGATTCAATTTTGGCTGCAGTTGCTTTAGCAGTCGCCTTACCTGCTACAGGATGGGGGCAAATTGGTAGTTTGGATACGGGGCAATTTATCGTTGTATTAGCAGGTGGAATGATCGGTGTCATCTTAATGCGCTTTGCCGCGAATGTCTTCGTAGGCCTGTTACATAAACGTCCCAGCTTAGAAGTGGCTGCTTTTTTGATTGTTGGATGGGTTGGTATTAAACTCGCCGTCATTACACTTGCGCATGAGGACGTGGCCATCATTCCAGAAACCTTCCCGCAATCAACATGGTGGAAAGTAACGTTTTACGTCGTTTTAGTAGGTATTGCACTCATCGGTTGGTTTGCATCGAGTCCGAAGTTGAAAAAGAAACGGAGCTAAATATAAATAAAACATAACGTTAATGCATGATGGAGAGGATGATGATATGTCTGTGCATGTGAAGCGGGTTTATGAAGATGCTCATGAAGATGACGGTGTGCGCATTTTAGTGGATCGAATTTGGCCTCGTGGAGTTTCTAAGGAGGATGCCGCTTTAGATGATTGGATGAAGGAAATTAGCCCGACGACGGACCTTCGCAAATGGTTCAATCATGATCCAAAAAAATTTGCAGATTTTAAACAGAAGTATAAGGAAGAGTTAACAACGGGAACACAACGGAAAGCATTGGATAAGGTAAAAGCAATCGCTCGTGAGCGGAGAGTGACGCTCGTATATGCCGCGAAGAATGAAAAATATAATCAAGCGGTCGTGTTAAAAGAAATATTAGATCATTAATCGATGTGGGACGAGCTATGGGTTACTTCGTCGCAACAGCAAAATAAAGGGGAGGTCCAATAGAGGATTGCAGATGAAAAACGAATCGTTATACTTCACTCGTAGTCGTCCATCACTTCAAGGAAGCTTAACAAGTGTGGTTGACATTTTACTTGCTTCTTGTTCAGATCCTGTTTTTACGGGATCGATGCAAAGTAGAGTGATTTTAGCTTAGTATTCCTTTTATTTGCGTTGTTATTTGTTTGGAAACTGCCTGCTCGGTCAATCGTTATTTGAGCCGTTGTTCTCGATGAAATGATACACTTGATTAAAAACATAACACATACAGATGAGTGATCTGTGTGGTTAATGAATCCATGTTTGAGGTGATTATTTGGCAGAACATCGCTTTCATTTACGAGCACGTTGGGCAGAAAACAAGCTAGGCGAAGGGTTGATTGAAGTTGGTAACTTACAGACGACCGTTTCTATCCCATCCGCAATGGGAGGATTAGGTATAGGAACGAATCCAGAGGAAATGCTTTTAGGGGCTGCGGCAACTTGTTACATGGCAACCCTTGAATCGATAATCGAACGAACAAAGATACCAATCCATCATATGTCCTTGGAATCGGTCGGTATGGTTGATGTGATAAAAGGTATGGTAACTTATAAAAAAATCATTCACCAACCAACTGTATGTTTACATGAACAAGCGACTGACCGGCATAAAAGGTTATTGAAAAGACTCGTGTATAAAGCAGAAAGAAGTTGTATGATTTCAAAGGCTTTAAAAGGGAATGTACGGATCGAAGTCCAACCAACGATTATGTAAATGATCCAGAGACTGGGACAAACTCTTTTTAAAATGATTAAACCGCATGAAATCCAATTTAAAAACCTTGGTTTCATTCTATTTTTATGATATCATCTATAATCAATTTATTTTCAACTTATGTCCTGGTCTCTTGTCGTTCTATACGGAGTATGCAACCATACGAACCATACGTTTACACATTGTAACGAAGCGTTTATGTTAATGTGGAGCGAATTGTTGTAAGCTTTTCCTAAGTGGAGGTTGCGTCGATGGATTTAGGAGGTAAACTCAAGGTGTTGAGGGAAACATACGGGCGGCACAAGAACGATTAGCAAAAGAGCTCCATGTATCTCGTCAAGCTGTTTATAAATGGGAGTCAAATAAAGGCTATCCCGATATTTCGAATCTAATTCGAATGAGTGATATTTTCCACGTTACCATTGATGATTTAATAAGAAAGGACCAACAATTACAAAATAAAATAACGATTGATGACGATGAAACATTTGTACAATTTTCCGATTTCGGTTTTTATCTCGGTATCGTATTCATCTTACTTGGTGCATTCCTTTTTGAAGGTACACTGGCAGATACGTTGATGATTGTTGGAATTTTATCCGTTGTGTTTTTTACGGATGTTGTTACATTGATCAAAGCGCTTTTTTAATATATGATTTCTTCGCAAAAGGGGCTGGAATAGGTCCTTTTTACGTTACTAAACAATCGACATCATCATAGAACAGCGTCCTTCGAGAAAGAAATTGTTGCTGAAGCGTTGTGAGCCTGGAAAAAAATACGCTTGAAGTTTCACCTAGGTTTTGGTACGCTTAAACCCTAGTAAGTATATGGGAATAATGATGTGATGCATGATTTCATCTGCTTAACTCGAGTTATATTATATATCATACAGGGGGGAAGAAGCAGTGGACAGTATGTATGTGTTGGTGAATATGGCTGTTTTACTGGCAATCATAGCTATTTTAATTATTATGCAACGCAAACATGTTTCATTCACGAAACGTGTTTTTACTGGTTTAGGTGTAGGGATTGTACTAGGAGCTTGTTTACAAGCGATTTATGGCGTAGACTCTACTGTTTTAACAAATACGACGGAATGGTATGGCATTGTTGGAAATGGATACATTCGTTTATTAATGATGATCGTCGTCCCGCTCGTCATGGTGTCGATTATCCAATCGATTATTAATTTAGAGAAATCACAAGACTTAGGGAAGATGTCGGCATGGATTATTGGGATTCTCGTATCGACGGCGATGATTGCTGCTCTTGTCGGAATTGGTAGTGCTGCTGTATTTGATTTAAATGCTGAACAAATTGAAGCAGGGCAATCGGAAACTGAACAAGGAACTGTTCTGGAAGATCGTTTAGGTGAAGTGGAAGAACTTTCAACGCCTGAAAAGATTTTGAACTTTATTCCAGCGAACATCTTTTTAGACATGACAGGTGAGCGGCCTACATCTGTAATCGCTGTTGTCATCTTTTCCATGATTGTAGGCATCGCTGTGCTTGGATTACGACGAAAAAATCCTGAACAAGCAGAAACATTTACGAAAATCATTCATTCGCTTTATGCGGTCGTTATGCGAATCGTTACGTTAATTTTACGATTAACGCCGTTTGGGGTTTTAACATTGATGGCGAATACGGTTGCTAAAACAGATGTCGCGGGAATTATGGAGCTTGGAAAATTTGTAGTTGCTTCATATGTGGCCTTGTTTGTTATGTTTATCATTCATCTTATTCTCGTTGGTTTATTTGGCCTGCATCCACTCAAGTATTTGCGGAAAGTGATGCCTGTTCTTGGCTTTGCTTTTACATCGCGTTCGAGTGCAGGAACAATCCCTTTGAATATTCAAGCACAAAAAAATTCATTAGGTGTAGATGAGGGGATTGCTAACATGTCTGCATCGTTTGGTGCGACGATTGGCCAAAATGGTTGTGCAGGTATTTATCCAGCGATGTTAGCGGTAATGATCGCTCCAACTGTCGGGATTGATCCGTTAACGTGGGAATTTATCGTTCCATTAACACTTATTATTGGGATGAGTTCATTTGGTGTCGCAGGCGTTGGTGGTGGGGCAACATTTGCTGCTTTGATTGTCCTTTCATCAATGAATTTACCTGTTGCCCTAGCAGGGTTATTGATTTCCATCGAAGCGTTTATTGATATGGGGCGAACAGCACTTAATGTCAATGGATCGATGGTTTCTGGGCTTTTAACTTCTCGGGTGATGAAAAAATTAGATGTCGAAACATTTAACAACTCTTCCCTCGTTGAGGAAAACCACTCCTTATAAAAAAATAAATGGTTTGCTATGTAGAGGTTCTCTATTCTATTTTGTAAACCGATTAAGATGTAAATAAAAGGCTACTCATAAGGTGTGTGTAGCCTTTTTGCTTATTTGGAAATTAATTTTTGTAAGGGTACGATCTGTTGGTGTTCTCCAGCTTCAAAAAAAGTGCTAAATGGACAGCCATTCGTTTGAATCCGGTGAATCATATGGGGAAGTGTGAATTGTTCGGGACGTAATCCCTCTTTTACTTCTTCCCAATAGAGTGGTGTAGCAATCGATGCTTCAGCTGTTTTTCGCGGGGAATACGGTGCGATTAATGTTTTATCTCTTCCATGTTGAACGTAGTCAATGTAAAGGCGGTCTTGTCTTTTTTCTTTAAACCGTTCGGTCGTAAACCATTGCGGATAAGCTTGCTCGATTGTTTGGGCAACTGCTTGGGTAAATCGTGCTGTTTCATTATAAGTTATTTGTCTGTTCGGAAGGGGAATATGTACTTGGATCCCTTTATTCCCTGATGTTTTAACGAATGAGGTTAGCTTTAAGTCATCAAGTAGTTGTTTGATGAGTTGAGCCGCTTGAATGGCTAAATCAAATTGATCTCTATGTGGCGGATCAAGATCAAAAACGATTTCCACTGGATCGTCATGATAAATCGTTTGAAAGGGGATATGAAACTCAACGGTTCCATGATTAGCTAACCAAAGTAAAGCATCTAATTGATCGCAATGGATGAATGTTTCATCTTTAATCGTCACCCCTTTAATATATGAAGGCGCATAGGAAGGACGATGTTTTTGAAAAAAACTTTCCTTCGTAATGCCGTCGGGACAGCGAATGACCGTGAGTAGACGATTTCTAAGAAATGGCAGCATATACGGTGCGACCTCACGCATATAAACGAGTAAATCACTTTTTGTTACATGGTGATGGGGCCAAAAAACCTTGTCTAGGTTCGTAACTTCGACGTGATTAGGAAGCATCGCTAAATCGAGTCGCATATTTTCAATGGTACATTCGTCAGGTGAAATCGGAAGAGCAATTTTATGAAATTGAGGCTCTCGTAACTCATTTTTATATCGATCAAGCGTATGAATTTGTGCGCAAATTGCAGGGGGAAGAGAATAGTGTTCTCCTTGTTTTGTCCCTTTTGTCATGAAAAATTGCTGTAGTGTTTCGACCGCATCTGTGTCCGTTCCGTGTTTGCACGTTCCGACTTCTTGAATGGTATTCTTATTGAAAACCGCTACTGTGAAATAATCATTACGAGGATGATAAGTGGTAAGAAATCCTGCAAATGTGCGCCAATTTTTAATTTTAAACCAGTCGTGATGCCTTTTACCGGTTTGATAGGCACTCTTTTTTCGTTTGGTAATGATTCCTTCACCTTTATGATTAAAGATTAAGGATTGAAGTGATTTTGGACAAGTGTATGTGTTGACGAGCGCAATTCGATTTTTCGAATCCCGGTTATCCGCGAGTTGGGTAATAAACGCTTTCAGAAGTGCTTTGCGATCGTCATAATTTATTCCCTTTATATCCACTCCTTGATGTTTCAAAAGGTCAAATGCTAACAACGTGCTCGGCCTTGTTGTCGCTGCTTGTTGAATCGACGATTGTTTGTTCAAGCGACTACGCTTTTGTATCCACGAAAAATTGGCTTGAAAAGCATTGTTTAAAACAACTAACTCTCCGTCAAGAATAACCGGTAACAAGGATTCGACTCGCGACTGATTTCGTTGACAAAAACGAATCACTTCTGGAAATTGTTGCGTTAAATTGTGATTGTTTCTGCTCAGGAGTTGAATATGATCAATTTCCCAAATGAGTACACAACGAAACCCGTCATATTTCACTTCATATACCCACTCATCGCCGACGGGTAGATGTGTGCTTGCGATTGGTTGCATAAGTTTCACAGAATCAGCCTCCTTCTATTTAAAGTGGCTCACATGTCAAAAAATAATCTAAATGGATAAAGAAAATAAAAAACGACAAACTACGGATAAAGGAGGTTGTTCCGATGCATACGATGTGGAAAGGTACGATTAGCTTTGGACTCGTTAATATCCCTGTTAAAATGCATGCGGCCACAGAAAATAAAGATGTTCAACTTCGACAGCTGCATAAAGAATGTCAATCACCGATTAAATATGAAAAGGTCTGTCCAGTTTGTGAGCGTGAAGTTGAGAAAGATGAAATTGTCAAAGCCTATGAATATGCTAAAAATAAATTTGTCATCTTAGAAGATGAAGATTTACAAGCATTAAAAAAAGAGTCAACCAATAAAGCAGTGGAAATTATCGATTTTGTGAAGCTGGAAGAAATTGACCCAATCTACTTTGATAAAAGTTATTACTTATCACCAAATGAAGGTGGAAAAAAAGCCTATGGCCTGTTACGAGCAGCTTTAGTAGATACGGGTAAAATAGGCGTTGCTAAAATGATGATTCGCTCGAAGGAACGAATGGCTGTCATCCGTGTGTATCAACAAACGATTGTCGTAGAGACGATTCATTATCCAGATGAAGTGCGAAACGTGATGGATGTGCCGAATATTCCTAAACAAAACGATGTCAATGATAAGGAATTAGATACCGCAAAATTGTTAATCGATCAATTAACGACAACGTTTGAACCTGAAAAATATCAAGATGATTACCGCACAGCTCTGCTTGACTTGATTGAGGAGAAACAGACAGAAGATGAAACGGTCACCGCTAAAGAAAAAACAACTCCCGATAATGTAACGAATTTAATGGATGCACTTGAATTGTCACTGAAGCGTGCTAAAAAAGATAAACCAAAAAGGAACCAGACTACTAAACGTAGGAAAGCCGTCCAATAAAGCAATAAAATAAGTCTGTCAAGCTAATAATCAAAAGGCCTATTGTTGTTGGATCATTGGATTCCTGTCACGTATTGGAATCGATCTGATATCGTTCGGTCTTCTTTTAACGATATAAAACATAGCTTCTTTTCTCCCTGTCCCACTTTTCATACAATTTACAATTCCTTTGCAGTTTATCAATTCATTTACAAAGGACTAACAACCTTGTGAAAAACCTGCAAAAACCATGAA
>DATGTE010000015.1:0-10975 GCA_035301985.1 Bacillota bacterium
AATCGTTTGCAAGGGTTATGGAAGATTTACATTCGTTTTACGAGCCAACTTCAACTTCATATGTTTCATCTTCTTGTACGTCGTTTTCTTCATCTTCTACTTGTACGTGGATTTGATACGTTCCTTCATCTGTAAATGTGAAAGGAGCTGAGTATTCGCCGTCCTTCGTTTCTTCGGCCTCGACTTTTTCACGTTCATCTTCTGCATCCTCGTTTTCAATTTCATACGTAACGTTTGCACCTGTTAATGCTTCATTATCGATTTGGAGGTGTGTCATGAGTTCGACTTCTTCATCGGTGCTGACATCTTCCGGCTCCACGAAATGTAAACTTACACCTTCTTCATCACCGTGCTCGTCATGGTCTTCATCCTCTGTCGAACCTTCGCCAACGATGATGTCCTGTAAAGGCATCGTGTGCAAGTCGCGTGCTGTTACGTGAACTTGAACGGTATACACACCATCTTCGTCGAATGATGTTTCAGCCGTATAGGTTCCGTCTTTATGATTTGTGGCTTCGATCATTTCACTATCATCACTGAACATGTCGTCCTCATCGCCAGCATCTTGATCGTCTTCACTTTCTTGATCTTTTTCGTTATCATCTTGATCTTCATCGTCTTTCCAAACTTCATAGACGACTTCATCCGCATCGGTTACATCTTCATCTCCATACGTGACCGTTGCTTTGAATTCAACGGTTTCGCCAACATCTGCTTTCTCTGGAGCTTCAAGGTCCACTTCTAAAACGGTTAGCTCGTCGTCATCATCACCGACATCTCCAGAACCACAAGCGGCGATAAAAGCAGTAAGTGCGATGATCATGATAAATGATAACATTTTTCTAAATGGATGATTCATGTTTATATCTCCCTTTCCATGAACATTTGTGATGTGTAAAACAAAGAACGAAATCAAGCTGACGTTTGCGTAAATGTTTACCCAACCTATTTGGTCCTCATTGATGACGGGAGGATGACGCTTTTCGTCAGTCGTGATCAACAGAATCGTGAGTTGTTATCCCTCTTGAACCTTCTTCAAGTCTCTAAAAATATAGTCCAAACCACCTGAGTCCACACCATCATATTTTTTAATGACTTTCCCTTCTGGATTAACGAGGAAAAATCCTGTTCCATGGGTTATTTGGTCTGTGCCTTCAGGTGCTGGAGCGACTAAGTTTTTAAATGATTTGATGGAGAGTTCTTCAATCGTCTCGAAGTCATAACCCGTTAAAAACGTCCAGCTATCTGTATCGGCGCCATATTGGTCAGCATATTCTCTTAAGACTTCCGGTGTATCGTACTCTGGATCAACACTGAAGGAGACGATTTGGATATCAACACCTTCTTCTTTTAATTTGTCTTGTAATTCTTTCATGTTCGAGGTCATTGGGAGGCAAACCGTTTCACAATTTGTAAAAATAAAATCAGCTAACCAATACTCTCCCTTTAAGTCATCGAGAGATAATGTTTCTTCATCTTGTGTGGTGAACTCAAAATCTTCCACCGTTTCGGACATATTCGTCTCGATTTTTTCTTTATTACAGCCAGATAAAAGCAACACAGCTACAAAGGTAAGAATAAATGCTCGAAACAATTTTCTCATGCTCAAACTTCCTTTCTGTGATTGGTGAATCCGAACGGTTTGAAGTGGGGCATCCCGAATGATTCAGATTCCCGTTCAGATGTCCTCGGTGTGCGTGAAAGAACACACAAAAGCTTTCACGCTTATGAATCGTTAGCAGCCACATCCTGGTCCATGGCCATGCATTTTCTCGAAAACAGCTTCCATCGCCTCATCTAAAGCGTAAACGCTTCCACCAAATCCTTTAACAAATTTATCAGCTTCTTCCCTTACTTCAAATGTGAGCACCTGTGGTTGACAGCAGCCTACGTGAACCGATGTATCCATAACAAACCACGTAAACGGGGCACTGATCGTCGTCTGTCTAAAAAAGTCATGACAGATGGCTTGAACAACTTGATCACCAAGCTGACGGTGACGCATCAATCCACAATGTGCACAACAAGCCATCTCAATCTGGTTATTTGGCAAAATCAGTCGATAGGCTAGTCGTTCGGTTACGGTGCGACTACAGATGATGCATTCATTCGAACGCGATTGTTGGAGCGGTTGTTCTCGGACAAGTGTAATGCCACCAAATGTTTTCATGATGATGCCTTCATCGAGGAGAGGTTTTAAATCGCGATGAACAGTCATTTCCGACACACCAAGTTCCTCGCTTAACTCTGATATTTTTAAGTGATGTTTCACCTTGATGAGCTCCTTAATACGATTTTGTCGTTCAATCGGCAGCATTGAATCCCTCCCTTACAAACAATAATGACCATTAAAATGATTTATTATAACAATTGAAAACATAGTTTAACATTATGTTACCAATCATCATTGTGCATAGCAATGAACTTTCTGTGAATGATGTATGACAAATTCAGGAAAGAGACGGGATTGAGCGATCTTTGTTGTAGAAGGGAGTGATGTTAGAAGAGAAGTGCGACAAACAGTTTGGAAATGATCCGTGGTGAGAAGGTTTATGTATTGAAGGTTTTGATGACTATAACTTTGTAAGGTATGATACTGATAAAGTTATAGGAATATTTGCGAAAGTTGACAAAAACAGAGAAAACGATGAAAGGTTCATGATCAAAAGCAAAAAAAGAGACCAGGATCAAGCTAGTTATAAAATTGAACAGGGAACACTTGAAGAAAGGTGTGGGAGTTCATCTTGATGTGCTACATAAAAATCGTTTAGAGGTTGTAGATAAAAATGGTAAAGTAAAGCTTGGTTAGATGGTACAAAACTAAATCTAAAATAGATCAAGCACTGTCTGAGGGAAGGGTATTAAAAGATTGGAAGTGAATGAAGGGGCGAAAAAGATGATAAATCTATACATCATGATCCTTCGAATGATAAGTAGAATATAGGTGCGTGCAACTCGTTTTAGAATGGAGGTGCACATATTTAGGTTATAACGATATCTATTTCGGACTATAGTCTGTTTCAATCACACCGTAATATAAAGTAATCTTTTGAGCATTCATGGCGTTAATGTGATCGGTGTAATTTTGTGCAATTCCTTTCATAGATGGCCGACAAGCTTCATAATACAATTTATGTTCTCCCACTTTTTTGTTTATTTCTTCATTCATTTTTTCGATTACATGACCTTCACATTGCTTGTTTCACTTTTTACAAGATTTTCTAAACGATTTGCCAAATCTGCTAGTTCATCGATGGCTACCACGGTTTGTATGTAACATGACATCACCAGATTCTAGGTCATACATTTTTCCGTTTTGAAGGCCGAGTGTCTCGATTACTTTACTTAATGTATGTGCGGATATATGATCGGCAAATAATTGATAGACTCCTTGTAAATTCTCCATAATCAAATGGATTCGATTTTTCATACTGTTGTATAAATTGTTCATTTTAATGACTGACGAAGCGATATGATGAATATAGAGGGGGGGCGATAACATATGGATATTCGGAGTAACTGTTTTTCTAGCAGTACTATATTCCAACTGCATCATTCTATTTCGTAATCAATCTGTATGCCATCCTTCTTGATTCGACATGTGAGGTCCCCTATTCATTAATTTTTAAATTCAACCGATTTCATTATTTTTAAAACTTCATTTTCAATTGCATCTAAATCATAGGAACATCCTTTTTTTCGTCTTCACAAATAATATTATATTTATATCTTAAAGCTTGATCACTATCATTTGATTTGATTAATCCAAAAAAGCGGTATGCACTAGCCTTTTTGTTTTTTTGTTTTGTTGTTAGTTATATTTTTCATTGTTGCAAAATAAATTATCTTATCATCAGTCTCAATTTTTTCATACTCACCATCATAATGAATGGAACTAGACAAAAGATATAGATAAATATCCGTATCTTTTGTATCCTTTGAATCATCATATGTCGCTCTTATATAGAAAGAGTCTCCGGTTGTTTGATCATTATATCCGCCAACATGCAAAGCTTCAAAGTAGTCTTTTTTTCTTTTGATAATACGTTTGGCTTAGCTTCGCATTTTTTGGATACCACATCGTATATCCACCTGTTTTCGATTCAAATAAATAATAGACTTCTTCAACCTCTTCCGGTGAGACGATAAATTCTCTTGTGAAGTCATCTTGAAGGGCAACGGTGTCGGGTAATTCTTTAGGATCGATTTCGTCGAGTTCTTGTTTTTCATCTACCGTTTCGTCACATCCTGCGAGTATAGATAGTATGCATACAATCAACGTGGACACTCGTTTCATGGAGAGCCCTCCTTTATTTGTTATCGGAACATTTCCAAGATTATTATAGCACACGGTGATAACTATAAAGAGTACGGATTATGGACGAGATCGTTTAATGAAATTCGCATCGGTAAAGGATGATTTTCACGTAAGATTGGTTTTAAAAGCTTTTTTTACCAATTGACAATTCCGTTTATCGTGATATGATGGACTTTAACTCCTAATCCCTAGTAAACTCATGGGGATATGTATAGTTCTAGCCTCCGCGTTATATAAAAAAGGAAGAGATGACAATGTGACCTGGATCGGTTCATAGAAATGTTTAAATAAAAGAGCCACCATGGTGTAGATTAAAATTTTCTGTTTTGAAAGCTTTTATAAAGTTGTCTATGTCAAGCTGTATAATGCATAGATGCTGACATAGCGAATGATGTTTAACAATCATTGAAATAGAAAGAGGGATTGATATGGGCGTTACGCAGTTACAGGAAAAGGAAGCGATCCGAACAAAACAAACGACATCGCTACCACTCCCGTCTCCGCAAACATGGCTTGTTGCGGGAGCGTTAGGAGTTGCTGGCATCTTAAGTGTCGTATCGTATTATTATGCAGGGTTCGTTCAAGGATTGTTGTTATGGATTGGACTCTTACTCGGATTTACGTTGTTTCATGCCCGTTTCGGTTTTACATCTGCTTTTCGTAACTTTTTAGCAGTTGGAAATGGGCAAGCGATTCGGGCGCATATGATTTTATTAGCGACGGCGACGACGTTATTTGCCATTATTTTTGCGACGCAGTTCTCATTATTTGGAAAGACACCGGTTGGCTACGTGTCTCCTGTTGGTACAAGCTTAATCGTCGGTTCATTTATATTTGGGATCGGTATGCAACTTGGCAATGGATGTGCATCAGGAACGTTGTATCATGTCGGTGGTGGTCGCTCTGAAATGGTGATTACATTGATCTTTTTTATCATCGGTTCGGTCATTGGTGCATGGCACTTTGACTTTTGGATGAACGATACACCGTCACTTCCGGCGATTTCACTAGCAGAGACAACGGGATTCGGTTATTTCGGTGGTTGGCTTGTACAAATGATTTTGTTTGCAGTGATCTTTATCTTTACATTACGTTATGAAAAAAAGCGTCAAGCTCCTTTTATGAAACCTTTACCGACGGAGCAGTCGACGTGGAAACGCATCTTCCGTGGGTCATGGCCGCTCTGGGTAGCCGCACTTGTGTTAGCATTATTAAACGCTTTAACGTTAGTGACGAGAGGACAGCCTTGGGGTGTGACGTCCGCGTTTGCCCTTTGGGGATCAAAAATTGCCCTTTTTCTCGGAATTGACGTAACGAACTGGGGATTTTGGGCAGGCGAAACAGGTATCGCTCTAAAGCAATCTGTCTTTCATGATACGACGAGTGTAATGAACTTCGGCATCATTCTCGGCGCCTTTATCGCATCAACTCTCGGCGGTCTATTCAAACCGAAGAAAATGCAGTTTAGAAAAGTAATCGCAGCTATTATCGGTGGTTTACTTATGGGCTATGGTGCACGCCTAGCGTTTGGTTGTAATATTGGTGCATACTTTAGTGGTATCGCCTCGATGAGTGTACACGGCTGGGTATGGGCCGTGTTTGCCCTCGCTGGAAGCTATATTGCCCTTTATTTACGCCCATTGTTTGGCTTATCCGTCCCGAGAAAAAATGACCACTTTTGTTAACATTTCAAGGTGATCCGACCCATCATGTGATCGTTGATGATGAGTCGGGTTTTTAATTCTAAAAGGAAGGAATATGATCGACTGGAAAAACATATAAATGAAATGATCGAAGAAGAAATGAATGAAGAACGTGTATGTAAAGGGCTAAAGGATCCTTTTTATTCTCCTGATGAATCCACACTATGTACCTTAGCTATTTTCTTGAATGCCGATTATCTCTGTAACAGTTGACTTCAAGCAATAAATGTTCTGAAGGAGATCTTTTCACGTTTATGCATGATACATGAGTTACCATTTGGTTACCTCCTTACAAAAAAGTGCATTCTTCTCAAGCTAAATAAACCTTGTTATAGTAGAAATCGTACTTGGATTTTAAATGATTTTTTGAAAAGGAGAGAGAATCCAAATGGGAAAAAAAGTTGCAGTTGTTCTTACAGATCTATTTGAGGATGTTGAATATACAGATCCGGCTAAGGCTTTGAAAGAAGCAGGACATGAACTGACCGTCATTGAAAATAAAAAGGGTAATGTTGTAACAGGGAAAAATGGCGAAGCGAAAATTACAGTCGATGCGTCAATCGATGAAGTGAAACATGAAGACTTCGATGCACTCATGATTCCTGGGGGTTTTTCACCGGATATCTTACGTGCTGACGATCGCTTTGTTGAATTTTCAAAAGCTTTCATGGATGCAAAAAAACCAGTATTAACCATTTGCCACGGTCCACAATTGCTGATTACGGCTAAAACGCTGAACGGACGTAAAGCAACAGGATATAAATCCATTCACGTTGACCTAATCAATGCTGGGGTTGATTTTGTCGACGAGGAAGTAGTTAACTGTGACGACCAATTAGTAACAAGCCGTACGCCCGACGATATTCCTGCATTTATTCGCGAGTCCCTATCAGTCCTTGAAAAAGCATAAACTTCTAAAGGTAAAATATTCATAGCCCCCGAGGAAATATAATTCCTTTTGGGGGCACTTTTACGAGCTATCATCACGATTGCTATGCTTTGTATCCTTAATAGCCACATCTTTATCCCCCCCTATTAAACAGTAAACATATTGACTTTTACAATGATGGTCGTTTTGTGTGTGAAGCAGATTAAATGCTCGTGGAGAAACGGATATGTTATATTGTACTTCCGTTGTTCTCAAAGATATAGATATGTGTTAAATAGTCTATAAAAAGGGGGCGACTAAATGTCAGATACATTACGTGAAGAGATTAAGGAAAAGATACAAAATGGCGATTTTCATTGTGAGAAAGAATTGACTTTGTCGATTCTTAGTGGCAAATGGAAGATTGTCATTATATGGCACTTGGGAATGGAGGGACCACACCGGTTTAGTGATTTGCAAAGATTGTTTCCGAAAATATCTCATAAGGTACTGAGTAGCCAGTTACATGAACTGATGGAGGATGGAATTATTGACAGAGAAGTATTCCCAGAGATCCCTCCAAAAGTTGAATACTCTATGACTGAATTAGGAATGACGTTAATGCCTATCGTAGAAATGATGTATGAATGGGGAAAAAAACGACTTAAGGACATCAGTCTTGAATATGATCGGGAAAAAACATTCTTACATGATTAGGCGATTACAATAAAGGGTATATTTAAAATGTATTAAGGTACCCTATAGAAAAAGCGCATGATGATCAGTACCTTTACCAATGTAAATATTCATAAAAAGGGTGTTTTACAATGTCAGAAAGAATTTTCATTAGTCCATCAAAATATGTACAAGGTAAACATGCAATTGCAAACATGGGAAAACATTTGCAAGGTTTTGGCAAGACGGCCGCCGTCATTGCCGATGAGATTGTATGGGATATAGCTGGACATAAGGTTGTCAATGAGTTGAAAAAAGATGGGATTACTTCGGAGGAAATTACATTTAACGGTGAGGCTTCTAAAGAGGAAATCGATCGAATTGTAAAAGCTGCAGGCCAAGCGACGATCGTCATCGGAGTTGGCGGTGGAAAAACGCTCGACACGGCTAAGGCTGTATCGGATGAATTGGATGCCTTTACCGTCATTGTTCCTACTGCAGCATCAGCAGACGCCCCTACGAGTGCCCTTTCTGTCGTTTATTCCGATGAGGGAGTTTTTGAAGGCTACCGGTTTTATAACAAAAATCCAGATTTGATCATTGTGGATACGAAAGTTATTGCAGAAGCACCTCCACGCTTATTAACATCTGGAATTGCGGATGCATTAGCTACATGGGTAGAAGCGAGAAGTGTGATTGCAAATGGAGGTACAAATCAAGCAGGGGGCTATACGACGATTGCTGCAAAAGCCATTGCAGAAAAGTGTGAACAAGTCCTCTTCGAATATGGTCATCTTGCTTATGAATCCGTAAAAGCTAAAGTCGTTACTCCGGCACTTGAATATATTGTTGAGGCTAACACTCTTCTTAGCGGTCTAGGATTTGAAAGTGGTGGTTTATCAGCAGCGCATGCGGTCCATAATGGATTCACTGCACTGGATGGAGACATTCACAAATTATCTCACGGCGAAAAAGTAGCTTTTGGTACGCTCGTTCAGTTGGCTTTAGAAGACCGTTCATTGGAAGAAATAGAACGTTACATTGGTTTTTATATTAGCCTAGAACTTCCGGTTACTTTAGAAGATATTAAATTAAAAGACGCCTCAAGAGAAGATCTTATGAAAGTTGCTGAGGCTGCGACGGTTAAAGAAGAAACCATTCATAACGGTTTTGATGTCACAGCTGATGAGGTAGTAGACGCCATTTATGCGGCCGATCAATATGCCAAAGCATACAAACAAAAACACCAACTATAAAAAAGATATCACAATCATATTGTTTTTTAAACAGATGATTAAAATAGTAGGAAATGAAAGGGCATTCGTTTGTAGCGATGCCCTTTTTCTGTTCGAGTTCATCGTGTTTTCCTTAACTAAAACGATTGGAATCGTAACGACATAAACATAACAACTAGATAGACAATGTGTACGTATGATTTAAGACCAAAGTCTCATAATGATTTGATATTCCCATCGATTCCCCCTAGATGAGATAAAAAAATGCAAAGCATAGGGACTTTATCCTCTATGACTTTAGGGGGTGTTTTTATGCGTTCTAATAATAAACATACAGCTGAAGAATTTGAAGTATATATTCAACTTTTTCTTAAGGAAAGGTTTAGTTATCATGAGCTAAAAAATAATTATGTTTTATTATTGAATAAATCAAAATATAGATTCAAGGTACTTAAGTATCAAACACATGGTCTTGACGGCATTTCTTCCAAAACAATTAATAATCATTATAGTAGTGAATTTAAATACTCGGTTATTGAATAACATCTGAAATTAGGTGCTTATATCGCAGGATTAGCTGCCAAATATAGCCATAGTAATTATTAAAGATGAAGCACAATATCGGACAATGATTCATTCGGATCAAGGCTGGCATTACAATATAACATATGGATAAAGACGTTAAAGGAAAATAAAATATTTCAAAGCATGTCCAGAAAAGCACCCTGTGTCGATAATGCATCAATGGAGAACTTTTTTGGAATTCTTAAACAAGAGATGTATTATGGAGAAAAACTAATGATATATGAAGAGTTAAAGAAATTGAGGAGTACATTGATTACTATAATAATGAAAGAATAAAAACCAAATTGGCTAGTTTAAGCCCAGTACAATACCAAACTCAAACCAGCCAAAAAGTTGCATAATTAAAACTCTAACTTTATGGGGGTCACCACCATAGTCACCCTTTTTCTTTAATTCTATTATTATGGATTACAACCTTTTGCAACTACTTTCCAATAATTACTTTCTGTACGATGTGGTTCAATATTCCAAGGTGTTTTGAACTTTTTAGGGTAATCAGCATGACAATGTAATTGAGCCTTCATACTAGCCGTATTTTTCCATTTTGAACTTTTATGATGTTTATCATAGACTACTTTCCATCTATACTTTTGTAAATGTGCTCCTGCTACCCCGGGAGGGTCTTGATATGCTGGCTTTTTAGGATAAAGGGATAAAGAGACCATACCGTTTCTAGTTATCCACTTAGACTTAGAGTAGTATTGGGAAAACTTAGTTGGCATCGAAGCAAACAAAGTCGGTAAACTTTGCTCATATTTTTCTACTTCACTATTATCGTACACTGCATAAACAGTATCTTCATTCGTTAACCCTTCAGAAAGAGGTACCACGTAAAAATCTCCTTCTGAAAAATCAATTTCATTTGCTTTTTTAGGTGTATATTCATAACCCAGTTCATCTGTTTCTGCACTTACTAAATTAATAGGTAAAAATACCAAAACTATTAAAATAAATAAAAACGATTTTGATTTCATTGCTTTCTCCTCTTTTCTAGAATAATTAATTATAATAATTAAAATATTTTAATTATATTATATCATCATCTAGTAAAGAAATTATCAACTTAATTTTGAGTCTGTCAAGCATTTACGGGAGCTTCTCTCCTTAGAACTTTTTACTTTCTTAAAAATCCTTTGGGCATAGTCAAAAACGTAAAACCCTTATCCCCTCAATCCAAATGGATTGGGAGTAATTCTGTCATCTTTTTGAAATAGTTCCCTTTCCATGCACGTTCCCCTATCCTTTCGATTCATTGCGACTCTTACAGGAGTGTCATCGCGTTTCAACGTCGCTTTTATAAAGCGATGAAACATGAATGTTTAAAATCCTTTTAAACCTCGCAAAGCTTTTATATACGGCTTGTGTTGATCATCTCGGACTAATGCCGGCATGTGCCCTTGAATGGCATCGATAGACGCTCTTGTTTTCTCTGTCAATAATGAGGCAAAGGATGGGTATTCTTTGGATTTCTTGTCAGCGACACGGTCTTCAGATAATGGGTTTCCTATTGCTTTAACTAAAGTTCCTTCGAAATGATGGATAAGAGCATTCAACATTCTTTTAAGGCCTTCAAGTGACCAACTACAACCGA
>DATGTE010000016.1:0-63578 GCA_035301985.1 Bacillota bacterium
ACTAAAAGTAACTAACTCATGCGAATCATCGTTTGCTAACGAATCGCAAATGGATGTGTTACGATAGGAGCCAATGAACCCATCCTAAAAGGAGTAAATGATATGTTAAAAGATACTGGGGAAAGAGTTATTCTAGAAAAAATGAAGCGCACGAATCCACTACTCATCGAGCACTTGGCACGATACCATTTTGCCTGTGAATATGCTTACGGTCGAGTCCTTGACTTTGCAAGTGGAACAGGATATGGCAGCCATATCATCGCCAAAACATGTAAGAAAAAAGTGACCGAAGTCATCGGAGTAGATGTAGATGCTAATGCCGTGCAATATGCCCGCAGTACATACTTCCACCCACGGTCTTCTTTTCTTCAAAAAGATGTGACGGATGAAAGCCTTCCCGATCAACTCGGAGCATTTGATGTCATTGTTAGTTTTGAAACATTTGAACATATAGAAGAAGAGGAACAGTATATGTCAAACATCTATCAACTGTTAAAAAAGGGTGGAACACTCATCCTCTCAACCCCGTTTGGAAAGGGCCGGGGTATTCCGAGTGGAAATCGTTTCCACGTTCACCAACTCACAGTGGTCGAATTTAAGGAGCTCTTTTCCGATTACAGTGATGTCGAATTTTATTTTCAAAAAGGAGCTCTCATTGTGCCAGAAAATTTTGCAACAAAAAAATACTTCCCATTAGGAATAGCTGTATGCCGTAAATAACAAAATTAAAGTGATTGATGAACGATCCTCACCAATCACTCATCGTAACATTTCAATGACCCGCACATGCCACCATCATTCCATCATCTATGGACAACGCGGACACTCCTTAGCTTACATCTTATTTTAGAAGGAGCGCGCTTCTTCGGGAAAATCTTGCTAGCGGCTCATAACAGCCCGAGCTATCTTTGGTCCATTTCATTCGGATCAGGTCTTTTTCGCTCATTACAATCCAAAGATGCTATTTCTTCCATATCGTTGGCACTCAATTCAAAATCAAATACGTGAAAATTTTCCTCAATTCTAGAAGGGGTAACAGACTTTGGAATAACAATATGGTCTGACTGAAGATGCCAACGGAGAATGACTTGAGCAGGTGTCTTCCCATATCGCTGTGCAATATTGTGAATCGTTTCGTTTTGCAACACTTCGCCACCGACCATCAAAGGACTATAGGCTTCTATATGAATATGATGCTTGTGGCAATATTCTTTCAACTCATGTTGTTGTAGATACGGGTGACACTCCACTTGATTGACAGCTGGAATAATATCACATGCATCCAGTAAACGTTCCAGATGCTCAATATTGAAATTACATACGCCAATCGCTTTTGTACGGCCATCTTGATAGATTTTTTCAAGTGCTTTATACGTCTCAATATACTCATCATACATCGGCATCGGCCAATGAATTAAATATAAATCGATATACTCGAGACCAAGCTTTTCTAGACTTTCATCGAACGCTTTAAACGCATTTTCATAGCCGTGGTCGCTATTCCATAGCTTTGTCGTAACAAAAAGTTCTTCACGAGGTAAGTGATTTCTTGCAATCGCTTCTCCGACTGCTCGTTCATTTTTATAAATTTTTGCCGTATCAATCATTCGATAACCAACGTCATATGCCTTCGTGATGACAGCATCTGCTTTTTCGTCAGACATTTTATAGACACCGAGACCGAATTGTGGCATCTGAAGACCATTATTTAATGTAACATATTGCATGCGCCCCATTCCTTTCGCTCCTTTAGTTCTAAGCATCTCTAAAAAGCTCTGCTATCCATTTTATATCTTTCCATTATTTTCGATGATCATATCTTTCATACGTTCCCTTTACACAATCACTCACGAAGTGAAAGATCGACGTAAGCGATGAACGTTATTTTCCACTTATTATACCATAAAGCCACTATGGAAAACGGCAAATCTCACATTGTTCTTCCGTCTATCAGCGTCACAATCACATATTTACAGAAGAATCCTCTCCCTTGAAGATGCAACGCGTTTACAGGGTGACTTATTCACTTTTTTACATTTTGATGTATACTGAATAATAGGTGATTAAAAAAAGCAAGGGGAGAAAAACATGCCTACACCTAAAAATTTTTCCAAGCTAAGTCGTACATCAATCAAAGAAAATGTCTTCAAGCAATTACAACAGCGCATCATTGATGGCACCTTCCAACCCGGCGAAACGATAAATGATAAAGAGCTTGCAGATGCCTTAGGTGTTAGTAGGACCCCAGTCCGTGAAGCTTTGCAATTATTAGAAGTACAAGATTTTGTAAAAATGTATCCTGGTAGAGCTACACAAGTGACAGAAGTAGAGAAAGATTCCATAGAAGACTTACTCCCACCACTTGCAGTCTTACAAGCTTTAGCCGCCGAGTTAGCCATCCCTTATTTAACGGATGACATATTATCCTCATTACATAATACGAATGAACGGTTTGCACAAGCGATTCATAAAGAAGATTTCTTTACGGCCCTAAAAATTGATGAGGAATATCATCAACTCATTGTCGATACCGCTAATAATCCATATCTTGATAAAGTTATCGGTTCACTGCAACCCCATGTGCGAAGGTTATTTTTCCACAACTCAATTATCATGACAGAAAAGTCGATTAACGACCACCACGAGATTATGATTTGTATGAAAAACAAAGATCGTACGAAGGCTGCTAGTATCATGCGAGAAAATTGGTTACGGACTGTTCATGCCTTTCGCAATAACGGAATGAAATGATCAACATACATGTTAGCTTGCCGATTTCCGACCAACAAAAATGAGCAGCATGCAATCTACATAAGGAACGGTCCTAAAAAATAAAACTTAAACAAAAAACAACCATCCAAACTATGGATCAGTTCATAGTTTGGATGGTTTAAATAACTAACTAAAACGAAGAATAGACTTATAAGTTAGCCCCTTTTGTTTATTCGGTTTGGACGCTAGGTTGAGTGACCCGTGCGATAATACCAGTCACAATCATAACGACAAGAACAGGTAGTAACCAACCAAGTCCATCATTGTAAAGCGGCAATGTTTTTTCATAAAATGATATGATTGGGACCATCCAATTAAAGTAGTCGATTCCGATTGTTTCACAAAATGCTTTGAAACCATCAAAGATACTGATCAAAAACGTAACTGTAATTGACGCTACATATACAACTCGTGCATGGTTAAATAAAGGTGATGCAAAGGCTAAAATCATGAGCACAATGGCAAGTGGATACAAGAACATCAATACAGGTATAGAATAGTTAATGATATTGGCTAGTCCAAAATTTGCAACAATAAATGTGATTGTTGTGAAAATAACGACAAATGTTTTATAGTTGATCTTTGGCATCAAGCGGTGAAAGTATTGACTAATCGCCGTAATCAAACCGATACTCGTCGTTAAACAAGCTAATATAATGAGGACAGCTAACATCACCATACCAGTCGTTCCTAAATAATGTGAAGCAGCACTACTAAGAACCGGACCTCCTGTTTCGAATAAACCGAACAGGTCTGTGCTCGTCGCTCCTAAATAGGCAATGCCTAAATAAATACTACCTAGCAAAATGACGGCAACTACGCCTGACTTAGCGGTTGCTTTAAGGATTCCACTTTTCGATTTAACCCCCATGAACTGAATGGCATTAATAATAATAATCCCAAACACAAGTGAAGCTAATGCATCCATCGTGTTATATCCTTCTTTAAACCCTGTCATAAATGCACTGTCCGCGTATGCCTTTTGCGGAGTTCCAAATGCCCCCATTGGGTTGACAAAAGCCATCGTTAACAAAATGAGCAAAAGCACAATGAGTGCAGGTGCCAATATTTTCCCCACGCGATCGACAACTTTCAAAGGATTTAATGAAAGCCAAAGCGTAGCTCCAAAGTACAGCAGTGTAAAAATGAATAAACCAATCGTATGGTTTCCGTCCGCGACAAATGGCGAAATACCCACTTCATACGCAACAGCCCCCGTACGTGGCGCCGCAAAAAATGGACCAATTGTTAAATAGAGCATGACCGTGAAAATCAACCCATAAATCGGGTGAACACGGCTAGCAAGATCGTGTAAATGGTTGCTTCCAGAAAATCCAATCGCCAAAACCCCCATTAACGGTAACCCTACTCCCGTAATGGCAAAACCAATGGCTGCTGGCCACAAGTTTTCACCGGCATTTTGACCAAGTTCAGCTGGAAAAATCAAGTTCCCTGCACCGAAAAATAAAGCAAATAATGTAGCACCTAGAACAAAATATGATTTTACCGACATTTTTGAATCCATGATTTTAATGTTCCCCCCATGATGTTTGTTGAAATTTATAGAAATATGCAATATATCAGTATGACAATCGTACTACTTTCCAATCAAAAAGACAATATTTTTGTTCAAATGTTTAGTCAATTATGAAATATGAGTATGAATGAATGCTTTCATCACCGAATGTGAACGAGAATAAACTTTATTTTGTCATTGTTTACTTTTCAGCGAACCCTCCGAAAATCAATTCATTCTTTTCTATAAAAAAAGTGTATAATAAGAAAAACGGAACAGAGGTCTTTTTCTAAGATCCTATACGAGGAGGTTCATACATGATCATTGTAACTACAAACGTAGTCCCTGGAAGAGGTATTCAAGAAGTAAAAGGGCTTGTCCAAGGAAGCACTGTCCAAACGAGGCATGTCGGGCGAGATATCGGAGCAGGATTAAAAACACTTGTCGGGGGAGAGATTAAAGGTTACTCAGACTTAATGGAACAAGCTCGAAACATCGCGCTTGAACGATTAATCGAAGATGCTCAAAGACTTGGTGCGAATGCAGTTGTCGGCATGCGTTATCAAACATCTCAAGTTATGAATTCTGCCGCAGAAGTTATTGCTTACGGAACAGCAGTTGTATTGGAGTAGGCACTCATAACAATAAAAAGATGACCAACTTCGAACAAGCTGAAGCGACCAGCTTCCTCTTCACCTAGAGTCAGCTGGTTGTTTCATCGTTTTTTTAACGATGATTGACACGATTTCAGCTACGAGCTTCTTTTATTTCCATGATATAAAAAGCATTCTTTCGTATGATCATGCACCATACCGGTAGCTTGCATAAAAGCATAACAAATCGTCGGACCGACAAATTTAAAACCATGTTTTTTCAAATCTTTGCTCATTCGTTCTGATTGCTCTGTCGAGGATGGTACATCTTCAGCCGTATTCCAATGATTCAATAGCGGTTTTCCACCGACAAATTGCCAAATATATTTGCAAAACGTCCCGTATTCGGCTTGAATATGTAAGAACGCCTTGGCATTCGTTACGACTGAACGGATTTTTAATCGATTACGAATAATACCTTCATTCGTAAACAGTTTATTTAATTGATCCGGACCATATTTACAAATTTTTTCCGGATCAAAACGATCGAACGCTTGCCGGTAATGTTCACGACGTTTTAAAATCGTCAACCAACTTAATCCTGCTTGAGCTCCTTCTAATGTGAGCATTTCAAACAACTTGCGATCATCATATACCGGCCTACCCCACTCATGATCATGATAAGCTATATACAGGGGGTCATCGGTTACCCAACGGCAACGTTGTCGTTTCATCGTCACTCCCCCCTCGTTTCAATTTCATTTTCGTCATATGAGATCCAATCACTATAACTACCTGGGTACAACATAACGTTTCGAAAACCACTTCTTTTTAACGCTACAATATTCGTGCACGCGGAAATTCCTGATCCACAAGAAACAATGATTTTATCGTCCTTTCTGAATGATGCAAAATGTTTTTCCAATTGAGCAATATCTTTCCACTTTCCATCGTCATGAAAAACATCTTTCCAATAAAAATTTTTGGCACCAGGAATATGGCCTGCCTTTTTATATAAAGGTTCCTCTTCTCCTAGATAGCGTTGTTCGGAACGAGAATCAATCAGAACCGCCGAGCGCTCCCGAAGAGCTCGCTTCACTTCTGTTATATGTATGACTTCCTCGGGATGAACGCTTCGTTCATAAGATGTCGATGATGTGATCGGGATTTCTGATGTCACTTCATTTCCTTCTTTCAACCAACGGTCATATCCCCCATCTAATATATACATCTCTTCATGTCCGACATAATGAAGTAACCACCATAATCGTGCTGCAAACATATCGTAACCATTATCATAAATAACAACCGTTTTCTCCTTACGAACACCTAAATTACCGAGCTTCTCTGCAAATTCCTTTACGTCCGGAAGCGGATGATTTCCTCCATGCTTTTGCACAGGCCCAGATAAATCTTGATTCACATCTAAAAAAAGAGCTTGAGGAATATGATCCTTTGCATAGGCTTGTTTACCATAATTGGGATGTTGTAAAGAAAATCTGACATCAATCACAACGGTATCGTCTCGGTTTTGTTGCAATCTTTTTTTCAATTGTGGAACACTTATTAAAAATGACATGTCATCCTACCTTTCATAAAAATATCAATTGAATGCTAGCGATTGTAGCTTTCGATGATGAACATCGTTAGACTTTACGATTAACATTCGACATTTTCGTGCTTTTTTCCTTTTTTATACATAAGTTCTCCATCTAAACAGATGTTTTGTTATGATATGATACGAGTAAAGTAATTGGAGGTGGTGGATCTTGAAACAAGACTTGATGAACCGTTTTATAACCTATGCTAAAATTGATACACAATCCGATGCGTCAAAGCAATCCACGCCTACGACAGCGGGACAATGGGAACTCGCTCATTTATTAGTGGATGAATTAAAAGAAATCGGGATGAAAGACGTTACCGTCGATGACTATGGTTATGTGATGGCTACGTTACCTGCCAATACAAAGCGAGAAATACCGACGATTGGCTTTCTCGCCCATCTCGATACAGCGACAGATTTTACCGGAAAAAATGTCAATCCACAAATTGTTGAAAACTATGACGGTCAGGATCTCATACTCAATCAAGAATTAGGAGTTGTCTTGGATGCCTCACAGTTTCCAGAACTTCAAAATTACAAAGGACATACGCTCATTACGACCGATGGTACGACGTTACTCGGAGCCGATAATAAAGCGGGTATCGCTGAAATTGTGACAGCGATGGACGATTTAATTAAACACCCGGACATTCCACACGGCAAAATCAGAGTTGCTTTTACACCTGATGAAGAAATTGGCCGTGGACCGCATAAGTTTGATGTCGAGCGCTTTCATGCCATGTATGCATACACCGTTGATGGCGGGCCAATCGGAGAGTTACAATACGAAAACTTCAATGCTGCTAGTCTGAAAGTTACATTTCACGGCAATAGTGTCCACCCTGGCACGGCTAAAAACAAAATGATCAATGCGGGAAATATGGCCACTCAATTTATTCAAAAATTTCCCGAACGAGAAACCCCTGAACATACAGAAGGCTATGAAGGGTTTTACCACTTAATTTCTATTGAAGCTGATGTTGAAAAAGCCGATGTCTATTATATCATTCGCGATTTTAATAAGGAGAAATTTAGAGAGCGAAAGGCGACTGTCAAAACATTCATTCGTGAAATGAAAAACAAATACGGTGAAGACCGTGTCACCTACGAAATGACGGATCAATATTACAACATGAGAGATCAAATTGAACCTGTGAAAGAAATTGTTGAGATTGCCGAACAAGCGATGAAAAATATGAAAATTAAACCGATCATCGAGCCGATTCGTGGTGGGACAGATGGTTCACAACTATCGTATATGGGACTGCCAACACCTAACATTTTTACAGGTGGGGAAAATTTCCACGGTAAATTTGAATATATTTCCGTTGAAAACATGGAACAGGCGACAAAAGTAATCGTGGAAATTTGTAAATTATTTGCGATAAACAGCAAATGAATCAGTAAGATGTTTACAAAAAGTGAAGCTTCATTTTGCAATCACGTTTATAAATGGAGAAAAAACTTATGAAGGTTAGAGGAGATTAGCAACATGTTACGTAAAGTTATAACAACAACTCTATTTGTATGTTTTATCATCATTACGCTGGTCGCGTGTGATCACCAAACGGATACGAAACAACAATCGACAGATGACGAACAACAAACAAACAAAGTCACGGAAGAAGTCGTCCTGCCAGATCAACATTTACAAAAAGGGGATCAAGGAAAAGAGGTTCAGCATATCCAAACGTACCTAACTGAACTTGGCTATCCAGTCTCCGTCAATGGAACGTATGATGAACGGACCACGTGGGCAATCGTTGATTTGCAATTACAGCTTGAGGACGACGAAGTCGATGTAACGGGCATGTATGACCAAGATACGAAAGCAGCCCTTGATCAATCGACAACAAAGGACTTGAATATCGAACCAGGTAAAATGCTTAAACAGCCGACAGGTGATGAGAAAATAGACGATACAAAAATCATCGAAAATCCTTATGACGTATTAGCGTTAATCAATAAAGAGCACGCTTTACCTGCTGAATATATTCCCGAAGACCTTGTCACTCCAGATGTACGCTTTCCATTTACAGAAGATTTACCAAAGAAACAGATGCGGAAAGTTGCCGCCAGAGCTTTAGAAGATTTGTTTAAAGATGCAGATGATGCAGGACTTGATTTATTTGCCCAATCAGGGTATCGATCCTACGAACGACAAGAGGCGATTTTCGCGGCAAATATTGAAAAAAATGGCGAAAAAGCGGCCAATAAATATAGTGCCCGACCAGGTGAAAGTGAACATCAAAGTGGATTAACAATGGATGTCACCAGCCCAGGTGTCGAGTATGACCTCGTCATCGCCTTCGAAGATACACCAGAAGGTAAATGGATCAAAAAGCACGCAAGCGATTACGGATTCATTATCCGTTATCCAAAAGGAAAAGAAGACATTACCCAATATCAATATGAACCATGGCACTTACGATATGTCGGAAAGAAGGCAGCTAAAGAAATCATGCAAGAAGACATCACGCTTGAAGAATATGTAGACCATCTGCAGGAAGAGTAACGGTTTACATTTTCTATTACCACGTATTTTATAACGACAGCCTGAAACGACTGAACATCGTTTCAGGCTGTTGAATCATGTTGCATGTGTATGCTCCGTGATTGACTCAATGATTAAAATGGTTTTACAATCATCAGCGCAATGACAATCAAAAAAATTACATTCGTCATCCGCTCATAAAAGAATTGTTCTTTTGCTAATGGGCCGTATTCTGGAGGAATGTCCTCACCTTCTGTTTCTTTTAATAATTGTTTAATCGGTTTAGATTTAGGAGATAGAATAAGTGGACCAAGTGCCAAAGCAATGAGATATAAAATCAAACTTACAACATACCAACCCGTTTTGAAAAGTTCTGTGTTTAAAAACCCCATCCATAGTCCCGTGATGAGTAGAAGTGTTCCTCCTACCATCACAAAAACGTGAATACGATTCCGAATGACATATGCATGTTTAAGCTCTGTCAGTGTATTAGCCTTTGTAACGAAATAAATCATTACAAATCCCGGTCCCATCCCTAAGATCGCCGAAAAAATATGAATGAATACGAGAACATCGTAAAATGCCACGGTTACCAACCTCCACCTCAAAATAATCTGTCACAAGCTATCATACACCTGTGCATGGTGAAGGTAGTGTGATGTTTCGCACACATTTAACAGGAATGATACCTATGATTTACTAGATTACTTTCCGAGATAATGATTTAAAATAACATCTACATCTCGCCCATATGCCTCCCCAAACATATTTAAATGAACGAGGAGATAATACAATTGATACAATGGCTTTCGATCTGCATAATCATCTGCAAGTGGCCATTGGTCTTGATAAGCTTCATAAAAACGATACGAAAAGCCTCCAAACAACTCAGTAAAAGCGATTTCAAAATGCCGATCTCCATAAAGAAAGGATGGATCAATCACATAAGGGTGCCCATCTTCTCCAACCAACCAATTCCCACCCCACAAATCCCCATGTAAATAAGAAGGGGATGCATCTTTAGGAATCCATTCATCTAACCGGCTTAGTAACTTCTCCAATTGATCACGACGCTTTCCTGTCACTCGATTGTTTTGAATACCGTACTCCAATTGGGTCATCAACCTTTGGTTTCGATAATAATCCAACCAGCTAGAACACCATCCGTTCGGTTGGGATAACTTACCAATGTATGTCTGTTTTCCAAATCCATGTTTTTCGCCAAGCGATTGATGCATATGAGCAATTTGCTGGCCTAACTCCACTTCGGTATGAGGAGTGGCCTCTCCTTCCACCCACTCCATGAGAAGAAACGCTTCATCTGTTTCATCAGAAACGGCTAATACTTCAGGTACACGGATGGTGTTCGTCTCCTTTATTCGTGCTAATCCTTCTGCCTCTCGCTCAAAAAAGTGATCCGGTGCTTGTGGATGATACTTGATAAAATATTGGTTGTTGTTTGTTTCAACGAAAAAACTCTTGTTAATCGATCCACCATACAATTGCTCGATGTCTAGACATGTTGAATCGTCATTTGCTTGTTGTAATGCCTTCAAAATAACTCTTTTCAAGGGATGATCAACACCTTTCTTCGCTATAAAACCTCCATATATGTATAAACGAAATGAAATTCACATTTAAATCTACACACTTTTAATACGTCAAAACGGAAATGTTCCATCACCGATTAACAAACACTTTTTCAGCATGAAATCAATGGAGTTCCGCGCGTTTATGTTGCGTGAGATAATCGCTTACTCCACACTGTCTTTGGAAGATTGTGCATTCCACACGTGCATCGGATTCGCTTGACCCTCTTGTAAAGGCATCTGTACCATTTTGATTTCTCGCTCTTCTCGTGGTTTTTTTAAATCCTCATACACTAATTTTGACTTACCTAAACCGACCTCTACGGCCTCCTCAACTGAAGAAGCGTAATAAACGCGATCGATCCCGACAAAATACATAGCGGTTAAACACATCGGGCATGGTTCACCACTCGCATACATCGTATAACCTGATAAGACAGGTGTATGCATCTTTTTTTGTGCACGGCGAATCGCTTGAATTTCCGCATGAGCCGTAATGTCATATCGCTTATGTAGTTCATTGACACCCTCTGCAACGAGGTGACCATTTTTTACGAGCACCGCCCCAAACGGTTCACCTCCAGCTTCAACATTTTCAATGGCTAACTGTACCGCCCGCTCCATAAATCGATCCACTGAATATCCTCCTTTACAATATTCAATTGCCTAACATTTCATAACAAACAGGGAAACATCCGTAAGTGCTTTTAATGCATGTCTTTCATACGGTTCCATATACAACACCGTTTCCGTATTCACGATGTGCGATTCATCAGGGCCTATAAACTCGACTTCCCCACTCGCAACAAAAATAAACACATGATTCGGAGAGTCGTGTTCTTTAATCCGTTCACCTTCCTTAAGCTTCAAATGAACGAGGTCACGATGATCCTTAGAAAAAATCTTCTTTCCTGCAATCGGTTTTGTAAATTCATGGGATACAGACAATCGTTTCATACGCATTCACCCTTCCCTTATTTAACAAGCATGCTGACATCGTTTACTTTAAGTATATTTGCTTCTTATATTCAATCATATAGTTCACACCATATTTTACTCATAAGCGATTTTCATGTCCCCTGGTTGAATCCATCCTTTTTTCAAAAACCATTCGGAAATGAGTAAACTAATGATGGCCGGAGCGATGATATGTAAGAGGAGAATACTCCAAAGAACATCCAGCGAGAACCCCATCGATTCAAATGTCATAATTTGTCCGACAAGTCCACTTGTTCCCATGCCAGCCCCCGACGGATTATTCGTCAACCCTAACCAGACGGATGCAAAGGGAGCAAGAACCGCGCCAGCAACGGTCGGTGGAATAATAATCAACGGGTTTTTGATAATGTTGGCTACTTGTAACATCGATGTTCCCAAACCTTGTGCTAACAGCCCGCCAATGCCGTTATCACGATAACTGGAGACAGCAAAGCCAATCATTTGTGCTGAACAACCAACAGCCGCAGCTCCAGCTGCTAACCCGTCTAATGAAAGCATGAGAGCGATCGCCACACTTGAAATCGGAGCCGTCAACGCCCATCCCATCAAAACAGCGACAAGAATTCCCATAATAAACGGTTGCTGTTCCGTTGACCAATTGATAATTTGTCCGAACCACACCATAAACGTATTGATGGGTGATCCGATAAATGTACTTGTAAAAAACCCGACCATAATGGTGACAAGTGGTGTAACGATAATATCAACGCGTGTTGTATTGTACACAACTTTTCCACATTCAGTCGCAAACAAGGCAGCGACATAACTTCCGGCAGGACCACCTAACTCTGCACCAAAGGCACCCGCAAACAATACAGAAAACATGACAAGTGGAGGAGCTTTTAAACCATAAGCAATGGCAACACCGATTGCACCACCCATTACTTTATTGTCCATAGCGAATCCGCCCATTTCCACAAATGACGGAATTCCTAATTGCTCGCCGATTGTTTTAATAATCAATCCAATAATCAATGATGAAAACAATCCTAAAGCCATATAACTTAATGCGGTAATGACATATTCCCTAACAGATAACGATACCCCTTTTTTCTGTAAGAAATCTTTCATGTTTACCCTCCTCATTTTTTGATTGTGTACAAATTCACATATTGATAAGAAATCTTCCCTCAATCAACGAGCGAACTGACTACAATTATTACGTTACTTTTCACACAAATCAAGTTTTTAGGGATCATTTACCTCTGAACGACTCCCGATTCAATATGTCTTTTTTCCCATCACATCTATAGTGAAAAGTTGATTTATGTTAGGTTATCAGCTACAATTTAATTGAAAACAATTATCAATTATAAGATAAATATAGGGTTTACGGGAAAGGGGAGGACAATTTGTGGAAAAGACAGAAGAAAAATCACAATTAGCTAAAATTATTCGTGAACGACGTTCAGTAAAAAAGGGCTATACGGATCAAAAAGTCACCGAAGAAGTTGTCCGAGAATTATTGGATGATGCCATTTGGGCACCAACACACGGTATGCGACAACCGTGGCGATTTATTTTTGTCGATGAAGACCATAAAGCCGATTTTGCCAAAAAAATCGCATCCACGTATCCAGAAGAACGCCAAGAAAACCGAGAAAATTTTCTCAATGAACCAAATGCCTACTTAGTTGTCATTATGGATGAACCAGAAAAGCAAAAGCAGTGGGATGAAAACTACGGAGCGACTGCTGCCATGATTCAAAACTTCTGGCTTTTAGCTTGGGAAAGAAAGCTCGGAGTCGTCTGGCGAACGAATCCACACATTTATGATCCTAAGGTAAAAGAAATACTGAATGTTAGCGATCACGAAAAAATCGTTGGCTTCTTGCATCTTGGCTACTTTGAAGAAATACCAGAGAAAAAAGAGAGAATTCCTGTTGACGAGAAGTTTAGTAGATATGGTGAATAATAGATTAACGTGAGGCATCCTTGACAGCGGATGACCTCTTTTTTCATAATGGATCATGTAACCAAACTCACATGGTACGGCTAGCCACTCGCCGAACATCAAATCGCCTCATACAAACCGAATAAAAAAGCTACCCCGAATTTCACATCATCCGAGGTAGTCTCATGTCGGGATCCACGCTCAATAATAATTCCGTCTACAATGATGCATCATCCCAAACAGAGCTTTTTAGTTTGTGATCATTTTCGTGGCGTTCGATCGCCAAATCAATCAGCTTACTAATTAAAGCAGAGTAAGATAGGCCACTCGCTTCCCATAGTTTCGGGTACATACTAATTTTTGTAAACCCTGGAAGTGTATTCACTTCATTAACGTAAATATCTCCAGCTTGTGTCAAAAAGAAGTCGACACGGGCTAAACCTTGACATTGTAACGTTTCAAAGGCGGCAATAGCCGTTTTCTGTACGTTTTCAGTTAATTCATCTGATAGGTCTGCTGGAATAGCGAGCTCCGCACCTTTTTCATCAATGTATTTTGATTCATACGAATAAAACTCTGTATGTGGCAGGATTTCTCCCGGAAGAGAAGCCTGTGGATTGTCATTTCCTAAAACAGAACATTCGATTTCACGTCCGACTAACCTTTCTTCAATAATGACTTTATGGTCATATTGAAAAGCAACTTGTAACGCTTCTGTAAACTCTTCTTTCGTGTCAACCTTACTCACGCCGACTGATGAACCTTGATTAGCTGGTTTAATAAACATTGGCGTGCCTACATATTCGACGACTTGATCGTAATCAATGGTATGTTTTGTATTCCGTGTATATGCTAATCCTTTCGCTACATTAATTCCAGCATGTGTAAGCAATCGTTTAGCAATATCTTTGTCCATACAAACGGATGAGCTTAATACATCCGGACCAACATAAGGCACATTTAACAGTCGCAACACACCTTGCAAACTACCATCTTCTCCTAATGTTCCGTGAACAATTGGGAAGACTACGTCCAGTGTACTCAGTACGTCAGCAGTTTCCGCATGAATCAAATGTTGGGTTTTGTTACCCGGTACAATCGCGATCGGATCGTTAGATTGATTTAACTCAATCAGCTTTGGATTATCGGCATTCAATAAAAAGGAAGATGGATCATTTACAAGCCACTTGCCCGTTTTATCAATTCCAATCATCACTACTTCATATTGATCGGAATCAATTGCCTCGACAATATTTTTAGCTGATTGTAAGGATACTTCATGTTCAGCCGATTGCCCTCCACAAATAATACCGACTTTCTTTTTACTCATCATTGACTTCCCCTCTCAGCCATAAATTAACTATAGATTTATTGTGTTGCACACATACCTTTAATATAGCATCAACGAGCTTGTGTTGGGTAGGGAAAAATCATAAAAAATGTAAAATGCCCGGAAAGAAATATAACTCAACGTGTAGCGACACGATTCAATTAAAACTAAATGTCCGTTTACGTATCGCTCTGTTTGACCCACGTTCTTTTTGATGCATTACTCCGTCTGTTGATGGTCCGTTGTTCGTGATCCCGACTATTGAAATCAATCTAGCTAGCTTTCCCTGCTGTCATTCTTAGATCGGTAAGTTTTTTTACTTATCTTCCGCGTCTTTTTCGAGCTTCTTCGTATTCTTCTTTCGTAATTTCTCCTCTTTCCAGCCGTTTTTTCAAATGGGTCAATGAGTCTTGATGTGGGTTTTTACTGGCTCGAAATCGAAAGAGAATAATTACAATCACAATGATGGTCACGAGAGATAAAATGGTTCTTACCGAAAAAGGAAGCATCCAAAAGGAAAAGATCATGTTGATCACCTCTACTCCTTACAATTACCTATTTCGTATTTTTTAAGCGTTTGATTACAGTTTTTTATGAAGAGAGTGGATGAATGATTTAAAGATATTTTCCGATTTCGAAGACGAACAATACGAACGAAAAGCTCCTTAGTATAATGGAGTATGTCGATGCGTATGATCAGAAATGTTTTATGATATTTCTTTAAAATAAGAGAGCGTTTGAGCTACTTGTGATCGTCTGTTAATTTTTTAATGACTCCCCTTCTTTTATTGTTTGTAAATATTCCTTATGAGATGTTCCCCATTTTTGCATTGCTTTTAAAATGGGAATAATTTTTTTACCGTAATCTGTCAATGAATATTCCACTTTAGGGGGAACTTGTGGGTATACTTCCCGATGGACAATCTTATGGTGCTCAAGCTCCCTGAGCTGTGATGTGAGCATTTTTTGCGTTATTTTAGGGATCGCCCGTTTCAATTCATTGAATCGCATCGTTTCATTTTCCATCAGGTGATATAAAATAATTGGCTTCCATTTCCCTACTAAGGCGTCAATGGCTACCTCCACGCCAACACACGTTTTATCGTTCATTCGTACAGCCTCCCTTTCTTGCATCATGCCTAATAGTATCATTTAGGATACTATAGCACTTAAAAGTGCCTACTTCAAAAATGAAACTGTATCCTTCATAATAATATGTAGAGAAATGATATGGAGGATTGAATATGCAAATTTTAGCTATTATATTGCAAATTATACTCGGTTTAGGTTTCCTTATGTTCGGTTGGATGAAATTTACCTCCGAACAGATGGTCAAAGGGTTTGAGCATTTTGGATTGCCACAATGGTTCCGTATTGTTACAGGTATTTTTGAATGGATCGGAGCAGTTGGCATGATCGTTGGTATATGGTATCCACAAATCGCCATATTTTCTGGTATTTGGCTAGCAATCATTATGTTTTTCGCGATTGTGACCCATATCCGAGCCAAAGACCCTCTTTCCCAGTCCACGATGGCTTTTGTTTTGCTTGTGTTATCCGTCGTCGTTGCTCTCATCAATTGAATATTAAATACAGTGTGCTCAAGGTGCTTTGATTTGTAAAGCACCTTGATTATATTTTCCTACAATTACTTGAAGACACTTGTCATAGCTAAAGGTCATCGAGTATAAAATAGACTGCCCTTGAACAATCACTCTACGAACTCCCCTCCAAGGATGGAACAAATCAACAAATAAAGTCACCCATTCACACCCGGACAAGGCTTTACATTGTTAAAAACTTCCTTTATGATAGACATATAAAACATGAATCAATACATATGCTCATAAGCACTAGGGGAGCGATGAAATAGCTGAGAAGAATGAATTCATTCTAACCCTTGGGACCCGATCTAGATCATGCTAGCGTGGGAAAGTGCAGTCAAAAGTATATGAATATGTATACACTTAGGCTGACTGCATTTTCTAAAAGTGCAGTCTTTTTGCCTTTTTATAATTGATTCTTAAAGTATAGTAAGAAGTTTGCTAGTAAAATGCTCTTCTCTATACAAAAGCAACAGGACAGATCTTTTACAAGAAAGCGGGGAGATTCATTTTGCAGGAACAAGAACAATGGGGTTTTTTGGACAGTGGTTGTCACGATGCTGCTGTCAACATGGCTTTGGATGAATCTTTATTAAATTGGCATAGTGAAGGGAAAATTCCACCGACCTTACGATTTTATGGATGGAACGAACCGAGTCTATCCGTCGGTCGTTTTCAAAATGTGGATAAAATGATCGATTTTCAAGGCTTGAAGCGTCATAAGTGCCAATTTGTGAAACGATTAACAGGAGGCAGTGGTGTCCTGCATGATGATGAATTAACATATAGTCTCGTCATATCAGAACAGCGCTCACATATACCTAAATCGATCCGCAAAGCATATTATTATCTATCGAAGGGGATTTTGGAAGGTTATAAAAATTTAGGTATTCAAGCAAGCTACACGACTCCGAGCGATGAAAAAAGAGATCAACAGTCGGCAGTCTGTTTTGAAAAACCTGCTTTCTATGAACTTGTCTACAAGGATAAAAAACTATCTGGGAATGCACAAACGAGAAAAAAAGGCGTGTTACTACAACACGGTTCCATCCCGATTACCATTAATGAGAAAATGCTCTTTGATTTATTTCGTTTCCCATCAGAAAAAATAAAAGAACGAAAACGAGAGAATTTTGCAAACAAGGCGGTTACCATTGCGCAAATTACTCAGAAACAACATACATTTGAAGAAATAAAAACCGCCTTTTATAACGGCTTTCAAACGGGGTTAAAGATCGCCTTACAACCGTTGGAACTGTCCCCCGACCAGTGGAAAGAAGTATATGAATTAGCCGATGCAAAATATAAGACGGAAGTATTCTCGTAACAGGGACCTGTTCTTTTATCTTTAAAATTAAAGATTACATCTGCTAAGGAGCGAATATGATGACTAAACAACAACAACATATCCGAAAGCCTGACTGGCTAAAAATCAAACTGAATACGAACAAATCTTATGTTGGCTTAAAAAAACTCATGCGAGGAAAAAATCTACATACCGTTTGTGAGGAAGCAAAATGCCCCAATATCCATGAGTGTTGGAGCGAACGAAAAACGGCTACTTTCATGATTTTAGGAGATACGTGTACACGTGGGTGTCGTTTTTGTGCCGTTAAAACAGGCCTTCCTAATGAACTGGATTGGGACGAACCTGAACGTGTGGCAGATTCAGTACAAATTATGGGTTTAAAACACGTCGTCGTAACCGCTGTTGCTCGAGATGATTTAAAAGATGGTGGTGCAGCCGTATTTGCGGAAACCGTTCGGGCGATTCGTCGAAAAAATCCTGGGTGTACGATTGAAGTTCTCCCTTCTGATATGAAAGGAGACTATGAAAGCTTGTACACGTTAATGGATAGTCAACCCGACATCTTCAATCACAATATCGAAACGGTGAGACGATTAACGAAACGCGTTCGGGCCATTGCTAAATACGACCGTTCGCTTCAGCTATTGAAACGTGTTAAAGAAATTGCTCCTAACACACCAACAAAGTCAAGTATTATGGTTGGACTAGGTGAAACGAAAGACGAAATCATTCAAGCGATGGATGATTTGTTAGCTCATGATGTCGATATCATCACGATTGGTCAGTATTTGCAGCCGACAAGAAAACACTTACCTGTTGAACGCTATTATCATCCTAATGAATTTGATGAGTTAAAAGAAATTGCTTTAGAAAAAGGATTTCGCCATTGTCAATCTGGCCCCCTCGTTCGCTCATCTTACCATGCGGACGAACAAGTGACAAAAGCCGCTGCTGAGCGAAGAGAAAAACATATGAACCCTCAAGAAAAGCAGGAAAAAGATTTTCAGTTAGCGGACCAACTAAAAGAAATCAATCAGACGAAGACGTATTCCAACACATTTAGATAACATAAAGACAAAATAACACGTGCTGATTCTCATTTATGTTGAGAAACAGCACGTGTTCGATTGCAAAGAATCATGCGTTAAATGAACACTTCGAATAACCGTCTTGTACATTCTACAAAACGCAAAAATCAGCATTCAATTAATTTGCCTCTGCAACCGCTTTTGTCAAACGTTTATTCTGCTTTCCACCACGTTGTTTATACCGCACGAGACGAAGGGCATTAATAATCACTAAAAGAACGCTTAATTCGTGAATGAGCATACCTGAAGCCAAAAATACTTTACCTGCTAGCACACCAACAAGTAAAAGTGCTACCGTTCCTACTGCAAAGAACATATTTTGTTTCATATTTCGTACAGTTGCCTTAGCGAGTGTATAGGCGTACGGAATACGGCTTAATTGATCAGACATGAGTACGACATCAGCGGTTTCCATAGCTGCATCGGTCCCCGCTGCTCCCATCGCAAAACCGACATCGGCCGTGGCGATCGCTGGAGCATCATTAATGCCATCACCGACCATCGCTACACGATGCCCCGCTTCTTTTAATCGTTTGACTTGTTCAACCTTTTCTTCAGGCAACATTTCGGCATATACCTGATCAACACCGAGTTGGTTAGCAACTTTCTCGGCCGTATGACGATTATCACCCGTAAGCATGACCGTCTGTTTCACGCCAAATTGTTTGAGACACTTAATCGACTCAGCTGCTTCGGCGCGGATTGTATCCGCAATGGAGATCACACCCGCGAGTTCACCATCAATCGCAACAAAAATAGCTGTATGTCCTTTTTTCTCTTCTACGACAGCTCGCTGTTCGATGTCATCTGTTAGTTGAATATGATGGTTGCTTAATAGTTTACGATTCCCAACAACGACCTTCTGACCACCAACTGTTGCAAATAACCCATGACCTTTTTCAACACCGAAATCTTGCGGCTCATGCGTCAATTCAATGCCTCGTTGTTTCGCTTCGTTTACAATCGTACGTCCTAAATGGTGCTCCGAAATCACTTCTGCTTCCGCTGTTATTTTTAACAGTCCTTCCTCTGTCATTCCGATAGGCTGGATGCGACTGACTTCTGGCTTTCCTTTTGTTAATGTTCCTGTCTTATCAAATACAAGTACATCAATTTTAGCTAATTGTTCGATCACTTCCCCACCTTTGAGTAACGCTCCATTGCGCGCACCATTTCCGATTCCGGCTACTAATGATACGGGAGCAGAAATGACGAGTGCACCTGGACAAGCGATGACGAGAAAAGTGAGTGCTAATTCGACGTTTTTCGTAAACAAATAAACGAAGATCGAAAGCACGAGAATTCCTGGTGTATACACTTCAGCAAACCGATCTAAAAACTTTTGTGTTTTCGCTTTTGTTTCTTGAGCTTCTTCGACGAGTTCAATGATCTTGGCAAAAGCCGTATCATCACCGACTTTTTTAGCTTCTACCTCGATATATCCGTGGTCAATAATCGTTCCACTAAATACGTGATCATCTGCTAATTTGTTAGCTGGTATTGATTCTCCTGTAATCGTTGCTTCATTGATATATGCTTCGCCAGAAACAACTTTTCCATCGACAGCAACTTTTTCACCCGATTGAATCACAACTCGATCCCCTTCATTAATTTCTTCAACCGGGACGGTTACGTGTTCACCATTTTTGATAACGGTCGCCTCTTCAGGGGCCATATCCATGAGTGTTCGTAGTGAGGAACGTGTTTTTTCGATTGTACGAGCTTCCAAGTAGGCTCCGAATAAAAACAGAAACGTAACGGCTGCTGCTTCAACATATTCACCGATGATGAGTGCCCCTACAACGGCAATCGTTACGAGCAACTCAATACTAAAATAGACGCGAAGCCGAATCGACTGCATCGCTGTTTTTACCGTTGAATAACCAGCGATTATCGTCGAGGCAATAAGCGTATATTTTTTCCATACGTCTATATCCAACCAATGAAACACAAATGCCAAAATGAGTAATAAGGCTGAAATGATAACGACATGAACTTTTTTTATCTTCCCCATTCCTTTCCCTCCTCCTTCGTAATAAAGAGCTGCCCCCACGATGAGCAGCTCTCGACGCAAACATTACTTCACAGACAATACCGGATATCCTAATTTTTCAATGGTCGCTTTTACATCATCCGCTTGAACTTGTTCTTCATCAATCGATGCTTTTACTTTGCTCGAGTTGAAGAGTACTTTAATATCTTCCACTCCTTCCATTTTCCCTAAGCCACTTTCGATCTTTTTAATGCATGTAGGACATGTAAGTGATTCTAATTGAAATTGAACTTTTTTCATGTTGATCTCTCCTCTGTTTTGTTCTAACTTCAGTATAGGAGAGATTGCCAACCGATTCCTTGACGTAGGTCAAAATTTCTACATTCTTTTTCGCGCCTTTTTTTATACACCTTATACCGTTGTAAACGCGCCCCGCAAAACTGTCTGCATAAGAAAGAAAATAGTTGCAGACGATATAGATAGAACTCGGTAAGAAAAATGTAAGGTAATCTTCTTTAAACAACTGCAATCGGTATGGGGGAATCGGTTTGAATGAAACGCTTGTTGTCATCGTACGTTCCGTAATCGGCTTTTTTTCATTGTTAATCTTTACCCGTATGTTAGGAAAACAACAAATTAGCCAGCTTACTTTTTTTGACTATATTTTAGGAATCACAATTGGTTCGATTGCTGCATCACTTACAACGGACTTAACAAGTAGAGCATGGCCCCATTGGGTCGGACTGTTCGTTTGGGCATTTTTGGTCTATATTCTTCAAAAAATTTCCTTACGATGGCATAAAGCCTCTGTTTACATTGGTGGGGAGCCGACGATTGTCATTATGAAAGGAAAAATTATGGAAGGTGTCATGAAGAAAATGCGCTACCGAGCTTCCGATTTATTGGAGCAACTCCGCAGAGAAGGAGTATTCGATATTCAAGAAGTCGAGTATGCCATTCTGGAAACAGATGGAAAATTTTCTGTTTTAAAAAAGTCACAACATCAACCTGTCACGCCAGGTGATTTAGGAATAACAACACCGTACCAAGGATTGAGTACCGAACTCATTTATGATGGCCAATTGTTCAAAAAAAATTTAAAACAAGTGGAAAAAGATGAAGAATGGTTACAAAACCAATTACGAGCCCGTGGATTTGGATCATATCGTGAAGTATTCCTCGCTGTCATAGATGCCTCTGGCAACCTGTTTGTGGATGGATACAATGATCCGATGCAAAACATGCACGATATTAGCGACTTTGATGAGTTGGAATCGTAGGTGACGAAGATGAAAAAAATATTTTTTAAACTTTTACCAATTGTAGTCATCGGTTTGTTCATTTTGGTTATGACGACAGGGGCGTTTTTAAAGAAACCTCTCACAGGGGACGATGATGTCATCCATCATATCGACAATGTACAAAACAGCATCCATGAAGACCAATGGGAAAAAGCTAACGAACAATTAACGCAAGCAGAACAGGCTTGGAAGAAAATTATTTCACGCATCCAATATAGTGCGGAACGAGATGAAATCAATACAATAAGTAAAAATATTGAGCGTGCGCGTGGTTATATAGATGTACAGGATAAAGCAGGCACGCTATCCGAACTGGCCGAAGCACGATTTATTTGGGAAGAATTAGGTAAATAGTTGAAATAGGTGAATGTGCTGTTCATATGAATGGAAAAATACATCCTCGACATTTCCCATGAAAATTCAGGGGATTTGTTTACGAAAAAGGCTTCGTTTTGTCTGCGCCGCTTTCTCATTACTTAAGAAAATGATCGAGTTTAATCTTTTAGACAAGGCAGACTGTTTAACTTTTTGGCGAAAATAAAAAAGAAAGCTAGTGATCAAATAGCTTTCTTTAAGAAAAAAGTTTAATGGGTTGTTGGTGGAAAAAATCTAATACAAGACTTGTCTAGATTTATATTATATATATGCGTTTTAAAACACTTGGTCTCGTCTTTTCTCTCATTTTATGCGTTTATTTTTTACAATTCGAGAAAACCAAGAGTGACACTTCACTATTCATCTCATGGTAAGTTTCTTCAAGTGCATCTCGTACAAAATGTTGATATACTATGAGTTAGAAATGGAGGGGATGACATGAGGCCATTTAAACAGCTATCATCAATTGAGGAAATTGATGCGTTTATTCAAGAACATCAACTTTCTTTTCTATACATTTCCCGAGAAAACTGTAGTGTTTGTCACGGATTATTACCACAAGTCCAAGAGCTAATGGAAAAATATCCTGAAATCCAACTAGCACACATCGATGCAGATGAAGTAGAAGAAGTAGCTGGTCGCTTTTCAATTTTCACGGTACCGGTGCTATTACTCTTTGTTGAAGGTAAAGAATATGTACGTGAAGCGCGAATTGTTCACCTCCAACTGTTTGATGAAAAAGTTAACAAAATCTACAAAAATGTGGTCGAATAATGTTTGGCCACATTTTTACTTCCTATACTTTCACGCTCCTCATCCGAATTCCTACAAAGAGCTACAACGGTTTCCTAACTCACCCTTGAAAAGAAACAGCACGCTCATCCTTTCCATGAACGAGTAGATCGTCCCTAGCATATGACCTACAAACATGACATATATTCAAGTATAAACAATCGATCATACATGAGAAAAGAGGTTTTTCATATGAATATACTCGTCGTCGGTGCAAGTGGTACGATTGGGGGAGAAATTGTCAAACAATTAGAACATGAAAACGAGATCATCCGAGCTGGCAGAAACGGGGCCGATATTCAAGTCGACCTTACATCCGTTGACAGTATCAAAAACATGTACCAACAAATCGGTAAAGTCGATGCCGTCATTAATGCATCAGGTCGAGCAACATTTGCCCCCCTCACTCAATTAACGCCAGAAATGAATACAACGGGAATTGAAAGTAAACAAAAAGGACAAATCAACTTAGTTCTACTCGGTTTAGACCATGTGACAGATGGTGGAAGCTTCACGTTGACAACGGGAGTGATGATGGATGACCCGATTCGTCAAGGGGCATCCGCTGCTATGGCCAATGGTGCGGTCAAACATTTTGTGAAAGCAGCGGCGATTGAAATGCCACGAGGTATTCGCATCAATAGCGTCAGTCCAAATGCTGTGGAAGAATCATGGGAACGACTAAAACATTATTTTATTGGATTTAAAGCCGTTCCCGCACGACGAGTCGCCCTAGCCTATGTTAAGAGTGTTTACGGAGCACAAACAGGACAAAATTACGAAGTGTATTGAAGCGATCCACTACCCTACCGGTATTCCTTTTTAATCGAATGAATAGATACTTGATAGATATGAAAAAGTAACATCTTCAAAAACGCCTTCTAGTTCTATAATCTTTGGAGATTAAGGGGTGAGCAATGATGACGTAGGACTGTTCACCCCAGTTTTAATCATGTATTTCAAAATCATGAAGCTCGATTGTATCATTGTCAGGAATGTTTTGCTTATGATTAACTTCAATCAATCCTTCATACACCGTGTGCCCTGATGTTAAATCTTTGACGAAAAGCGTTCCCTTCGTATGGTTGTTCATACTTACAATGTACACCCGATCATTTTTTATTTGTATAAGAGGTTCGGTCGGAGCGTTTTTTCGCTTCAGAAAAGCGAACATTTGTTCAAAATCATTCGTTTTACTTTCGAGGGAATAGCCGAAAACGTGTAATTCATCGTCGATTAGTTTTGTGAACTATAACATATCTTTATTTCGCCAATCCATTTCAGCATCGACAGGAATTTCCTTAGGATACTTTAATTCCGCTAATTCTTTCGAAGGTAAGTCGTAATGAAACATTTGTCGATCAGTTATTTCATATGTTGGGGCATCGTCATCATTCGGACTCATTACTTCTTTACTCCTCTGTTTTTCGAACAACATCCCATCTATATCTCCCGTTACAAAGCGATCACGATTCACAACATATATACTTTCATTCGTTTCGAACGTATCTTCAACCGAAACAATAACGTCATCATTTACCACTTTTTCTGTTTGCCCATCAATCGTATAAACGTGCAATTCTGTTTCGTATAATCCACTGTCTCGATGGATTATATCATTCTTCTCTACGATATGCATTGTTTCATCATTCATCCATACTTCTTCTATATATACGTACTCATATTTATTCTGATGGGGAACATGTAAGGTGAAAGAGGTTCTTTTCCTCGTCTTTTTATGTAGAACATCAATGTTCATCACCCATTGAATGTCACCATCTAATTTCCACGTGGACATACTTTCGTCCATAGCAACATATGCTAAGAATCGGTCATTCTCAAAAAATTCCCCTCGTTCATCTTTACCGCGCATGAAGTTTCGGTACTTCTTTTGTAGCTGTTTAAGTTCCGACGATTCCAAGTCTCCCGCATTAAATAATGAATGTTCATTCAAGTACGTTGTATCCTCTTTCGTCATCAAAAAATAGTGTTCTTGACTCCCCTTTTCTACATACACTCCATAAATGACGAGACCATCCACTTCGCTGTCTTCTCCTGATTTTTTCTGAAGCGTAATCTTCGGTAATTGGTGAGAGGCTATGACAGACTGTATATAAAATGTTCCAATCGTCCCAATGATTATCACTACACCCATCATTAGTTTCCAATATTTTGTCATGTTCACCCTCCATTACACCTTTACTTTTTTATTTAACAACAAACGACTTGTCAAAATAGATATCGTCATCACAAGTACGCTCAACATAAGTTGCAAAAGTACTTGTTCTTCTGGATATAAATATTGCACACCTATAAAAGCAGTAGCGAGCATCGAGGAAAATAAAGCAGTCAACGCTACAGCACAATAGATGCCCCCAAATAAAATACCTTTCAATTGATAGCTCCGTTCGAATAAAATTGCCGTAAATACAATCAGCACAGCTATGAAACCGGTTCCATAATGAATTAGAAAATCTTTAAATGTATTCGGAAATAAAATTGTTAAATACCCTGATTCGATGATGACATCTGTCGTTATATCCATCCTAAAATCAACGGGAACGAGCATTTGAAAAATTCTGTTTCCTATTGGGAGTAAAATAATTTGCAGAAAGTACGGATGTTTTTTTTACATGTTTGTTGGGCCTCCTCAATTACTATCCAAGAGGCCTTTTTAATCTTTAGTGAGAGTTTCTGTGATACTGTTAAAGTCAGGATTATATTTAAAAGCATTCATTACCTGAAGTATATTTTTACCCTGGTTACCTAATAAATGAGTTTTCGTATTAATTTCATCCACAGTACTGGAGAAATTAGAAAGATAGTTCTTATCTTCACGATTTAATCTTAGCATGAAATAAAAGTGCATGATTCCAACTGCTACATTGGCCGCGTGATAGGATTTATCCAAAGGTCTTTTACTCTCAAGAATTGTAGATGTTACTAAACCATCTGGTTCCGCGCAAGCCAAAGGATCTGGGAACAGACAGTTAACCATATCATCTATGAATAAAGCATTGTGTATAAACTCATGGTAAATATTTTCGGCTATATCAATAACAGACCATTGAGGTTGAATATTCAGCCAAATAAATCCTAGATAGCCAGAAACTGAACCTCCTCCAAACCCTTCATTTTTAACGACGTAGATAGTGCTTATATATTGATTAATGAGATTATATAAATCGTTATGTAAGGTTTTAAGTAAGGATAATGCAGTTCGGATTTTATATATTATTTCACTTTGTTCACTTTCAGGGAATAAGTGTTTATTGTTTAAGGTGTTTTCGTTAGATAACAACCCATTTTCAATCATTTTTTGAGTATGTTCTTGATTGTTAAATTCAATAATTATTTCCCTATTAAATGAAAGATTGGAATTTTGAAGGGAATTTAAAACCTCAATAAATTGTTTTTTTATCTCCATTTCTCCACTGTTTTTGCAATAGCCTTCTCCTTTAATATATTCAATGACAGAAACTAGGTTGTTTTGAAGATGATTGTAATTTAAAAATGGGAAGTCTATACTCTTGGCAATCTTATAAGTCTCCATATACTTTAGCCTCTTTCTTTTAAAATATATTTAAATGTGTCTTCCCCCCAAAATCATGATAAATACATAATTTGAGGGGATATAAGTTCTGAAGTATCAATATTCAAGGATATTTTATAATTATGAATGTTTTTAATAATTTTCAACATAAATTATTTTTTATTAGCTTTCTTCCTGGTTTCTTCTCTATCATCTTCGTGTATAATCATTCTAAGCACGACAGTACCACGACCTCGTACATCAGAGTTCTCATTAAAATGAATATTCATGTAATGTGAAATGTTAGACTTTGTTTTAGTTGACACAAACATACACCTCCTTATAACATAAAGTATAATCGGAATAATCTATAATTTAACAAAAGTCAATACACATAAGAAAGGGTTGGTAATATGCACCCTAAAGTAACGGGATATGCCTTTATAAATCATCCCATACCTGATCTTTTTAAGAAATTAGCAAATGATTATATTGAAAAGGAGTACGGTACATGGATTTATCGGCATAAGAGTAACTATTATGATATAAAAACTTTGAATAACCTTGTTAATCTTGATTGTATGAATTGCCATCTAGCACACACTAGGCTTTGTTGTGAGGGAAGCACACCTTATCCCATATTAGAGAATGAACGAGAAAAAATAATGGCAAAATCTGATGAAATATTTGCAAACACATTAACTAAAGAAGAATATGAAAAGGTAAGCTCTATAATGGAGTATCATAACGCTAAACCAATCATAGATGACGAGGGTAACTTCGCAACACCTTGTAATAGCTGCATTTTTTTTAATAAATTTGATAACGGTTCGTACGGATGTTCTATTCATAGACATGCTCTTAACCAAAAAATACCTTATACGGCATTAAAACCCTCCGCTTGCCTAATGTACCCTTTGGATGTGTTAACACTGGATAATGGAGGGTATTTTCTTCTAGGTATTGATGTTGGTACAGTTGTAGATATATATCCTTATAAAAAAAGGAAGAAATTGTATATGGAGTGAAAGAGAATAACAAAGGTTTCAGTAGATGGAATCAGTTTGATTTAAAACATTTATGTGTAAACGAAGAGCAAAGAAATAAATTGTATAGTGGTAACAGTGATGACCCTTTTTATAAAAGGGATATACCCAATGACATCTATAATAAATCCGACTATAAACCGTTGTACCAAGAAGAAAAAAATGTAATATGTTATTTATTCAGCGAAGAAGATTTTGACTTTATAAATAAAAAGACTTCTGAACTTAGCGATCAAATAATTAATTGATGTTGTATATACATGTAATAGTTCAACTAGTGAATATAAGATGTCATTGCCTTATCCATGCTTATGATCCCTAAGGTGTAACTGTTTGAGTAAAGGAGCCATACTATTGAATAATCTAATTTAACTCCCCCCATTTTTCTATGTAAAAATATGAACATTTCTTTTGGGGGATATAAAATTGAATAAAAACTTTTCCCTATTATTAATAGGGCAGTCACTTGCAAATATTGGTGATGTGCTGTATATGGTAGGTATTATTAGCGCAATTTTTGGCTTAACGGGGTCCGCTACTATGGCATCTTTTGTGCCATTTACGATTACTACATCAATGTTTTTGTCTAATCTATTGACACCCTTGTTGATTGAAAGAGTGAACTTGAAATGGTTATTGGCTGGTTCACAACTGGGAAAAACAATCCTAATAGTTATATTAGGATTGTTTTTAATCAGTATATCAGGATCAAACTATTATTGGATATTCTTAATAATATCTGGGATTGCATTGCTCGACGGATGTGCTAATCCAATAATGCATTCAATGATACCGCAATATGTAAATTCGGATAAGCTAGTACAAGCAAACGGAATAGTTGAAACAGTAACACAGCTTATTCAGACTGTTATGTGGTTTGTAGGGAGTTTATTTTTAGTATTGACAAACCCGCAACAAATTGTTTGGATTGTTAGCTTTATGTTTGTAGTATCAAGTGTTTTGTTGTGTTTCCTTGAAAGTGTTGACCAACAAGAAGAAATACAAAAGGGCAAATTAAATCTGATTAAAAAGGGTTGGAACGATTTATTATCTACCCCTGTATTACGAAAAATAGCAGTAATGGAAGTATTGGAAACCATAGCTGGAACTGTTTGGATTGCTGCTATTTTATATGTATTTGTCAATGAGGCGCTACAAGTTGGCGAAGAATGGTGGGGGTTTATTAATGGTACTTTCTTTTTAGGATTAATAGTAGGTAGCATATATTGTATAAAATATTCTATTGTGGTGGAGAAAAACCTAAGTAAACTAATTTTTATTAGTTCATTATTTAGTTTTATAGTAACAATACTATTTGGAATAACCAGCATTCCAATTATAGCCCTATTAATATCACTTGTAATTGGGATTTCAGAACAAGTAAGGACAATTCCACTACAAACAATAATCCAAACTAGCGTTCCAAAGAAAGAGTTACCCACGGTTTACACATCCTTAGGGGCTGTTTCAACGGGTGTATTTGGAGTTGCGTCTCTTGTTATGGGAATATTGGCAGACTTGGTTGGAGTTAGAAGTGTCTTCCTTGTCTCAGGAGTGTTGCTCGCTATTGTTACTGTGATTGTATATAGAAACAAGTATTTGTTTGTTCGAAATATAGTAGAGTAAATTTAGCAAGGTTTTTTAAAAAAATACCTTGTTAAATTTTGTAACCTAATCAGTTTGAAAACACCAGACCATCTATGTAAGAGAAGAGACTAAAAAGTTATTAGGATTGCAATTTTCAATTGAAAATGTGGAAAACGATTACTTTAAATGTTGGAATGTCTTCAGTTCAATTAGATATAAAGAGCCTATTCTGCTATCTCCAGTAATTCAATAAATAATATTTTCTTTATTTCGCCCATGTAAGTACATTCTTTATGGAGAGAAAACGTACTATAAGTGTTATAATCGTACATTTATTTTCCTGATATGACAGTGTTCATATCTTTTTTTGTTTATTAATGTACGATTACATGCTATTATGTATACAAAACATACATTTAAGGGTGGTTATTTTATGTCCAAAAGATCAAAAATATATCGGGTAGAGCCACTTCGAAAAACGGATGAAATTGAAGAAATGAAATGGGCAATCAGGCGAGGAAATAAAGGTACACCAAAACGTCGAGAACTGGCCGAAAGGGATGGGCTCATTTTTTTAATGGGCATTAATACAGGTTTACGTGTGAATGATTTGGTTCGTTTGAAGGTTCGTGATGTAAGGGATGGAATAACCTTTCAGATCCGTGAAGGAAAAACGGATAAATTACGTGAAATTAATGTGGGTATGCTCCAGGATGAAATTGAGTCTTTTATTGATGGAAAACATTCAGATGACTATTTATTTGAGAGTCAGAAAGGCAACAATCATATTACCACCACACAAGTGTATCGAATTTTAAATGATGCAGCTGATTTTCTTGGTCGTGATGATATAGGAACACACACGATGAGAAAGACGTTTGGTTATCATCATTACAAGCGTTTTAAAGATGTAGCGATTTTACAGGAGATTTTTAATCATTCGGCTCCGAGTATAACAATGCGTTATATCGGTATTAGACAAGATGAAATCAATGAATCATTAAGTGATTTTAGATTAGGTTAGAAAGAATTTATGGTGAATGATTGTTGGTTTTATGTTATTCTATAGTTAGAAAGTTAAACTGTTGAATAATCACACTGGAAAAGGGGAATCATATAATGGCACAAACAAAAGAACGAGGTGCTAAGATGATGAAACGAGAGAATGTTCGGTTTAAAAGGAAATCCCAAGTTACTATTCCACATGAAATTGTTGAAGCGTTAAACCTTAAAGAAGGCGATGATCTCGAGTGTCGTTTAGAGAATGGGAAAATTGTATTTGTTCCAATGGTTTCTGTTCCAAGAGATCAGGCGTGGTTTTGGACGGAAGAATGGCAAAAAGAAGAGCGTGAAATTGAACAACAAATTAAAGATGGACAGCTTACAAATCCGATGAGCCTTGATGATACATTGGCTGATTTAGACAAAATATCAAAGGAACAATAATCCATTGAAATTTAGACGAACACATACAAGTCCAAGGACTAGCAAAAATAATGCAGTCGCCTTTGCAAAATAGATATTGATCCTAGCAGTCGGTATGGTTAATAAACGATAGATAAACGTATTTTTTCCAAACCAATCCCGATACCAAATAAAAAATACATATATAATAAGCGTTACAATACAAATTCCTATCGAACCGTACACCCAAATCGAATTCATAATCGACTCAAATGACATTGGACCATAGTCTAAGAGAAACTCTTCCTTAGAAACCATATCTCCGTAAATTACATCGCCCGCACGCTTGATGTATAGTTTACTTTCGAAAATGACACCGGTTACTTGTAAAATGATTGTAACTCCGATTAAAATAAGATACATTTTCATAAAACGATTCCATTCAAAATTGACTAGTTTCAAATACTCGTTCATGCTCGATACACCTCTCTCATCACATCAAAGACTGATTTTCCTTCCCGTTCCCGAACTTCTTCAGTATTGAATTGTTTTGAAACAACCCCATCATCAATCAGTACCACTTGATCGATTAAATGTTCGATATCGTGAATTTCATGGGTCGTTATGATGACTCCTCGGTCTTCTATTAAATGACTTGTAAATACACTGGCAATCTGTTCTCGACTGAACATATCAATCCCAGAAAAAGGTTCATCCATGAGTACAAAGTCTACATCGGGGGCCATTCCGAGGAGAAGATTCACTTTAGCCGTATTCCCTTTTGACAAATCGGCAATTCAATCCATCTTTTCCAGCTGAAAAAAATGGAGCAATTCGATCGCTCGCTCATCATTCCAACTATCATAAAAATCTTTCATAAAATCCATAGCATCCACAATACGCATTCCTGATGGCATTGTCATGGCATCTGGAATAAACGTTATTTTTTCGTAGCTTTTTTTATTCACTTTTTTTCCGTTCAGTAAAATGGATCCGCGATCAATAGGGATAAGACCCATAACTGCCTTCAAAAGCGTCGTCTTACCAGCCCCATTCACACCGATGAGAGATGTAATCTCTTCTCGATGAGCTGTAAATGTCACACCTTTTAATACTTTTTTTCGCCCAAATGCTTTCGTTATCTGCTTCACTTCAATCATCTGAATCCCCCTTCTCCTGATCGTCTTTTTCATAATTCTTCTTAATTACCTCAATTGCCTCATCTAACGGAACATGAATCGAACGGATGGAGGTAATAAATGAATTTACTGCCTGCAAAATGAGTTCATCTTTAACAGCATGCAATACTTGTTCATCTTTCGTAATCCGGCTAGGTAAATTCCCCTCCGTATAGATCAAACCTTGTTCCTCCATTTCTTTATAAGCGCGCTGTGCAGTGTTTGGGTTAATTTTTAACATCTTTGCTAGTTCTCTACGTGAGGGGATTTCCTGTCCCGGTTTAAGAGAACGAGAAGCCATTTGTTCTTTAAAATGCTGAATCACTTGGACATACACAGGGACCCGGTTATTAAACGTTATTTTCATAAATACAACTCCCACTCTTGATGTTTCACGATATGACTCATTGTTTTCAACTGTACTAATCAGTTAATACACTGAAGTTAAAAAATCCCCCAATGACTATCTGTATTAACTACTTCATACACCTTTTAAACTGAATTATACGTCTCTTTCATTAAATGTCGAGTGAAATTTTTGAAAATTTATATAAATGGAGTGAGTGTGGAAATTCCTATCTTGATTAGGTATAATTTGACATAATCGAACATAAAATGACATCTGTAAATCTTCCAGTAGTGCATATTCATCGTTATTTACCAACAGAACTCTCGATTTGTCTGTTCTTCAAAGTAAACATGAAAACTTTGAGTTCCAATATTGAGAAGGCATAAATTTCCCAGTTATTTTACTAAATAGATCGGGCGATCACTTATAAGCAAATTGTAAAGAGCGTTAATACTTTAAAATGAGTACAACCCAATGAACGATTGAACCATTACCATACATTGCGCCATCAATAATAATCTCTAATTCAACACTTTTATATGAACTTGTAACTTGTTGTTCATATTCCGTTCATAATCAAGATCTATCATTGTTATTAAGCTATAAAAGATAAATGGAGAGATTTCAGTGAATCAATATAGTAAAATCTTATTACGTTTCTCAGCTCTATTTGCATTGGTTGGAGCCATTCTCGGTTCACATATGGCAGGTGCTGGAAGTTATGCATTTAAGTCTGTCCATGCACACGTACTCGTCGTCGGTTGGTTAACACTATTTGCATGGTCTGTATATTATAAATTATTCACACCTGTAAACAAAGGCCTTGCAAAATTTCATGTGTGGACCGCCATTATTGGTTCAATTGGTTTAACAGTTGGTATGTGGCTCTACTATGTACGACCATTCGACCTCGCTGATTCCGTAACAACAATCTTCTTTATTGTTGGAGGTTCCATTTTACTCATCAGTTTTGTTTTATTTGCGGTTTTAACATTTATGAAAACAGAAAATGAAACGTAAATCTTTTTCATGGCAAAAACAACCAATACGAGGAGGAGTAGGATTACATTTGCGTAGTCTACTCCTTTTCTCTATGCTTATTTATTCTTACCAACGAAAGGAATAAAATATTTATTTACGTTCAAGATAAAGGTGAATCATAAAATGAAGGAGGACAATCAGATGCAAGAACAACAAAACTACCAACAATCGAATCAACTGCCAACTGACACAAGCCATGGTGGGCATGAACTTTTTGATGCACATGAAGCCATTTCAACATTAGTAAGTGGATTAGAACAGTACATGTTGTACGAACAGCATACCCAAGATCCTCAATTACAAGACATATCCCAACGTCAACAAACCTTTTTAAAACAATTGTATAACACCCTTGTGGAAACACTTAGCACGGGGCAAGATCCATCTGTTAAGACACAGACATATCATATGGACCAAAGTAACGATGTAGTTTATGGGATGCAACCTACTCAACCGACGACACCGAGTCAATCGGTCCAAGAAATCGATGATCAATGTGTTTCAAGTTATATGTTAGAGGCGTTAAAGTCGACAGCTTCTGCATTTACAATGACCGCACTGGAAGCGACAAATCCTGTACTGCGCCGTGTCTTTTCTGACAGTATCCCGAACATTATTGAAATGGCTTATGAAGTATTTTTATATCAAAATAAACACCAGTATTATCAAGTTCCTCAATTACAGCAACAAGATATGCAAGAGCTTGCGAATAGCTTCGCACCGATCCAAGGGGGTACAATGTCCCACTAAATTTCTTAAACGCTGCCAAAGCAGACTCTTTGGTAGCGTTTTCTTCTTATACCGTTTCGAATGAATGCTCTTCCCCCTGATTAATGATGTATTCCCTTCGTAGACTTTTATAATCAGTCCAACCTAAATGGCTATTTTAAAGCGAATAAGCCATATTACAAGTTTTGTCCGTAATACTTTTCCAAGGAAAAGCCTCTTCCTAATATTTCCGATGCTTCAATGAAAATGACAAACGATGCCGGAGATTCTTTGAGGAGAAGCTGTTTCAAGTGAATCGCTTCTTGTTTTTCAGCTACACAAAAGATCATCGTATTCTCCTCATTAGAATAGCCACCGACGGAACGTACCTTCGTATGACCACGATCAATTTCATCACGGATTAACCTTTCAATTTTCTTCGCATCCTTCGTTATAATCAATACCAATTTGGTGGCCGATGTACGTAATTGAATCACATCAATTGCTTTGCTCGTAATATAAATACATAGGAGTGCAAATAAAGTCAACTCCAAGTTAAAGACGATGAGTGAAGCAATCACAACTAGGCCGTCAACGATTAATTGCGAATATCCACTCGATAAACCCGTGAATTTCTTTACAATTTGGGCTATCGCGGCCGTTCCACCTGTCGACCCGCCCCCTTTATAGACGATTCCTAAGCCGGCTCCAAGAATCATTCCTCCGTAAATCATTCCTAAAAAGGGTTCGGTAATTGTAAAGGGGATCTCTTCCGTTAACCAAATTACAAAAGGAACCCAAAATGTCCCAACTAACGTTTTCCCACTAAAATCTTTCCCAAGTACAATCCATCCGACGATAAAAATAGGAATATTCATCACAAATTGTGTAAAGGCGGGACTGAGCTGATACAACTCATATAAAATCGTGCTCACACCTGACAGTCCTCCTGCCGCCAACTTCGATGGTAATAAAAACATATTGTAAGCTAGGCCAACGAGCGTTGCACCCATGACAACATACAAAAGGTCTACTAACTTTTTTCGCATCTTTCCACCGCTTTCCTGTCTCACGACCCTATTTTGGACTAGTAAGGATCATCTTCACTAACTGTAGAAGCATTCCCTCCTACTCTATAAAAACATAAAAAATTTTATAAAACAATACAATGATTTAAGCAACAATGACTGTTTTCCTTACCGTTTCTCAAACCTTTTCTGACTTGAGGCAAATATTGAAAAACTTGTATCGAGACCTCATTTGCGATATAATATATATTCGTTGGTTTCAGAGGAGAAACATGAGGTGAAATGTAATTATGAAAAAAATTGTAACATCCAAAAAAGGGTTCTTTTTTCTAGCTGTACTCTTAGTTTGGATCAAAACGTATTTAATATCTGTCAATGAGTTTAATTTAGACATTGAAAATTACATGCAAGCGTTTCTACTATTCATAAACCCATTAAGTTCAGCGTTAATTTTCTTGGGGATTGCCTTGTTTGCAAAAGGAAGAAAAGCAGGTCTATGGATTATCATCATCGACACACTCATGAGCATATTTTTATATGCGAATGTCGTATTCTTTCGAGCTAACTCTGACTACATCACATGGCCAACTTTAACGCAGACAAGCAACTTTAGTAGTTTAGGTGGAAGCATTGCGAGCTTAGTTCAATGGTCCGACCTCTTGTATGCTCTCGACATCTTCATTCTTATAACATTGTTTGTGTGGAGCTCTAAACATTGGTCGATTGAGCGTATACCATTGAAAAAGCCTTTGGTTGTTTTGGCAACAGGGGCCATCGTGTTTGCAGTGAACTTAGGATTAGCTGAAACAGACCGTCCACAGCTACTGAAGAGAACGTTCGACCGGAACTACATTGTGAAATATTTGGGTGCCTATAATTTTGCAATTTATGATGCCATCCAAAATTTACAATCTTCTTCACAAAGAGTTCTAGCTGATAGTAACGATATAACTGTAGTTGAAAACTACACAAAAAATAAATTTGCAGAACCAGATCCAGAAATGTTCGGGGTAGCGGAAGGGAAAAACATTATTAAAATTCATTTAGAGTCATTCCAATCCTTTTTAATCGATTTTGAATTACATGGTGAAGAAGTAACACCTTTCCTGAATTCACTCGTACATGATGAGGATCAAAACTTTACGTATTATGAAAACTTCTTCCATCAGACTGAACAAGGAAAAACAGCTGATGCGGAGTTTATCCTAGATAACTCTATTTACGGGCTACCACAAGGTGCCGCCTTTGTGACGAGAAGCAAGAATACGTATCAAGCACTACCTGCGATCATGAAGCAAAAGCAAGACTATACAAACGTTGTACTCCATGGGGACTATAAGTCATTCTGGAACCGCGATGAAATCTATAAAAACTTTGCCATTGACGAATATTACGATGCAACATATTACGATATGAGTCCGGAGCAAGTCATTAATTACGGACTAAAAGACAAACCATTTTTCAAAGAATCGATGCCCATGCTTGAATCACTGGAAGAGCCATTTTATGCACATTTGCTAACACTAACGCATCACCATCCATATTTAATTGATGATGAAGATGCGACAATTGCCCCAGCTGAAACGGGAGATGGCTCAGTAGATCGCTATTTCCAAACGGCACGCTACTTGGATGAATCATTAGAACAGTTCTTCAATGATTTGAAAGAGTCTGGACTTTATGATGATTCCGTCATTCTAATTTATGGAGATCATTATGGAATTTCTACAAACCATAACCGAGCCATGAAAGAAATACTCGGTGAAGAAATTACACCTTTCAAAAATGCTCAATTACAGCGTGTACCGTTAATGATTAAAATTCCAGGAGTTGAAGGCCAAGGCATCGTCGAAGAATATTCAGGACAAATGGATGTCATGCCTACGTTGTTACACTTATTAGGCATCCATGGGCAAGATTACATCCAATTTGGTACCGATTTGTTTTCACCCGACCATAAAGAATATGTTCCATTCCGTAACGGAGACTTTATTACACCCGAATATAGCCGAGTTTCCGGAAGTTATTACGATAATGAAACGGGTGAAGAAATCGAAGCAACTAAAGAAATGAAAGAAATGAACGAGCTCGTCCAGCATGAACTTGAATTATCAGATAAACTGTTGAATGGAGACCTCCTCCGCTTCTATGTCCCAACAGATGATTGGGAGCCAGTCGACGAATCCGACTATCACTATGAAGATGGGGACGTATCCGAAAGCGAATGAGGAATGATCACCGCATCAATCCTATTCGTAAACGAAAACGACCTTGGTGTGCTGTAGCATACCAAGGTCGTTTTATTGTGATATGAAATTAAAATCAATGTGGAGTTCATATCATGGACCTCCTTCTAGAGCGAAAATTTTCCCCTACCTCCCCCAACTGATCAGCTTGTTTACCCAATTGTGATCACACGTATTCTAAATAAAAGTTGAGCAGGAAAATATGTTGCCATCACGATATATTCCGCACTTGAAAAAGTTTTTTTAAAGCGGTCATAGGCCAATACGGCATCAGACACATAAAACAAAAGAGCAGCAATCATCAACAGACGATCTTCCGTTATAACTGATGTCCACACCATCCACGTGATCACGAGAATATAACTAAACACAGCTACGGTTAATCGAGTGCCACCTTGTTTATGGACGAACAGAACGAGAACCATAAAAAAGGCAAGGGCTATCACCCCTAATATTACACCGCTCGTAACCGTTACCGAGGATTGAAAATCTAGTGAAAAGCTTGTTAAAAAACCAGCGATATAAATAATGTGTGCCCCTAAAAAGCTCGCCAAACCATGAATAAACCAGCGATCATCCCACATTAAAAAAATGTCGCCTGCTAAAGAGAATAATAGAGCCATTACAACATATATGCTAAAAACCGAATCCAATCCTGATCCGGTAATAGCTAAAAGTATGATCATGATCATCGTCCCTGGCTTTAAGATGTACTTCACATGCTTGTTTTCTTTACGAATCGCAAATAAAAGGTACGCAATAATGAACATAACAATGGCACCGATGAACCATAACATCCTAATCAACTCCTCTTCCATTTCCAACACCATGTTCGAATCCTATTCCCTATCATTCTATTCGCCAACACCGACATCCATTCCTCTAGCCAAAATAATAGAGCAATTGCTTCCACAAATAGTTGCTTCCAATTTTAAAACCCTATACAAAATCACACATCTCGTCTTAAAAACAACATGCAACCGCCTATTTATAATTATGAAGACGACAAAAACAAAACACGTTAGCTACATAATTGCAAGCCTAACCACTCATACTAAAGGTGGAGGTGTTTCGAAATGAGGCGACCCTATTTATGCCCAAATTGTAAAACCAATCGCTCCCGCTTTAATTTGATTGAACAGAAAGCTAAGCCAGTGAAATTACATCCGCAGACAGGAGAAGTTTTGCATGAATATACACATGACAATGTTGAACCTTTTCATACCGTATACAAAGGTCCACCATACAAAGTTCAATGTGGCTCATGTGGTTTGATTGAAGACGAACTCGCATTCAGTCGGTTTGCAACATATACCAACAATAAACCATCCTCTTAACCTTTCTTATTTTCCTTAATGTTATGAATGAAGCCATGATTTCATGGCTTTTTAGTATGGTTAAAGATCGTACTGCTTGTTCTCCTTTTTAGCCATACAACCGCCAATAAAAGGAATGGTAAGGGGTATAACACGATCGTGTATGCATAAATACTTAAAAAGAATTCCAAGTTCATCCTTGTATGTCCAATATAATAACCGAACACGCCAACAATCATCCCAACTGTTAAATAAACAAGAATACCTTTCCACGTCTTTCGTTCTTTTAGAAAATAGAGGATACGATCACAACTGATTCTCACAAATAGGCTACATCTGATATAAGATCCAAATGTCATTAAAATTAATCCATAAATGTCTAACCGATCAATGAAGTTGATATTAATAATCCGAACAATTTCTAATGCCGGATAGACAAAATGTTGCGTCTGCCCTAAACCAAATGTCATAATCGATCCACTCATCGTCGATAGAATCATGATCATGTTAGCGAATACACCTAATAACGCAACCCAAAAAAAACGTTTTTCACGAATGTTACGGATCGGAATCATTAACATGAACAATAATTCAATCCAAATTGTACTGAGCAATACAGCACCTAATAAAACTGGCTTCCAACCATATTCCAAAAGCGGTAACAAATCGGATAATTTCCTTTCTGGAAAATTTATAAAGGTAATCGAATGCCCTGTAAACATGACAATAAAAAAAAGAATGCTTGCTGTTAATGCAATCCCCTTCACATCTTTCAACGCTCCGTTAATCGATAGCAATAAGAAACTAACGACTAATATCCATACCGGGGTCTGTGGCAAAAATACCGCACTGACCATATCGACTAAAGAACCTAATGATAATGAAGCAAGGAATATAAAGTAAATGATGAGGATGATGACCGTTATCTTACTGAGAAAGATTCCTACGATTTCCTTTAAAGATTCGAAACTGTCCTCATTGGTATAATACAGTCTTAAACGATAAAGACAGAACAAAAATAACGCACCTACAGGAAAAGCGATCAGTGCGGAAATCCAACTATCTCTTCCAGCAAGATTAATAGCGAGAGGTAATAGCACAACATGCCCCATAATTGGTAAGGTTAATACGATTAGAAAGAAATTTTGCCACTTATTGACCACGTACCTCACCTCCCCTTATTCAAATTGTATGGATTCTGTTTCATTGGCTTTTCCTGATGATAACCCGGTCGTTCAATCAAACCTTTATCGAAAATTTTTGTATCAACATGGATCCGGACCTCAGCGTCTGCAAAAATCTCATCCCACCGATCACTCACTTTTTTAAACGCATCAGGTTGTTTTCGATACACATTTAATCCAATCAATGTAGCATCTGTCTTGAGTTCATCTTGCAATTTGTTTAACGTGTTTTGCATATCATTTTCAATTCGGTTACTGATCGCTTGACTGAATGTATCAATCCACTCGTTAATCGACTCCACATAATGGACATTTTGGTCTGCAAGCTTTCCCTCTGCTTCTACGTAAAGATCTACGTCCAAATTCTCTCCATCTAAATCGGCCTCAACAGTTGTCTTTCCTTGTAACAGCTTGAACGATGCGTCTTCACCACCCGATGAAAGGGTAATATTTCCACCTTGTGTTTCATCGTTCAACCATAATAATCCAAATGTTTCTTTTAAATTTAATCTCCCGACTAGTTTTCCTTCATTGAAAATGGCCGCTCCGGTAAATTCGGTATGTATTTCATCATGTTGCTTAATGTTTCTTATATTTGGAAGATATCCATTGCGAACGGGATTCAACATCATCCGAAAAAACTCCCTTGCACGTACAGAAGGATAATCAGAGACATAATCAACGAATTCCATTCCCGACGTTAATTGTTCAGAAATAATATTACTAAAAATTGGATCGACGGAAAAAACATCAATCGGCTCTTCATCGGTCACAAATAAATAACTATTGAGGCGAAGCATTTGCTCTCTTCGTAATATATCCAAAAAATATAAAGCATCTTCATCAGCTGCTAAATCGCTATGAATGACCCATACATTCGCATGGGTAAAAAAGAGTCGTCTCTTAGCAATACGTATCACCTCACGAGCTGCATCAAAAAGCGTTTGACTCTTTGCTTCAAGAAGGATGCTTCGACCTTTCATACTCATTTCTGTAGGTGCTACGTCTGAAGGAGCAACTGCTTCGACGATAATATTATATTCTTGATCATCTGTTTTACTTATGCCGATTCCGAGCACCATAATGGCTTCATCAAGTTCAACAACATCCCAGCACCCTGACAGTAAAAGAGGTAGGATCAGACCGATGCAAATGAACTTTTTCATTCAATATAATCCTCCTTGCTTGGAGTAGAAGGAACCTTCCGATAACGAATAGGTCGTAAATTTGGAATGCTTTTAGGACGATATTTCAAACGTTTATAAGGCATACGAATGACGAAATCTCGCCAATCCCTTAAATGAATAGGAGCGACGGGGCCAAGATAGGGCACACCCATCGTCTTTATGTTAACGACATGAGTAATCGTAGCTAATATGCAAATCATCAATCCATAAAAACCAAATAAAGCACTCGGTAAAATATATATAATTCGAAGTAAAGCAACAACTTCGGTAATCGGGGTAACAAGAAACGTCGTAATCGTGGAAATAGCGACGATAATAATCGTCTGCGAACTAATCAATCCTGCCGAGACCGACACTTCTCCCAAAATAAGAGCCCCAACAATACTCACCGCTTGTCCAATTGCTCGCGGCATCCGCACACCAGCTTCGCGCACAATCTCAAATAAAATAAGTAAAGTCATCATTTCCAAAAATAACGGAAACGGGACACCCTCTCGTGACTCTTCAAGTGCAACGAGGAATTGGGAGGGAATCATTTCTTTATGAATATTGACGGCACTAACATAAATTGAAGGAAGCAAAATACTCAATAAGAGTGATAAAAAACGTAACAAACGAAGAAAGCTTGTATAATAAGGCTTCGAACTGTAATCTTCAACACTGTGAAAACTTTCGATGAATAGATGTGGAAAATAAATAACAACGGGATTTCCGTCGATCAATAAAGCGACTCGTCCTTCCATCAACATCGCTGCTAATCGATCTGGCCTTTCTGTATTACCTGTTGTAGGGAAAATGGAATGAGGATGTTCGGCTAAATATTGCTCAATTTGCCCAGAGCTGGAAATGTCATCCACTTTGATTTCCGTCATTTTTTTGCGGATTCGTTCCACCACACGAGGATCAGCGATGCCTTTTACATAAGTAATTGCCACTTCTGTTTGCGAATATTCACCGATTATGTACGTATGAAAATGCAACTTTGGATGAGCAATTCTCTTTCTCAACAAAGCGATATTCGTATTGAGTTCCTCGACAAATCCTTCTTTAGAACCACTAACGACTGTTTCAGTTGACGGTTCTTCAATATTTCTTTCTACTGAACCTTGGGCATTAATGACTAAACCCGTTTTACAGTTGTCTATCAAAATGACAGTGCTCCCTTTATATAACTGCATCATACATGCATATAGGTTTGTTTCTTCAAATAGCTCTTTAACAGACAACCTCCTCTTAAGGGCTTCTTTTATTTGTACACCTCCATGTAATGGTTCAGACAATAAAGGCTCGACCACATTGAGGCGAATCGCTTGCTCATCGATTAAACCACCGATTCCTAAGATAAGTATATTGAGCCTATTGTTATGTTCATCCCCGATTTGTAATTCCATTTTACGCATAAACAAATCGGGTTCATTGCCGACGATTTTTTGAATGACTTGTTTATTTTTAGAAAGGTTTTTATGGATGGGGATATGGTCCACTTTTGTCATATTCGTTTCTTCTTCACCGTATTGTGTGCTTCTCACTTTCTCAAACCATTTAAACAAAGCATGGATTCTCCTTTAAGCTCCAGAGTGTTTATCGGCTATTCAAACCTTCTTTTATTATGTGTTTGACAACAATCGTTTATACAAATTTATGTTTTCCATGTCTATCACTCGATGAATGACAAGACAAATCTTTACACATCGAAAGCGTTTACATATAATAGTGGTAATCATCTAAATATTCAGGAGTGATACAATAATGACACGAATCGGAGAAGGAACATTGCTATGGGAGCCCAGTAAAAAACAAAAGAAGGCTTCTAATCTGTATGCGTATATGAATTGGCTCAAACAACAAAAAGGATTAGGATTTGAAGATTATCATTCACTCTGGAAATGGTCTGTAAATGATATGGAATCGTTTTGGGAATCACAGTGGGAATATTTTGATATTCGTGCTGAACAACCTTATGAAACGATATTAACAACTTATTCGATGCCTGGGGCTAAATGGTTTCCAGAAGCAACAATTAATTATACGGAACATATTTTCCGAAACCGTGATGAAAATCAAACTGCCATCATCCACGCTTCCGAAAATCGAGAGCAAACGGAGGTAACATGGAAACAGCTTTATGAAGATACGGTAGCCGTACAACAAACACTAAAACAAATCGGGATCACGAAAGGGGACCGCCTCGTTGCATACATGCCGAACATTTACGAAACGATTGTCGCTTTTTTAGCGACTGCCAGCCTTGGTGCAATCTGGTCGAGCGCCTCACCTGACTTCGGAACCCACAGTGTCATTGATCGCTTTCAACAAATTGAACCAAAAGTAATGATTACCGTCGATGGTTATGAATATGGGGGGAAAAAATTTGATCGGATGCCTGTTGTAGAAAACATTCAAGCGAACCTCCCTTCGTTGGAAGCAACCATTGCGGTCCCATATCTCAACAAACAGGAATCATTTAACAACTTGAAAAAGGTTATGCTATGGCAAGATGCCACGATAAAATCAGCTGAGGACGAACTAACATATGAATATGTCCCGTTTAATGATCCTTTGTGGGTCTTATTTTCATCAGGAACAACCGGGAAACCGAAGCCGATTGTCCAAAGCCAAGGGGGCATTTTATTAGAACATTTAAAAGCCTTAACTTTTCACGCTGACCTCGGTGAAGGGGATCGGTTTTTTTGGTTTACAACAACAGGCTGGATGATGTGGAATTTCCTCGTCGGTGGCTTATTAACGGGAAGTACGATTATTTTATATGATGGAAGTCCGACATATCCCCATAAAAAAATACTTTGGAAATTAGCTGAAGATACAAAAATGAGTCTATTCGGGACAAGTGCGAGCTATATTACAGCATGTATGAAAGAAGGTTTTTCACCGAAGGAAGAGTACGATTTAAGCCATTTAGAAAACATTAGTTCTACGGGATCCCCGCTACCACCGGAGGCCTTTCAATGGTGTTATGAACATGTAAAAGAAGACTTATGGATTGCCTCATCGAGTGGGGGGACGGATGTTTGTACTGCCTTTATACTCGGTTCACCGATTTTACCCGTCTATGCTGGAGAACTTCAATGTCGAGGACTTGGTGCAGACATCAAAAGTTTTAATATGGCGGGAGAATCAGTGATTGAGGACATAGGTGAATTAGTTCTGACGAAGCCATTTCCTTCGATGCCTATTTATTTTTGGAATGATGAGGATGGTAGTCGTCTCCAAGAAAGTTATTTTGATATGTTCCCTGGCATATGGCGTCATGGAGATTATTTAAAGATTACAGATCGCGGAACGTGTGTCATTTATGGCAGATCGGACGCAACCATTAACCGCGGGGGAATTCGCATTGGGACAAGTGAAATTTATCGCGCTGTAGACCAAGTACCAACCGTAAGCGATAGTTTAATCGTCGATATCCCTGATCAAGAAGGAGAATCTTTCGTACCTCTGTTTGTCGTTATGAAAGATGGATATCAACTAACAGACGAAGTCAAACAAACGATTAACAAACAGATCCGAACACAATGTTCACCTCGTCACGTACCGACGGGTATTTATGAAGTTTCTGAATTACCAAAGACATTGAATGGAAAAAAATTAGAAGTACCTGTTAAAAAAATATTAATGGGTCAATCGATAGATGAGGTCGTTAATAAGGGGTCGTTAAGCAATGCTAACACGTTAGATTATTTTGTCCAATTTGCACAGGATTACATGAAATCATCCTCACGAACATAGGGATCCACAGGATTTAACAACCTTTTCAAAATAAAATATACATTCTTAAAAGCCATACCCTTCAGTTCATAACATGAAGGGCATGGCTTCGTTTAAACTTATTTATTGCTGTGGTTTAGATGGGTTAGAAATGCTTGATAACGCTTGTCCAGCCTTTTCATCATGCTGATAATTCACTGCCAGATCTCCTAGGGAGACAACCCCTACAATCTGCCCTTGCTCCACAACAGGCAAACGGCGAATTTGCTGTTGTGACATCAACTGTGCAGCTTCTTCTACATCCATTTCGGGTGAAGCGTGTACGACTTGCTGCGCCGTCATCACTTGTGATACAGGCGTTTGTGAAGCTTCCCCCTGTGCAGTTGCCCGCAACGTAATATCACGGTCTGTTACAATCCCCACTATTTGGCCACTTTGATTTACAACGGGAATGGATCCAATGTTGTACTGACTCATGATGGATGCAGCTTCTTGAATTGACTGAGACTCACTCACCGTATGAACATCTGAAGTCATAATATCTCTTGTTTTTCTATTCATAATCTAACCACCCTTTCATGATTAGAGTGGATAATTACGCATATTTTATGTATGGAAAATATCACCCGTCATCCACACCATCCATTTATCCTTTTCTAACTGATAATATAATAGCTAATATTATCAGTTATTTAATATGAATGGTATATCCGTAACAACATCTGATAACGATATGAACATCATCTAACCATTTTATTATATAATAATTATTATTGTATAAGAGAATTATTCGAATCGATATCTTTCTTGTTCAAACAACATGTATATCAGGCTCTACATTAACACTGTCATGATAGGTTTAAGTGAATAAATGTCATGAAAACTTCAAGGCGTTCATTTTCATTTATGTCTTTTTTTATCATTTGTGAAGTATTTGTTACAAAATTTATGTAAGCTAATTAGTTGCTAACCAACGGAAATTTCGTTATTCTATAGTTAGAGTTACATTATAATAATTTTTAATTAGGAGGATGTAAAATGCACGAAGAAAAAATGGACCAAGAAGTTCGCTCACTCCCACGGATTGGATCACCGGCCCCTGATTTTGAAGCAACAACGACACACGGAACATTGCGCTTATCAGATTATAAAGGAAGCTGGGTGATCTTATTTTCGCATCCTGCTGACTTCACACCCGTTTGTACGACTGAGTTTGTTGGCTTCCAGAAAATCTATCCACAGTTACGTGAATTAAATACAGAACTGTTAGGATTAAGTATTGATAGTGTACATTCCCATATTGCGTGGGTTCGAAACATTAAAGAAAACTTTGATGTCGACATTGAGTTCCCGGTCATCGCCGATTTAAATAAAGATGTAGCTGAAAAATACGGTATGATTATGCCTGAAGAAAGTTCAACTGAAACATCTCGAGCAGTATTTGTCATCGATGACAAACAAATCGTTCGTGCAATCATTTACTACCCTCTTTCCACTGGACGTAATATGGATGAAATGGTTCGCCTCGTTACAGCATTGCAAGCTACCGATGAGCATAATATTGCTACACCAGCTGACTGGCAAAAAGGCGATAAAGTCATCGTTCCTCCAGCAGTCACTGCCGAACTTGCTGATGAGCGAATGAAAGATGATGAATATGAATGTGTCGATTGGTACCTCTGCACAAAACAGTTATAAGGAGATGGATGCATGGCCTGTGTAGATGACAAAGGACAATTATCAAAATCAGCTCAAAACCTATTACGGACGATTGAAAATGAATCCTTGTCACCGGAAGAAATTTCGGAAGGCGCCAAGATTCCACTTTTTAAAGTTCGTAGCAGTTTGCGGGACATGAAGAGCATGGGATTTGTCATCGAAGAGAATGGAAATTTTCAAATGAATCCGGATGCTAAAAAAATCGTAGAGAAACGCTAAGGAAATAAAAAAACGTGGCTGGTAAATCCATCCCGCCACGTTTTTTGAATGGACAAATCTTGAAGATGATTCAATAGGCTCAAACCTTAACAACTATGAAGATGGTTTCTTCTGTCCTTTATAAATAAACATGTTTAACACCGACAAACCGATGACCGTCAAAAATAAATACAATGAAAGTGGGTCAGTACCTAAATTCATATGATTGAAAATAAACTCTTTTTGGAAGAACGTTACAGTAGCCATGAACAAACAAATCATAATGACAGTGCCTATCGGATACTGGCTCAAATCCTTGTTCCTCCGTTTCTGAACGACCATCATCCCGAACAACGACAATAAAATCATCACTAATAGGATGTAAATCGATTGGATTGACATGGAGCCTGCCCCCTTTAAAAGAATGAGTGAAATTCAATTTATTTTTTCAAAAATCAATTGCACACACACTTTACTAAGCACATCGAAGCCCAAATCGATGATGGACCATTTAAACGCCGTCACTTTTTGCGATGTTTCCTCGCAAATGTTGTGTACTTAAACTCACAACGACATACACGACGAATGATAGAACGATGGAGAGAACGACAGAATGCATCCCGAATGGTTCCGGATAAAATTTTTCAAATAAAACATAAGACGAAACACCCGTAATCATCGATGTGAGTGCGCCGTATTTATTGCCTTTTTTCCAATACAGGCCGAGCACAATGGGCCAAATAAATGCCGCCTCCAAACCACCAAACGCAAATAAATTGAGCCAGATGATTAACTCTGGAGGATCAAAAGCCATGAGGAAAACGATTACACCAAGAATTCCTGTCACACCGATGCTCAACCGTTTCACTCGTCGATTACTTGCTTTAGGTTCAATATAATTGATATACACATCTTTTACAATCGAAGAGCTTACAAGTAATAATAATGAATCCACTGTCGACATAATCGCTGCCATTGGTGCAGCAAGGACAATACCCGCTAACCAAGGAGGCATCACCTCAAGGGCAAGAAGTGGCATCACTTGGTCCCCAACTTCGATGTTCGGTAAAATCGGTCGTGCAAACACCCCGATCAAATGCATGTTCAGCATGATAAATCCAACAACAATCGTACCGATTATAATCGCTCGGTGCATCGATTGGGAATTTTTATACGACATCGCACGGACAGCAATTTGTGGTAAAGCAACGACACCGACTCCAACAAGAATCCAAAAGGATGATACATATGCCGGTGTTAAATCGCCATCCGCCCCAAATGGAGTAATCAAGTTCGGATTCTCTGCTTGTAAATCTGCGATTATATTTGGTATGCCCCCGCCTGCAATCACTGTCGCAATGAGCAAGATTAACGTGCCGATAAACATAATGCTCCCTTGAACCGCATCGGTTACAGCTACTGAACGAAAGCCACCAATCACCACATAAATGAGTACAGAAATAGCAAAAATAAATAGCGAAGCAAGGTAAGGCATCCCCGTTAACGATTCAATGAGCCTTGCCCCACCGATCCACTGTGCCGCCATAGCTGAAAACAAAAAGATAATAATGCTGAGAGACGCCATCCAAACGACCCACTTTGACTGATAACGTTCTTTTAAATAATCAACCATCGTTACAGCTTCATACTTGCGAGTGACAATGGCGAATTTTTTACCTAAGATCATCAACACAAAATAACCCGTGGCCACTTGTGACATCGCTAGTAAAACCCAGCCGAGCCCTTGCGTATAAGCTACACCAGGACCACCGATGAAACTACTCGCACTTCCATACGTCGCGGTCATCGTCATCGCTAACAAGAAACCACCCATACTCCGATTTCCTAAGAAGTATTCTTGTAAAAAGGTATCTGACGAGCGAACCGATTTTCCTGCCCACAAACCAATCATAAAAATAACAATTAAAATTCCGATTAAGGGAAGTAATGCTTGCCCATTCATGAATGCTCGTCCCCTTCATCATCAAAAGAAACATGGACGAAGAATTTTTTGACAACGAACGTTACAAGTACAATCATCACAACCAACCCGAGCACACAACTGTAAAAAAACCAGTCTGGCAAACCAAAAATATACGTATACTCACTCGGGTGTTTACTCCCCAATCCATAGGCAAAAGCAAACCACCAAACAAAATTGAAGATGACTAATCCAACCCCGATGAATGCTTCACGATTAGCAATTTTAAATCGTTGATCTTTTTTATGTTCCTTCTTCATCTTTCAAACTCCTATCCCGAATGTTCCCAAAAGTGTATTACTATAAATAATACCTTATGTGCGAAAAGAAAGTAAATAAATCCAACTGGTCCTACTATATTTTCTCACCCCAATCATTTCAGCGGTGTGGACCTCGGTCACTACATTTTTTATATTTCTTCATAATGCTGTACAACGTCAAGAAATGTTTCAACCGCTTTTGTCTGATAAGGTGATTTTGTAAGGATGGAAAACTGGCGGATATAGGGTAGTCCCTTTACATGAACCATTTTTAAGTAGCCATTTTTTAATTCTTTTTGAATCGCCCATTGCGAAAGAAGACTCACTCCTAAACCCGCTTCCACAGCCTCTTTAATCGGTTGCGTACTACTGATATACATGCGTCGATGCGGTGCAATGCCGATTTGAGAAAACATCCTTTCTGTCGCCTCGCGCGTCCCCGAACCACGCTCACGGATGATCCACAATTCGTTTTCCAATTCGGCAAGCGATACGGATTGTTGTTTGTTTACAAGAGGGCTATCAACTGATGCCACGACGACCATCCGATCTTCGGCAAAATCAGTAACACGTACTTGTTCATCTTGAAAATGCCCTTCGACAATACCGACATCCAATTGATGACTCGTGACGAAATCGGCGATGGTCGCGGTATTTCCGATTGTAATCGTCGGATCGATGTCTGGATACTGTCTTTGTAAGGAAGCGAGGACGTGAGGAAGAACATACTCACCAAAAGTATAACTGGCCCCAACTGCAAGTGGACCTTTCACGCGCTTTGTTAAATCGTCAACGAGGCGTTGCATATTTGTATACATACCTAGAATTTCCCTTGCATGATGATCAACAATTTCCCCGGCTTTCGTTAAGCAGACATATTTATTCGTCCGTTCCAATAAGCGTGCGCCAACTCGCTCTTCCAATAAATGAATATACTGACTAACAGCAGGTTGTGTCATATGTAATTTCTCTGCAGCTCGGGAAAAATTTTTCTTATCGACGACCGTGACAAACACATGCAAATGTTGATCCATTCCTTCACCGCCTTTATCATAAGTATTTACTTATCATTATAATAATAATGATTTATTTCCATTATAGCAGGAAGTTGCTTACTCTATTATAGAGGTGTTCCAGATGACAAATGAAAGCATACAAACTGAATTAACTCAGAACTTGTCAAATAAACAGAAAAGACTTTCATCGCTCGTGACCTTTTGCGGTGGAGTAGTCTTTACATTTTTAATTGCTCTGTTAGGATTTTTATTGTCAAAGATTCCTGGATTTTCTTATGTTGGCCAAATGGCTTGGGCGATGATCATCGCAATTGGCTATCGGCAATTTTTTGGATACCCGGAAATATTGCGACGTGGGATTACTTTTTCAGCAAAAATAGTACTGCGGACAGCAATTATTTTATATGGACTCCGATTAAATATGCAGACGATTATGAATGAAGGGTTCGGACTACTGTTCCGTGATGCATTCGTCATTGGCTTTGCGATAGTATTCATGGTATGGCTTGCGAAAAAAATGACAGCCAATCCGACCATTTCTCTCCTCACTGGAGTGGGAACGGGAATATGTGGCGCTGCAGCGATTGCCACTGTAGCACCGATTATAAATGCTAAAGATGAAGACACAGCAATCAGCGTAGGGATGATTGCGCTTATGGGAACATTTTTTTCCATTCTGTACACCGTATTGCGGCCGATTATCCCTCTTTCTGCCTCTGAATACGGCATTTGGTCAGGGATAAGCTTACATGAGCTCGCTCACGTCTCTCTCGCTGCAGCACCCGCCGGTCAAGATGCGTTAGCGTTAGCACTGCTCGCGAAATTAGGTCGCGTCTTTTTACTCATTCCCTTCTGTTTCTTACTGATTTTTCTTATGAAACGAAAAAAATATAGAACTACAGAAGAAGACCGTCCTAAAATAGTCTTCCCATGGTTTTTAATCGGCTTCATCATCTTCAGCTTGTTAGGAAGTTACGTATTCGGACAGTCCATCCCCGTTTCCGATGCGTTGATGGAATGGGTTTATACGATGACAACTTGGCTGTTGACCGCTGCGATGGTCGGCCTTGGCTTAAGTGTCAGTTTCCAAGACTTACGTTCCAAAGCAATGCGGCCACTTCTTGCCATGACAGTCACGTCCATATGTGTATCTGTCATAACCTTTTTCATTGTTTAAGGGGGAGAAATTTTTCCCCCTTGAAAAACAAATTAAAATGTTATATAATAAATCTTGGTTAGATTTTTTCGACATCCATCAAGGGGCATTAGCTCAGCTGGGAGAGTGCCTGCATGGCATGCAGGAGGTCGTCGGTTCAAGCCCGACATGCTCCATTTTGTATATTATAGAGTTTCGCGAAAGGTCAAAATCCTTTAACATCAAGGGTTTTGACCTTTTCTAATTTCATGGGATTTCATGAAATTTCACTCGGACGTAGTCAAAAACGTAGTCAATTTCTTCTGAAACTCCTAACTTCGATTCTTGTTTTATGGCATAACTCATATTTGAAAATCCTGTACTGATATGAGTTACCCCTCCATTATCAATTTTAAGATCTTACTATATCGTGTAAAATGGAATTACATTCAAATCAGACACATAGTCAAAATCATATCTTCATGAATTCAGAAAAGGAATCCACTGCTTTCTTTTGTCCTTCCGCTGTAATATGAGTGTAAATATTATAAGTTGTCTGACTGTCTGAATGACCTAGACGATCTTGAACTTCTTGTAAACTAGCTCCTGCTTCAAACAGTAACGTGCAATGAGTATGTCTTAAACCATGGGTTGTAATTTCCTTTAGGTTGTTTTCCCTTTGGATTTTGCAAAAAAGCTCGTTGAACAAATTAATGGGGAAATTCCTCAATCTGCAATGATTACAGAAGAACAACTTATGAAAGTAGCCTCAAAATTAGCAATTACTTCTGATGATTTATTTGATATTTTATATGAAAAAAAGTATATCGATCGAAAAATGAATATTAATATAGAAAAGCGTGATGAGTTTTTTGCCGAATTCCCAGACTTTGAAATGGGGTTATCATCTGGAAAAGTAAAAGATAGAAATAAAACTAAAACGAAACCCGTTAGAATTCGTAAAGGTGCTTATAATGAAATTCGTGAACTATGGGAAAAAATAAACCAACGTTACTTACTCTTTTATGACAAAGATTTAGATAAAGATATGAAAGATGTTGTTTTGTCCATATTGGAAAAACAAGGTGTTTTTACAGATGTGGTGATGACGAGTCAACGTGAAGTAATTCAAAGTGATGGTACATCCATGACAACTGCGGCTAAAACAGGCTTACAATATGTTATTTCAAGAATGATTCCTTACAATGAATTTTTACTTAGGATTATGCGAAACACTAATATTCCCATTGAAACAATTCATCAAGCCTTATGTGAATATGTAGAAAGAAATGGTGAATTTGATTCGAGATATATCAATGAAAGCTCTGTAAGTGTTATTATTCAGAAGTTTAATGAATGGAAGAACACAAATTTACAAGGACGTTTTCATTATGCAAAAAGTGAAACACCTGTTACATCAACAGCCCTTTCTCATTCCGATGGGACTGCACGAGAAACTATTTCACAGGGGAGAATAGGAACGAAAATCGCACCTGGAACACCTAGTGATAAGTATTTGTATGATGTTTTTGCTTATGATTCACCGCTAGAGCAAAAGAATATTTCTACCGATATAGAAGAGGTTATAGTGTATGGAAAGATACCAAGAAACAGTATCGCAATACCAACGATTACAGGTGGAATGTATAGTCCTGACTTTATGTATGTTGTAAGACGTGCAACAGGTGAAAAAGAGTTAAATATAGTTGTTGAAACGAAAGATGTTGAAGATAAAACAAATATACGGAAGCAATTAAACTTATGGTTGATAAAGATCAGAAAGGCTATGAAATTATTTAAAATCAATTCCATAGCCATAGTAATAGTCTAAACATTACATACGTAGTCAAAAATCTATATGCCCTCGCAAAGCTTGATATTAAGCTATCCTTACATCGATTAAGGGGCCCGACATGCTTGATCAGTCGGTGTTCATATTACAGAAAGATTAGCAACCTATTGTTCATACAGACCGGGGCGCTCATTATCAATGGCAAGGATGGATTGATCGAATGGATAACAATAACTTCATACGTTCGATGTCTAAAAAAGGTTGTTCTCCCGACAATGCCACTTTTGGACGACTTAAAAATGAGTTTGTTATGGTGAGTCGTAGATAGATGTATCTATTGTAAAGATCATCGAATTATTGGACGAGTATCTTGAATGATATAATAATCAAAGAATAAAATTATCATTAGGTGGCGTTAGCATCATAAAATATCGAGAATCTATGAATTTTTTAGCGTAGGCTATCTGATGAATAGAAATAAAATATTAAAACATCATCAAAATATACTGATTTAGCTTTATCCATGTTAGAGGTTTTCATCTGTTAATGGCCCGCACCTCCAACTGTTGAATCTATTCTAGGAGTTACAAGAGACCGATGCTACTTTCCTATATAGGGTTAACTGTCTTTCAAAAATATCTAATCCCCCCATCAAACCTTATTAACTTCTTAGAGGCAACCTATAGTTATTTTCAATTAAATACTTTCGAAGTATTGTCATGATAGTATCTTGTTTATCTTTTAAATAGAAATGATCACCTTCTATTAAATACAATTCTTTAATATATTCAATGTAGTGATTCCAACCTAAAACACTTTCTTTCTTAACGATATCCTTTGAACCCAATAACAGGACAGCTTTACTGTCTAATTTCTTCCTTTCTAGACTTTTAATATAATAACTCTCTACTATATCTAAATCTGATTTTATGATTGGAAAAAATACATTCATAAAATCATCGGTTTTTTAAGATCTCCTCGTTTATCCCTCCAATTTCCTTAAGTTGGTCTATAAGTGTTTTGGAACCTTTAATTTTATCCATTTTATGTTCGGGAGATGATTTACTGGATAAGAATAAATAACTTACTTTTGTTCCGTATCTCTCCAATAATTTCACAGCAATTTCATAAGCGACGATTGCCCCCATACTATGTCCAAAAAATGAAAATCTTTTTAATGAATTGACACCATAATTAGCAATCATTTCTCTTAATAAAGTATCCGTTAAACTATCCATAGAACGGCACAGTGGTTCAGTAAATTTACTCCCATGACCTGGATATTCAATCGGGATAATTTCTATATCACCGCTATTTGATTTCCACTCGTTATAAAAAGAAGCACTTCCCCCTGCATACGGAAAGCAAAATAGTTTCAAATTAATCATCCTCCATCTACACATGAAAATATTAGTTCAGCATATGCTTCATGAAATTTTCTACATACGTTGAATCTATCTTAGGCATCGTCATTGCTAGTTTGTCTAATTTCTTTTTAGTATAAGTCTGTGAAATTTCTGCTTCCTTTAATTCGGTAGATTCATCAATTAGTTGTGATAGCGCACTTAAAGAGTGCTGGTGATTTGATAAGGTTTTCTGTTTAAGATATTCTAGCCACTCTTTCAATTTTGCCTCTTGATATGGTAATTGATACTTTTTAAAGAAAGTGATAACTACATCACTTGAAACTTTTTGGTCATTAAATAAGTGATAGATACCAGATATTTTATCTCTTTCCAGTCGAGATGCTTTATAAATAAACTCACTCACAAAGTCAACAGGCATTAATTCAAAATGAACCTCTTCTTTAAAAGGTAATACTTGTAGATCAATAAATGCTTCAAATACTTTATATAGTAAGTCCGTTTGATTCCACAACCCACTAGATGAATTAGCTGAAATTCTTCCCAATCGATAAATATCAATTCCTAGACCATGTCTTTTTGCTTCAATTAATAATTTTTCAGCTACCCATTTAGACTGACTGTAGCCAATCGTTAAGTTAGATGTATAAATGAGTTCATCATGTTCATCCCACATTCTATCCCCTGTTAAAACAGCAAGTGTTGAGGCATAATAGATATTCTTTCTTTTATTTGTACTGGCAAGCTTGATTACTTCAATGACACCGTCTACATTCGGAACCTTAGCTTTATGATAGGGTTCAAAGAAATTTGTTTCCGCACCCATATGATAAATATGAGCCACATCATTACTTATTTTTTCATAAGTAATATCATTTAAACCGAATTGGCTCATTCCAAAGTCGCCTTCTATGACTTCGATTCTTTCTTGAAATTCGTTCTTCCAAAGACCGTATTTTGTTAATGTATCCTTTATTCTGCCTTTTGAAGGAAAGCGAACTAAACAATAAATCTTAACATGCTTCGTTTCTGTTAGTAATTGAGATAATAGATGTGCCCCTAGAAAACCTGTTCCACCCGTAAGTAATATATTACCTTCATCATTAACCGGCTGGACACTAATTTCTGTTATTTTCTTCTTCAATTGATGGTCTAAAATAGCATCATTTTTCAACATTTCTTCTATATTGCCTGCTGACTCTGTCTCAATAGCATCTACAAACTGATTTACCGTACTATTCTCAATCAATTGTTTATCAAATTATGTAAAATATGGTTCTAAAAATTCAGAGTCAGTGCTTGTTTTATTTTCCACGTCAATCCCCATTGGATGTCGTTGATCAAAAAGTAATATTCCTATTGTTTTTTCCGTGTGTGTAATGGAAATCCCTATGTTCATTGAAGAATTATTGTTATTTACAATAACCGGCTGTCCAAAAACTCCTTTTAAAAGAGAGATGCTTCTAATTTCTCGCATCCCAATTCCTAAAAATTCCATAATTGATTTTTTTGCAAGGTATAAACTTTTACTAGCCTCTATCCTTCGTTTAGTCCGATATATATTTAAGTCATTCCATTCTCGTTGATTAAACAATCTTGTTGCATTTTCAACATGAACCGAGTTTACATCTGAAAATTTAACGAAAGTTTTAAAAGTTTCTTTGCCATTTTCGTAGTATTCTATCATTTGAAATCCATTCACCTACCCTATTAAATATTTTAGTCTTTCTTTACAAGATTGCTTCAATTTATCATCAATTATGATAACGAAATTACATAGCATAAAAAATTGTCTATAGAAAGTGGTGAATTTTATCATAATTTTATATTATTTTATATTTTTACAATTTTAAAGAGTTTCTAGTTTATATTATCAATATCGATAATATAATAACATAGCATAAACAGAACGTCTATATAAAACAGTAAATTTTTGAAATTAATGTCATTTTTTCAATCTGAATAATATTAAGATATATTTCTTCATAAAAAATTCCCCATTCTATGACGGAGAACGTGTTGAAAAACAAATATATATTTTTACATCATCCCACTCAATTCACCGTTTCCCTTAGATTAACTTCAAGTGAAATATATATTCAGAAATAATGATCGTTCCGCATGCCTTTGTCCCGAGTCACAGCTACAATTGAATTGGGTATTCGATACTTTAAATCTTTCAGGTAGGCGCAAATAGAAAGAGGTTGAGACAAATCCTCCCAGTAGAATTATAAAAAATCAGATAGTTCATCTTCCAATTGACCATCTGATTTTATATGAGTGAGAAATTCTTGCTTAAGTGAACTAATTTTTAAATATGGATGGTAACGTTGACTTTCACTACAGGTGGCTGCTTTCCATAGTAATAGCTTTAGGCCCCCCCGAAGAAAAACACTTCTTGACGTGACTTCAAACACGTGATTTTTCCACAGGGGCCAGCCAACTTTCGTTTTAATCAACTAAATAGAGATAAAGTTTTCATATCTTGAATTATACTACCACCTTTAATTTGCTAATGGTAGACATCAAAAAACATACATTCTATTGAAGTTAAAGTAAACAACAATAACCCCTGATATTAAGTTTGTTTGATAAAAACATACATTGCTTTTTTTGGGATTTCATTTTCCTCCCCCAATTCCTGAATAATTTTATCTTTTTCACCGTCTAGGCATGAGGTGTCCTTAACTACATCCGAAAGCTTTTCATCTCTCTCCTCCTTATAAGTATTTACTCAGTTTCGTAAGGGTTGTATAAAGACAGCAAGCTTCTCTGCTAATTGTTTAGGCTTTTTCCTTTCTTCCACTACTAATCGAGCAGCATACATTTTAAAATCCTTATCGTGGTGTCCGATAAATGCACTCCCCTTCTATATATTCAATAATTTTCATAAGTGGCTTACTTTTCATAGTGTTACTCTTAACTTTTTTATCAGTATATATATTGTCACTAGAACAACCAGTAGTATGATAAAAGATACTAAAAAAGAATGTATGTTAAGCCATATGAAGCCAACGTGCAGAACGGCAATAATAATTAAGAGTGGCAGTCCATAAAGTAAACTAATTAAAACATTCGGATTAGATTTTACTGCTTCAGACGGATTGACCCATTCGGTTAATGGCTTTTTACTATCAAAAAGCGGTGTTAACAAGTTGTAGCAGATTACTAAACCGGCTACAATCATGAGCATTATAACAGTTTCAAGTCTCCAATAACCAAATATCGCAAATATAATAAAACTTAAGAGAACAGCTATTAAACTCATTGTTGACGCGATGACGACTTTAGAAAGGTACACGTAGGTTGGATTAAACGGGTTACATTTTAATAAGTCATGGTATCTCCCTTCTCTAGAGTAAGGAGTCCCACTAATATTGTTGATGCAAGAGAGAAATAAAACAGTATATGAAAAATACGTATCAAGAACTCCTTCTTCTGTTATGTTTAGAATTGTTGGAAAAACATCATTTTGGATCAGGATTAAGAAAATCAATGAAGTAACCGGTGGTAATAATATCCCTAAGATAACTTGCATTTTAAAATAAGCCTCTGACTTTAGAACCCATACCTCTCTTTGCAAATAGTTACTCCACTGATTTTCAGTAATATGAACACTCGACCCTTTAAGGCTCGTTTGAACAGCATTATCATGTGTGCCATTTTTGTAGTAGTTAGTGGATGTATTATGAACAATGACAAAATAAAATAAAGCACTTATTAGAGTCAGGAAAATAGAGATTAAAATAAATGGAATCGAGATATCATTAGATACAAATCGTTCAATCACTTCCCTTAATAATGGAATTTCCATAATATTTTCAAAGAGATGATGGAGTATCGAATTAATCAAATGAATCCATCCAGTCATAGATTCTAAATCCACCTTTTCAAATAATTCTACTATGTTTTTATTTTTTGAAAACGTGATATATAAAGCTATCGATGCTAAAGGAAATAACGACATCATTATAAAATTTGTCATTAAATAGGATGTTTTATTCTTATATTTATAATAAAACTTATTTACAAAAGATAAGACAAATAACAACAATAATACGATGAAGCCATTTATGATTGGCATAAGGATTATCAACTTAGCGAATTCTATCATCTTAAAATCAATGATTAACAGTATGAGCGCTGGTACTTGGATGATCAAGGACAGAATTAAAGGTACCAATATACTGCTAACCAATTTAGCCGTTGAAATTTTTTTGTACGATATAGGATGAGACGCTAATATTGTAAATTCTTTGAAAGAAAAGAATTGTATGGTCGACAAGTAACAAGTTAATGCAAAGATGAGAATACTTGAAATGGCTAAATTATAAAACATAAACAGATAAGTATCTGCAATGAAATAAACGGCTATACTAACGATGGCAAGTTGAAAAAATAGATAAAATAGGGCTATTAATAAAACAACCTTTAATATCTGTTGTTTTGGTTTTGTATAAAAAGACGAAATAAAAAATTTAGTAAGCTTGAGTGTCTCTTTCATAAATTTGCGCCTCCATGAAGATAGACTCTAATGAACTATCACCGGTTATATTTTTCACCTTATCATGTAAAATGATTTTACCATCTTTTAAAATAGCTACAGTATCACAAATCTTTTCTGCAACATCTAATAGATGAGTTGAGAAGAATATCGTTCCGCCTCGCTCAACATAATTTTTAATTTCCTCTTTAAAACTGACAACGGCACTCGGATCTAACCCATTTATTGGTTCATCCATAATTATAATCGGAGGGTTGATTGTAAATGCCGCAATCAAAGACATTTTGTGTAACATTCCGTATGAATAAGTCCCGATTGGTTTTTTAATCGAACCCTCCATATCAAAAACCTTAATATATTCATCTAACTTTTCGTTATCCTTGGTATTAAATAAACTCATCAAAAAAAGAATCCAATCGTATCCCGAAACATTGTTAAACACATTGATCGTATCTGGAATGTAAAAAAACTGCTTTTTGTATTCTAGACCCGACTCTTTGGTTAAACCATTGATACTAACTACTCCTTTATCACAATCTAAAATACCAGTTATGATATTCAGTGTTGTTGTTTTCCCGGCACCGTTTCCCCCAACAAAACCTAAAATTTCTCCCTTCTGAATCTGTAAATTCACGCCATTCAATACCTTTTTGTTTGGGTAGCTTTTTTCGAGCTCTGAAATACTTAACACAATTATCACCCCCTACCTTTTCACTTATTTAATCGATTCGATACTTTTTTGTAGAGATCCAAGTGTTTGATATGTTCATGGCTAATGCTGACAAAATCAAAGTGATTAATATACTCCATAAAACATTCGAATTCAATGCCCCTGCAACTAACAATTCCGCGCCGTATATGCTCATGCTCGCTGGATTTATAGTATCCAGAAATGGATTTAGACCAACAATCACTCGACAGCCCAATAGAAAGGCGATAGATATTAATGCAATTACTCCCTGACTATCAAAAATAGTACTAATCATTGTTGTAAATGAAACAATAAACAAAACCCATATTAAGTACAATAGGAACGCTAAACTTAAATCTGCCAAAGGGATATCCGTAAACAAAAATCGAGTATACATATATGAAACAATATATCCCAACGTCACACTACCAGCAATAAACGCATAATGTGAGAAGACTTTCCCACTAAGATAGGAACCAACCTTGACAGGCCTTGTAAGAATAAAAGCTAACATCCCGCTCGCTTTATCGGATTGTACGATTCCCATCAATGAAATGACGATAATTATAACCCCTAACTGATCAAATTGAGATCCTAATGTACTAGCAAGAACTTCACCCCCGCTTTGTTCCATCATACTAGGGTCTATGGAAATCCCCTGTTCCCCACCAAGCATTTCTAATATAGAGGGCATGTAATAACTAACAACGGGTTGAGTAATTCCTAATAAAATAAAGATAAGTGGAAACCAAACAATTTTGATTTCACGAACCAATTGAACAAGTTCTTTCTTAGCTAACATTGCAAACTGATTCATTTGCCCACCACCAACTTCAAGAATAGCTCCTCAAGGGATTCACTACCTATTTCGAACTTAACAAGGTTTACATTATTTTCTAAAGCATTTTCTAGCAACATGTCCTTGTTTAAACCAACATTATCCACTTCTACCTTGACTCTATTTCCGGTTAAATCCACATTCTTCACATAATCAAAAGTTCCAATTTCTCTAACCCAATCTTTCACCTTTTCAGTAATTTCAAAATAAAGTTTATCCTTATTATTTCTTTTTAGTAAGTCAATTATTGTCGCATCTTCAATTTTCTTCCCATCTTTTATGATGACAAATCTTTCACATACTTCTTCTGCATCACCCAGTATATGTGTCGATAATAAAATGGTTGTTTCTTCTTTGATTTCATTAATAATGTTTAATACTTCTCTTCTGCCAATTGGGTCTAAAGATGACACGGGTTCATCCATTAATATTAAAGAAGGCTTATGTAATAAAGCCTGAGCAATACCAAGCCTTTGTTTCATTCCACCAGAAAATGTTCCAACTCTAGTGTTTTCTTCCTTACCTAGACCTACCTTTGATAAAACCCTTGGAATCTCCCTTTCCAAATCTCTTTTTCCAACATTAGATAATCTGCCCATAAAATTTAGCGTTTCATTGGCAGTCATCCATGGAAAGAAATTAGTGTACTGCGGCAAATAACCAATTTCCTTTTTCATTTTTGAAACCTTCTTCCCATTCAGTAATACTTCTCCTTGATCAGGATTCATAATATCTGCAATAAGTTTTATAAGTGTCGATTTTCCTGCTCCATTTGGCCCTGCTAAAGCAACACATTCACCACTTTGAATTTCCATAGAAAAACGATTAACGGCTGTTTTAGTTTTAAATGACTTTGTGACATTTTTTATTTCTAGCTCCATTTCCCACCACTATCCTTTCTTCCGATAACAAAGTACAATATCGAACCAATCGTATTGGCAAAAATAATAATAAGTGCCCATATTAAAACATTTTCTCTTCTTTCACGATGTCTATAAAGATCAATCAGTGCAGTCACAACTAAAATTAGTCCAATCGCGGCCATTGGTAAAATAACCGGAAGAAAAGCCGCGAAATCAAATTCGCTTAACTCATCTACTCCATAATGTAATTTCAAGATTAGTCACTCCTTCATTTATTATCATTATTGATAATGATAACATAAAGACTAAAATAATACATCATTTTTTAAATATATTGTTTTATTTTCATTATTAATTATAATAATAGTAACTACATTATTTCTTACAAAAGTATCCTTACTTAAGCTATAGGAGAGATAAGCCAATGACGAACAAAGTTGATATATTAATGCACCCTGTTAGAATGAAAATTTCCCAAGCTTTAATGAGGAACAAAGAAAATGGATTAAGCCCGCGTGAAATGCTGGATAATATTAAAGATGTTCCCCAAGCAACGCTTTATCGACATTTACAAGTGTTGTTAGATGCTGGAATTATACGTGTTTTAAAAGAAAAAAAGGTCAGATCTGTTTCTGAAAAATATTATACTTTAAATGCAGAAGAGGCACGTCTGAGCAGCGATGATTGGAAAAAAGCCTCCTTAGACGAAAAAATAAACTATTATTCCTACTACCAATTATCACTATTAAATCAATATAAAACTTACCTAACCAATTTAAAAAACGATAATTCTGAAGATGGTTCTACATTCTCAATCGTTGAATTGAAGCTTAATGATGAAGAATTCAAGGACTTTCAAACGGAACTTAACAATCTGATGTTGAAATATTACAATGATACAAGTGAAAACAGTGAAAAAGATGCACCGATTCGAACGATTGGTGTAACCATTATTCCAGATTCTTAAGCATAATGAAGCGGCATACAAGCGGAACTCGTGTAAATAACTCTTACGCATGACAATCAAGTATTTTTATACAACAAATATGTTGAATGTATAGATATAACCCTTTCTCAAATTTATACGTTAACCAACATTTATGAACTTATAGATTGGTGGACTTCCTTAAAGCCTACCAATCTTTTTAATTATACGGGTATATTATCTATAAAGTTCACTTTCCTTCAAATGGTCACTTTCGTTTTTTCGGGAAAATATCCATTTAAGTTTTTTCCTAACATCTTCAATTAATAAATAAATGTCTTCATTCAATGTAGACACTTCAGGATCTGATGATACGATTTCATCTCTTGTTCCTAATTTTCCAGCCGTTTTTTCAGAAATCGATTATTATGATTGAAATTAGTTGTACACGTTATATTATTATACCTTACTATCTTCGGAAAGAAGAGAGTATATTCCTATAGTTTTTCTAGAAAAAGATGTAATACCAACCGGTGGGACAAGAATTATTCCTACAGCAGACCTTTATTATTTTGGAATTTTAACTTCAAATGTTCACATGGCATGGATGAAAGCAGTGCCGGGAAGGTTGGAATTAAGTATAGATATTCATAAAATGTCGTGTATAATAACTTCCCTTGGCCTGAAGCTTCTGAAAAAGAGAAAAATAGGATAGAAAGCACAGCACAAGAGATTATTGATGCCCGTAACTCGTATTCCAAGAATTCCCTTACTGATCTATATGACGAGTTAACTATCCCACTGGAATTACAAAAAGCACACCAAGAAAATAATCGTTTTGTTATGGTGATGTATGGAATGGAAGTTCGTGTAACAAAAGAAAGTGATGCTGTAGAAAAATTACTTGAGATGTATAATGATATAACTTAAAACCTAATCAAAATATAAGGAAAGTGTAATGGCAATTATATAATCGTCCAAAATATAAAAAACGATAAATTCAATTGAAATTGATTTCATAGCAATAGTTTAAATACTGTATACATAGTCAAATACTTATATACCCTCGCAAAGCTTGATGTTAAGCTATCCCTACATCGATTAAAGAGCCCGACATGCTCCATCACAGAAGAACGCTTATACATCAACGTATGGGCGTTTTTTTGTTTGCATCTGAATCGATAAAATATTGATTAGACATAAAATGGCAAGGCGGAGGATCATTGGTTACTAGCGAATATATCAAACGAGGCTGGGACAAAACTAGTCTTAAATGAGAAAAATTGCGGAATCAACATTGAAATGTTGTTTCCGCAATTTCTTTTTTTGTTTCGGACTGTTATGATTATTACTATTTTGAATTATGGCGGTATACTTTCTTAAATTTACCGCCATTAATGCAAATGCTAATTCATTTTCTACTTTCGATTTTCCTCTGACGGAAAATCGAGAGAATGACAAATTAGCCTTCAAGAATCCAAAAACTGGTTCAACATCTATTTTGC
>DATGTE010000017.1:0-51529 GCA_035301985.1 Bacillota bacterium
TTCCTTAATTCATTCAATGTCTGGTAGCGATTGCGAAGAGGTCACACCTGTTCCCATACCGAACACAGCAGTTAAGCTCTTCAGCGCCGATGGTAGTTGGGGCGTTGCCCCTGCAAGAGTAGGACGCCGCCAGGCAATAAAGAAGGCATTCCATAGATGGGATGCCTTCTTTATATTTTACAGGTATCACTTTTCAATTAATAAGATAGTTGAACAACAGGAGATGTATAGAATAACATTGATTTCGTTAAAAGATGATTTACTTGTTGAATTGAGCCAATCGTAAAAGAATAAGGTTAGCGAGTGTTGCTTTGACTTTTGGCATGCATAAAAAAGTACATATATTTTGTCTGACTGCTAAATGTATATGAGTCAAAAATAACTGTTGATCCTATTATAAAGTTGTTCAGTGTTCCTATATATCGTAGTTGAGATGGCTTTCGACAAATTATTTCCCGGGAAAGTTTATCCTGTTTTTATTTTAAATTTTATAGAGTGAAATTTCCTCCAAAACATAAAGCTCTTTTTAATTTCATATGACGACGTGAAACAAATTCTTGCATCATGTCGAAAATCCGCCGTTGTATACGATCAAAACAATCGGTGGTTTTTTTCTGTGGATTTTTATTAAAATATTTTCTTGAATAAAATCCGCGAAACGAGAGTTAACTAAATCCCATGCTGTCAAATGTGGATTATGAATAGCTGATTCTTAATTGCAATCATGCTTGTATTCAATAAGGGTGTAATACAATATTTTTGATGATGAAAAAGATATTGTCACGGTGATTCGTTTTATCTAACTTAAATTAGCTGTGCGTCTTGTAGATCAGGTTTATGTTCCATAGCTTTTTTAAGATGAGTACTGAATCAATTCTTAGGATATGTTTGTTTTTTAAAAACTTGTCTAAAATAAATAGAGACATATCTATTTGCTTCTAGGAGATTTTAACGTATAATAAAAGTAAAGTCAAAGATAGTCAAAGTCAAGATGCCCTCCATTACTTGAAATAACTACAACTAAGAATGAGTGTTACAACGGTAGATATAGGAGGTGGGACGATGCGAAACATATCTGATATCATTGAGCAATATTTAAAACAGAGATTGAAAAGAAAAGGTAAAAACGTGTTAGAAATTAAACGAAGCGAAGTGGCTGATCAATTCCAATGCGTGCCTTCACAAATTAATTATGTCATCAATACACGATTTACTGTAGAAAAAGGGTATTTAGTAGAAAGTAAGCGTGGCGGTGGGGGATATATTCGAATTATCCGTATTAAGCATCAGGATGAATCAGAGTTAATTGATGAAATCATTCAGATGGTTAGTCCTACAGTAACTCAACAGGCAGCTATTGATGTGTTGGAGCGTCTCTTAGAAGAAAAAATAATTACAGATCGTGAAGCAAAAATCATGCTAAGTGCTATCGATCGAAATACACTCGCTGTCAAATTGCCGGCTCGAGATGAGATTCGTTCGCGGCTGTTAGTAGCAATGCTTACAACATTGAAATATGTGAAGAAATAATCTAGTATTCATGTATAAAGTATGATTGTTTTTGCCCATGATATCCTTGTATAAGGGGGAGTTTTATGAAGTGTCAAGAATGTCATAAAAGGGAAGCGACACTCCATTTCACACAAGTTATCCATGGAAATAAACTTGAAGTACATGTTTGTGAAGTGTGTGCAAAGAAAAAAGGTTATATGAGTTCTCCTGAAGAAGCTTATACCTTGCACGATTTACTGACTGGACTGTTTAATATTGATTCACCAAAAGTCCATAATCAAGAAGCATCATTGAACCAAGTCAAGGGTGTACGTTGTCCGAAATGCGACTTATCGTTTGCCGAATTTAAGAGAATTGGAAAATTTGGTTGTGCCACATGTTACGAAACATTTTCGGACCGAATCGATCCCATTTTACGTCGTGTTCATAGTGGAAACACCAAACATATCGGTAAAATACCGAAACGTAAAGGTGGCAATCTACACTTGAAGAAAAAGGTTGAAGCATATCGTTCTGAACTAGATTCTCTCATTCAAAATGAAGCCTTTGAAAAAGCTGCCATTGTTAGAGATAAAATAAAAGAATTAGAGTTAGAAATCCAAGACAAAGAAACGGGTGATCATTCATGACATTACAGCAATTTATGGATGAAGCGATTAGCCCATGGATGCGAGAGGAAGGTCCCGATAACGATATTGTGTTAAGTAGCCGCCTTCGCTTAGCACGGAACTTTTCCGATGTGTCATTTCCCATCATTGCACCTAAAGAAGAACTCGAGGAAATTAACCAATTTTTCCAAAATAACTATGAGCATACTTCTTTTCAAAATTATGAAGACTTTCAGTTCATATCCATTCCTGATTTGAGTACAATTGAGAAGAAGGTTCTTGTAGAGAAACATTTGATTAGTCCACTTCTAGCAAAGAGATCGCAAGCTGCTGCGGCAATGATTTCCAAACACGAACAAGTTTCAGTGATGATCAACGAAGAGGACCATATTCGAATCCAGCTTTATTTTCCTGGTTTACAATTAACAAAAGCATTGCAAAAAGGTTTTGAGTTCGATGATTGGCTCGAAGAAAAAATAGATTATGCTTTTGATGAGAGAAAAGGTTTTTTAACAAGTTGTCCTACGAATGTTGGAACGGGTATGCGCGCTTCTGTTATGATGCATCTTCCTGCACTAGCGATTACAAAACATCTCAATCGTATGATCCCTGCGATTAATCAATTAGGTCTAGTTGTCAGGGGAATCTATGGTGAAGGAAGCGAAGCATTAGGAAACTTATTCCAAATATCCAATCAAATTACATTGGGTAAGACAGAAGAAGATATTATCGTCGATTTAGAAAGTGTCGTTCAACAATTAATTGAGTTAGAGCGTGCAACGAGAAAACGCCTTATGGAACAAATGACGATTAATTTAGAAGACCGTATATATCGATCCTTAGGGGTATTGGAATACAGTAGAATTACAGATTCCAAAGAGGCAGCAAGATGTTTATCTGATGTCCGTTTGGGAATCGATTTAGGCATCATCGAACAGATCCCTAAAAACATACTCAATGAATTAGTCGTTTTAACGCAACCAGGACTTTTACAATATTATGCTAAAAAAGCCCTGACAACTCATGAACGTGATGTATTACGAGCATCTCTAATTAGAGAACGTCTACAATTAGAAATATAGAGGGAATTGATAAGGAGGAAATCATATGATGTTTGGACGATTTACGGAAAGAGCCCAAAAAGTTTTTGCACTATCCCAAGAAGAAGCTGTTCGCCTGAACCACCATAATATCGGTACAGAGCATATTTTGTTGGGACTCGTACGTGAAGGTGAAGGAATCGCTGCTAAAGCTCTAGAAACGCTCGGTTTAAAAGTAACTAAAATCCAAGAAGAGGTAGAGAAGCTAATAGGGGTCGGAAAACAGCCGATGCAAACGATTCACTACACACCTCGTGCGAAAAAGGTCATTGAACTATCGCAAGATGAGGCACGAAAACTCGGTCATTCTTATGTTGGCACAGAACATATTTTATTAGGATTGATTCGTGAAGGTGAAGGAGTAGCAGCACGAGTTCTTAACAACCTTGGCGTTAGCTTAAATAAGGCAAGACAACAAGTTCTCCAACTTCTCGGAAGTAATGAATCACAGGCGGGGAGAAAAGGCCGTGGACAGACGTCAAATGCCAATACACCAACTCTTGATTCTTTGGCACGTGACTTAACAGTGAGCGCCAAAGAAGGCAATATTGACCCGGTTATTGGACGAAGTAAGGAAATTGAACGGGTCATCCAAGTGCTTAGTCGCCGAACGAAAAATAACCCTGTATTAATCGGTGAACCTGGTGTTGGAAAAACAGCTGTTGCAGAAGGTTTAGCTCAGCAAATTGTTGACAATGAAGTTCCTGAGACACTCCGAGATAAGCGGGTGATGACTCTTGATATGGGAACTGTTGTTGCAGGGACAAAATATCGTGGTGAGTTTGAAGATCGGCTGAAAAAGGTGATGGAAGAAATTCGTCAGGCAGGAAACGTCATATTATTTATCGATGAATTGCATACGTTGATTGGTGCAGGCGGTGCGGAGGGGGCAATCGATGCTTCGAATATTTTAAAGCCATCGCTCGCTCGTGGAGAATTGCAGTGTATCGGAGCGACCACAATTGATGAGTATCGAAAATATATTGAAAAAGATGCAGCATTGGAACGCAGATTTCAACCGATTCAAGTCGATGAACCGACGTTGGAAGAAACGATTCAAATTTTAAAAGGATTGCGTGATCGCTATGAAGCACATCACCGGGTGACCATTACGGATGAGGCTATTGAAGCGGCTGCTCAATTGTCAGATCGCTATATTACAGATCGATTTCTACCAGATAAAGCCATTGATTTAATTGATGAAGCTGGATCAAAAGTTCGCCTCCAATCCTATACTGTTCCACCTAATTTAAAACAGTTGGAACAAAAGCTTGAAGAAGTACGTAAAGAAAAAGATGCAGCTGTCCAAAGTCAAGCCTTTGAAAAAGCCGCTTCTCTACGTGATTCAGAACAGAGGTTGCGTGAAGAATTAGAAACGACGAAAAACCAATGGAAAGAAAAGCAAGGACAAGAAGATTCTCAAGTCGTCGTTGAAGATATTGCCAGTGTTGTTTCAATATGGACGGGTGTACCGGTCTCTCAATTAACAAAGGATGAAAGTGAACGACTGTTAAATCTGGAGAACATCTTACATAATCGAATCATCGGACAGAAAGAAGCGGTCAAGGCAGTTTCAGCAGCAATCCGTAGGGCACGTGCAGGTTTAAAAGATCCGAAGCGTCCAATTGGTTCATTTATATTCCTCGGCCCTACAGGTGTCGGAAAAACAGAACTGGCACGAGCACTAGCAGAGGCGATGTTTGCGGATGAAGAGGCGATGATTCGGATTGATATGTCGGAATATATGGAGAAACATTCTACGTCACGATTAGTTGGATCTCCCCCAGGATACGTTGGATATGAAGAAGGCGGTCAACTCACCGAAATGGTTCGTCGCAAGCCTTATTCGGTCGTATTACTTGATGAAATCGAAAAAGCACACCCTGAAGTGTTTAATATATTATTACAAGTCCTTGAAGACGGACGTTTGACGGACTCTAAAGGAAGAGTAGTTGATTTTAGAAATACGGTACTCATTATGACATCGAACGTAGGAGCCAGCGAATTAAGACGGAATAAATATGTTGGCTTTAACCTTGAAGAAGAAGGTCAAGAATACAAAGATATGAAAGAAAAAGTTACTGATGAATTGAAAAAGGCCTTCCGACCAGAGTTTCTTAACCGAATCGATGAAACGATTGTTTTCCATGCACTAGAAGAAAAGCATATGAAGGAAATCGTTGTATTAATGATTGAACAGTTGAAAGAGCGATTAGAAGAACGGGAGATTTACTTATCATTAACTGATAAAGCGGTTGAAAAAATAGCTGAAGTTGGTTTTGAACCAGAATATGGGGCTCGCCCTTTACGTCGGTCCATTCAAAAGAATATTGAAGACTTACTTTCCGAAGCTTTACTAAAAGGAACAATAGTTGAGGGCGACCAAGTGAAAGTTGGGCTTAACAATAAAGGTGAATTCATCATTCTTTAATAAGCAGGTTCTATATTGTGGTTTAGAGACCTCCTGACTCAATCTGTTAATCGACGAGATGATATGAAAAATCATTTACACTCTATAACAAAGCACATCAAGCTGTGTGATGGAAAAACTAGAAGGTACGAGTTACTTTCTAGTTTTTTCCATCGGACACAATCATATACGAAAAAGGCATTTGTGGCATAAATAAGAAATAATTTCTATAAATTGAAAGAAACCTGTAACGCTAATGTTACTTACATCGTTTATAATGTATATGAAGGGATTAGGTAATGGTGGCTAAACGTAAAACAAAATATGTATGTCAAGAATGTGGTTATGAATCACCTAAATGGATGGGAAAGTGTCCAGCCTGTAATCAATGGAATACATTAACAGAAGAGCTAGAACCATCTCGCTCAAAGAGACATACAATCGAAAAAAATGATAAAACGCATCATCGACCCGAAAAAATAACAGCGATTGAATCACAAGAAGAGTCGAGACTGACAACTTCTATGAAAGAATTCAATCGTGTTCTTGGCGGTGGGATTGTGCCGGGATCCCTTGTTTTAATCGGAGGAGATCCTGGAATCGGCAAGTCCACATTGCTGCTACAAATCTCCGCTCAACTGGCGGAAAAAATGTTGCCCGTTTTGTATATATCGGGCGAGGAATCACCAAGACAAACTAAACTTCGTGCAGATCGCTTAGGAGTTTCAGCTGATCTATTATTCGTCTTATCTGAGACAAATTTATTTGATATAACAAAACATATCGAAATGATAAAGCCAGCACTCGTTATTGTCGATTCGATTCAAACGATATATCGCGAAGAAGTATCAAGTGCTCCAGGGAGTGTTTCCCAAGTTCGTGAGTGTACAGGAGAATTGATGCGAATTGCCAAAACGTATCACATTCCTGTATTTATTGTCGGCCACGTTACAAAAGAAGGGACGATTGCCGGACCACGAGTGTTAGAACATATGGTAGATACGGTCCTCTATTTTGAAGGTGAAAGACACCATACGTACAGGATTTTGCGAAGTGTAAAAAATCGTTTCGGTAGTACACATGAAATGGGTATTTTTGAAATGAAAGAAGATGGACTGAATGAAGTGATGAATCCGTCAGAAATCTTTTTAGAAGAACGCTCTGTAGGGGCGGCTGGATCAACGGTTGTAGCCTCTATGGAAGGTACGCGGCCAATGCTCGTGGAAATTCAAGCATTGATCTCTCCTTCAGCTTTCGGAAACCCAAGGCGGATGGCTACAGGAGTAGATAATAACCGAATCCCTTTATTGATGGCGGTTTTAGAAAAAAGAGTCGGACTCATGTTACAAAATCAAGATGCATACATAAAGGTAGCGGGCGGTGTAAAGTTAGACGAACCAGCAATCGACTTAGCAATCGCTGTTAGTATTGCATCTAGTTTTCGTAATCAACCGACACGGCCAGGCGATATTTTTATTGGCGAAGTAGGTTTAACGGGTGAAGTGAGGCGGGTTTCTAGGATTGAACAACGCGTTCAAGAAGCATCCAAACTAGGTTTTACTCGAATTATTTGTCCACAAAAAAATCTCGATGGTTGGACCATTCCAGACAACATTGAAGTTATCGGTGTACACACCGTCCAGCAAGCACTGGACATCGGAGTAGCCACCTGAATATGAGCAAATCAATCTTCATGAATATTTTACTCTAAAACAACCATAAAAGCTGTAAAAAGCCATCTTTCTAGCATGAATCGCTTTGACAATAGATTACTATTATGACAAAATTCAACGTTTCGAATATTTTTGATGGCTGTGCTCTATTTTAAACAGTATATAACATTTTCAAAATAATGGTTATTTATTATAAGGATAGGTAATAATAATGGATAGGAGGTGACAGTGATGCTGGAGAAAATTGTCCATCTGTTTTTCATTATTACCGGTGGAACGATTGGATATTTATATGGGCCAGATGTCAATAAACTGTTAGGTTTTGGTGATGTAGAGTGGATGACATCCCCATACTTCGGCTTAGTATTAGGTGCTCTTATATTATTTGGAGTTTCATATTGGGTAGCGGGGCATATTGTCAACTTTTTGAAGTGGATTGAGGATGCATTAATTAAGGTACCTGTTGGTGATTTGTTTTTTGGAAGTCTTGGATTGATTATCGGATTGGTCGTCGCCTATTTGATTAATATCACTTTGCAAGATATTAATATTAAGTTCGTCTCCCAAGTCATCCCACTATTCATAACGATCTTATTAGGGTATTTTGGTTTTCAAGTCGGATTTAGACGACGTGAGGAATTCGTTAACATACTGAATGTCAGTAAAAAAGAGCGTGAAAAAAAGCATTCTTCAATCGAAGAAACAAAAGAACAACGTCCGTTTCCAAATGCAAAAATATTAGATACAAGCGTCATTATCGATGGGAGAATCGCTGATATTTGCCAAACACAATTCCTAGAAGGGACCATTGTCATTCCCCAATTTGTTCTAGGTGAATTGCAACACATCGCCGATTCTTCTGATGCTTTAAAACGGAATCGAGGTCGTCGAGGACTTGATGTTTTAAACCGTATTCAAAAAGAGTTACCTGTAAAAGTAGAAATTTATAACGGAGATTTTGAAGAGATTCAAGAAGTCGATAGTAAATTGATTAAATTAGCTAAAGAGATTGATGGAATTGTTGTAACGAACGATTTTAATTTAAATAAGGTTTGTGACTTACAAGGTGTTCGGGTATTAAATATCAATGATTTAGCAAACGCGGTGAAACCAGTCGTTTTGCCTGGTGAAGAGTTAGTCGTTCAAGTGATTAAAGACGGGAAAGAGCAAGATCAAGGCATTGCGTATTTAGATGATGGAACAATGATTGTAGTGGAAGAAGGAAAAATCCATATCGGAAAAACAATCGAAGTTCTCATAACGAGTGTTCTTCAGACATCTGCTGGACGGATGATTTTTGCAAAACCAAAATTACTTGAAAAAGCGTTGTAAAAAGGGTATAACATATGGAGGATATCAAAAAGTGATAACAGCTTTGTTATCGCTTTTTGTTATACTGGAAGGGTAGTCTATCGAACGAATAGAACTTACATATGGATTCGTAAATATTGTTTGAAATATGAAAGGGGTAGCACCATGACAAAAGAAGTTCGCGTACGTTATGCACCAAGTCCAACGGGTGACCTCCATATCGGAAATGCGCGCACAGCACTATTTAATTATTTATTTGCTAGGCATTATGACGGAAAGATGATTATCCGTATCGAGGATACAGATGAAAAGAGAAATGTAGAGGGCGGCGAGGAAAGTCAGCTAAAATATCTTAAGTGGTTAGGCGTTGACTGGGATGAAGGTCCTGATGTCGGTGGGGACTATGGTCCATATCGGCAAATGGAGCGATTGGATATATACCAGAAATATATCGATGAACTATTGGATAAAGGATATGCTTATAAATGTTATATGACCGAAGAAGAGCTTGAAGCGGAACGAGAAGCACAGCGGGCAAAAGGCCAAATTCCTAAATATTCTGGAGCCCATCGAAACTTAACAGATGAACAAATTGCGGAATTTGAACGCGAAGGGCGCAAACCGAGTATTCGATTTCGTGTTCCAGAAAATGTGACGTACACATTTAAGGATATTGTTCGCGGAAAAATTTCGATTGAATCAAGCGATTTTGGTGACTGGGTGATTGTTAAGAAGAACGGAATTCCAACGTATAATTTTGCCGTTGTCATTGATGATTATTTAATGAATATTACACATATCCTTCGTGGAGAGGAACATATTTCAAATACGCCACGACAAATGATGATTTATGAAGCTCTCGGGTGGAAAGCACCTCAATTTGGGCATATGACACTTATTTTGAATGAAGATCGTAAAAAGTTGAGCAAACGAGATCAACATATCATTCAATTTATTGAGCAATACCATGATTTAGGATATATGCCCCAAGCTTTATTTAATTTCATTACGTTACTTGGTTGGTCTCCGGTCGGCGAGGAGGAGATTTTTGACAAAGACACATTGATTGAAATTTTTGATCCGGAACGCTTATCTACATCAGCAGCTGTTTTTGATGCTCAAAAATTGAAATGGATGAACAATGAATATATAAAAGCTCAGGATATGGATACAGTTATTTCGTTAACGATGCCGTTTTTAATTGAAGCCGGAAGATTACCTGAAGATATGGATCAAGAACAAAGAGAATGGGCTGAAAAAGTGATTGCTCTTTACCGTGAACAATTACGGTATGGGCAAGAAATCGTTGAGTTGACCGATTTATTTTTCAAAGAGTCCATTCATTATGACGATCAAGCGATGAAAGTTCTTCAGGAGGAACAGGTTGTAGAAGTGTTACAAGTGCTAACGGATCAATTGATTCATCTTGATAAATTTACGAAAGATGAGATTAAGAATCGGATTAAAGCGACACAAAAAGAAACCGGGATTCGAGGTAAAAAGTTATTTATGCCGATTCGAGTAGCGGCAACAGGTCAAACACATGGACCAGAGTTACCGATGGCCATGGAATTATTAGGAAAAGACATCGTGATCACTCGATTAAATGAGGTGTTAGAACAGCTCGGAGCATAGAAAGTGCCAAGCTTTAGGACATCGGTTCGCCTATATATGTATGTGCCTGATGGTGGTTTTTTGGCTGTTATCCGCGAATTGCTTTGGACAAGGATCTTTGCCGATATGTGAAGTACGTCATGTACTTGCAGTAAGGCTACATGTTCAATTAGCTTGTCAATCGTCTCTCATTGTTTTAAAATAGAAGATATCAAGTCTGTTACTTAAACACACTTTACGATAAGGAATCATATAGTAATCACATATTGAAGCGTTGAAGAGGGAAAGTAGGGAGCCCACTGCTTATTCAGAGAGAATCACCAGTGGCTGTAAGTGATTTTAAGCAACGTTCTTGAAGTGCCCCTCTGAGCCCGTCATAGAAACAGCAGTATATAGTATATGACGGCGGTACTCTACCGTTAAAAGAGCTGAGGTTGGATGGAATCAAAGTATTCCTCCCAACAGAGTGGAACCGCGCTATAAGCGTCTCTGTGTGTCATGCACATAGAGGCGCTTTTTATTATGTGTGTCATGTTGATTGCATCAGCATCATTGGAAAAGCAACTTTTCATGGTGTCAGCAGTGCTGGGATCAGATTCATTAATAATCGATTATATAAGTAAGGAGGCTTTATACTACGATGGGGTTTTTTAAGCGGATGAAAGAGGACATGGATGTTGTGTTCGAGCAGGATCCGGCAGCACGAAGTTATTTTGAAGTTTTTTTAACATATTCGGGACTACATGCCATTTGGTGGCACCGGTTGGCCCATGCTTTTTATAAGCGTAAAATATTCTTCATTGCGCGGGCGTTATCACAATTGAATCGCTTTTTAACAGGAATTGAAATTCACCCAGGTGCACAGATAGGTCGACGCTTTTTCATTGATCATGGGATGGGGGTTGTCATCGGTGAAACGTGTGAAATTGGCGATGATGTGACTGTTTTCCAAGGCGTAACGCTCGGAGGAACAGGAAAAGAAAAGGGAAAACGCCATCCAACCATTAAAGACAATGCACTTATAGCTACAGGTGCTAAAGTACTCGGTTCGATTACGATTGGAGAAAGTTCAAAAGTAGGAGCGGGTTCAGTTGTCTTAAAAGATGTGCCCGATCATTGCACTGTTGTTGGAATTCCTGGTCGGGTTGTTGTGCAAAATGGTCAAAAAGTTCGTAAAGATTTGGATCACCATAAGTTACCCGACCCGGTAGCCGATCGTTGCAAACAACTGCAAGATGAAATTGATGCATTAAAAGAGGAAATAGCTAAGTTGAAAGAAGGGATGACACATGTCGATTGAAATTTATAATACGTTAACACGTAAGAAAGAAGCTTTTAAACCAATCGTTGATGATAAGGTGAGCATGTATGTATGTGGGCCGACGGTATACAATTATATTCATATTGGAAATGCTCGCCCCGCGATTGTGTTTGATACGGTACGTCGTTATTTGGAGTATAAGGGATACACCGTCGATTATGTTTTGAACTTTACAGATGTCGACGATAAAATCATCAAGGCTGCGAATGAACGGGGCGAAAAAGTATCTGAAGTAGCTGATCGCTTTGTAAAAGCTTATCTTGAGGATGTAGAAGCGCTCGGTGTGAAAAGAGCAACCCACCATCCACGGGTGACGGAATCAATCGACGATATCATTACTTTTATCGAGGCTTTGATTGAAAAAGGGTTCGCTTATGAAGTCGATGGTGACGTCTATTTTAAACCTCGAGCATTTAAAGGTTACGGGAAACTATCACATCAATCGATCGAAGAGTTAAGATCAGGTGCGAGAATCCGAATTGGTGAGAAGAAATCAGACCCACTTGATTTTGCTCTTTGGAAGCGAGCAAAAGAAGGCGAAATCGCATGGGATTCCCCATGGGGAAAAGGGCGTCCGGGTTGGCATATTGAATGCTCCACGATGGCGAAGAAATATTTAGGTGAAACAATCGATATTCATGCAGGAGGTCTAGACCTAACATTTCCACATCACGAAAATGAAATCGCCCAATCCGAAGCGAAAACAGGTAAGACATTTGCAAATTACTGGATGCATAATGGGTATATTAATATTGATAATGAAAAGATGTCTAAATCTCTCGGAAATTTTGTATTGACGAGGGACTTAATCAAAGCCCATGATCCACAAGTGATTCGCTTTTTCATGCTTAGTGTTCACTACCGAAATCCAATCAACTTTACAGAAGAACTGCTAGAAAGTGCTGCGAATAGCTTGGACCGTATTCAAACAGCGTATATGAATTTAGAACATCGTAAACATTCAAGTATGAATCTTGATTCAGGGGAGTCGGCATGGCTTGAAAAAATTGCTTCATACAAGGAAGAGTTCGAACAGGCAATGGATGATGATTTTAACACCGCCAATGCGATTTCTGTGTTGTTCGAATTAACGAAAGAGGCAAATGTGTATTTGGAATCCGATCAAACGTCTGTTAAAGTAATTGAAGCAATCCAAGAAAACATCAAAACGATCTGTAACGTCCTCGGAATTTCTCTGCAAGATGAACAGGAATTGCTTGATGAAGACATCGAGGCATTGATTGAAGAAAGAAATGAAGCCCGACAAAATCGTGACTTTTCCCGAGCGGATGAGATTAGAGATTTGCTGAAAGAGAAAAATATTATTTTGGAGGATACAGCTCAAGGGGTTCGTTGGAGAAGGGGCTAGTTACGGTTCACGGTGAAAATAAATGAAAACGAATGCCCTTCATGATGTGTTAGCAAATGAAGGGCATTTACAAAGGTTATGAACAAAAGCGATTTGTTTTTTAGAAAGGGGGCCATCGAACATGGAACAAGAAATAATTAGCGGTAAAAATCCTGTATTAGCAGCTTTACAATCTGGTCGAACGATTCATAAAATCCTCATATCCGAACAACTGCAGCCGAACATGAAAAAGAAGCTTTATAACTTAGGAAAAAAAGTTACAGTGATTCAAAAAGTACCGAAAAATAAACTAGATCGTGTAGCAAAAGGGAATCATCAAGGGGTCGTTGCCTATGTTGCACCTTATGCGTATGCTTCCTTAGAAGATTTGTTTCAACGGGCGTCAAAAGCAAATGAAGCCCCCTTTTTTATTCTTTTGGACGAGCTTGAAGATCCGCATAACCTCGGCTCGATTATTCGAACAGCAGATGCAACAGGGGCTCATGGTGTGATCATTCCAAAACGTCGTTCTGTTGGTCTTACAGAGGCTGTTGCCAAAACAGCAGCCGGTGCCTTAGAACATGTTCCAGTTGCTCGAGTGACGAACGTTGCCTATACAATTGATGAGTTAAAGGAGCGGAATGTGTGGGTCGTCGGTACAGATGCAGAAGGCGATGAAGATTACCGTTCGTTGGATGGAACGTTGCCGATTGCTATTGTGATTGGCAACGAAGGGAAAGGGATCAGCCGTCTTGTAAAAGAGAAGTGTGATTGGACTGTCAGTCTACCGATGAAGGGCAAACTATCATCCCTTAATGCATCTGTTGCATGTAGTATACTTTTGTATGAGGTTTTTCGGAAAAGGCATCCATTAGGTGAGTAATCATGATTATAGTCATAATCGACGGATATAATATGATTGGGGCTTGGGAAGAACTCAAACGATTGAAGGAGATTGATTTTGAACAAGCCCGGGACCGCCTGATGGAAATGTTGTCTGAATACCAAGCACATTATGGATATCGTGTCATTGTCGTTTTTGATGCGTACTTTGTCCAAGGGAAAGAATATAAGGGAAAGAAACATAACGTAGAAGTTATTTTTACAAAGGAAAAAGAAACAGCTGATGAATGTATCGAACGCCTTGTAAAGCAATTAACGAATGTTCGTGATCAAATTTATGTAGCAACTTCCGATTATGCTGAACAACGAACGATATTTGGAAGTGGTGCCTTACGAAAATCCGCTAGGGAACTGTATATCGAATTAGAAGTCATGCAACAAACAATTGAAGAACGAATGGAAACTCAAAAAAAAGAAAAACCAACATCTAAAATCATTTTGGACGAACATGTATTAAAAATATTTGAGAAATGGAGACGGGGGAGTAAATGAGCATAAACTTGAGTGCTCGCTCTCCCTCTTTTACAAAAGAGAGGACAGCTAAACTTCAATCGAATGATATTTTGCTAAATAGGTCGGACGGCCCTGGACAGGGATAAGATCGAATGACGAAAGAATCACAATTGTCAAATAAAACCGATGCAAAGTGCGATATCGTGGACTTTTGACCTGTTGTATTATCGGAAAGCTTGCTGTATAATACGTTTATACTGAAGTGGAGTGGTCAAGGGGGTATACTGCGTGAGTGTGAAGGACAAGCCATTCAACCGTGAAGAATTACAACAACTTGATGACGAACAACTATTACAATTGATTCGACATGGAGACGATTATGCACTAGACCATTTAATATATAAGTATAAAAACTTTGTTCGTGCAAAAGCGAGAACGTATTTTTTAATTGGAGCAGATCGCGAAGATATCATACAAGAAGGAATGATTGGTCTTTATAAGGCAATCCGCGATTATGATCAAGATAAGCAGACTTCTTTTAAAGGATTTGCGGAACTATGTATTACGAGACAAATTATTACAGCAATTAAAACCGCTACAAGACAAAAACATATCCCATTAAATTCCTATGTTTCCCTCGACAAACCTATATATGATGAAGAATCGGAGCGAACCTTATTAGATGTCATCTCCGGTTCAGAAGCGATTGACCCCCAGGAGTTGCTCATCAATCAGGAGAAACTCTATCATATCGAAGTAAAATTAACTGAATTGTTAAGTAGCTTGGAAAAGAAAGTGCTCCATCTGTATTTGGAAGGGAGAACGTACCAAGAAATTTCCACAGCATTGAATCGAAGTGTGAAATCGACCGATAATGCACTACAACGTGTTAAGCGTAAAATGGAACAACTCATCGAGTCAAATGAGTTAAACTTATAATGTTTTGAACTGACGAAACGTGTTTCCATGACTCACTCCTCATATTTGATGATCTTCTTAGATTGTTTTATACGGCGTTTCCCCATGCTCATTTTCCGACCGTTGAAGGTATGTGAGAGAACGTAGAGCGTTGACACACAAAATGAAGCATGCTACATTATTATGAGTACGTCCCTACTAGTGGGGTGATTGAATGAAGCGAAAAATTCGTTTAGCATGTACCGTTTGTTCCAGCAGTAATTATTCAACGCAAAAAAGTGCATCTGCACAATCGACACGCATGGAAGTTCGTAAATATTGTAAAACTTGTCAAAAGCATACATTACATCGTGAAACGAAATAAAACCACGTAACGATCCGTTAGATTTGGGGGCTACGGCATGTTCAAGTTTTTAAAGAAAGTATCTCAAGAAATGAAAAAAGTTACCTGGCCAACAGGTAAAGAATTAACAAGCTATACGATTACGGTTGTAGCAACAGTGGCTTTCGTTGCGATCTTTTTTGCAATTGTAGACCAAGGAATTACTTTTATTTTGAATATGTTTTTTGAATAAATAAGCTTCGATTATGTTATAATGGAATTATATATGATGATTTAAAAAAACCCGAATCCAACGGGTTTTTTAATATTGTTTTTAAATGTATACAATATGCCGAACACGTTGTTGAAATATGCGTATATAAATAGGAATCTAGTCAACTTTAGCATTCTCACAACTGTGTCCTTATATGTTCGGAAAAGTACTCATCAATGTTTTAACATGTTTGATGCATAACAAGGGAGGGAAGGACAACGCATATTGTCCAAATAAATGGAAAGTAAATGGTACGTTATTCATACCTATTCAGGGTATGAAAATAAAGTGAAAGCGAACTTGGAAAAGCGCGTAGAAACAATGGAAATGGAAGACAAGATTTTTCGAGTAATCGTACCGGAAGATGAGCAAACGGAAATAAAGGATGGAAAAAAGAAAGTCGTTAAAAAGAAGTTTTTCCCAGGTTACGTATTAGCAGAAATGATCATGACAGACGATTCATGGTATGTCGTTCGAAATACACCAGGTGTGACGGGTTTTATCGGCTCCAGCGGTGGAGGAACAAAACCAACTCCATTATTGCCGGAGGAAATCGATTCAATATTGAAGCGGATGGGTATGGACGACCAAGTCGTTCAAGTGGAGTTTGAGGTGAAAGAAAATGTTCGCGTAACAGATGGTCCTTTTTCAAACTTTACAGGAACGATTGAACAGATTGATTTGGATAAACAGAAGGTAAAAGTTCATGTGAATATGTTCGGCAGAGACACCCCTGTGGAATTAGACTTTTCACAAATCGAAAAACTTCAATAATATACTGGATAAATTGTTGCGTTATTTTATAAAACGTGTTAATATTCTTATGTTATCCATGCAGTTTTTTATCATTCAAATGGCTAACAAGGAGTGGGAGGGGAAAATGAACCCTATTACCACATCACGGACTTAAGGAGGTGTGTCTCGTGGCTAAAAAAGTAATTGACTTAGTAAAATTGCAAATTCCAGCTGGAAAAGCAAACCCTGCACCGCCAGTCGGACCGGCTTTAGGTCAAGCGGGAATCAACATCATGGGATTTTGTAAAGAATTCAATGCACAAACACAAGAACAAGCAGGTTTAATCATTCCAGTTGAAATCACTGTTTATGAAGACCGTTCATTTACATTTATTACGAAAACTCCACCAGCTTCTATACTACTAAAAGAAGCGGCGGGTATTGATAAGGCTTCAGGTGAGCCGAATCGTAATAAAGTAGGGACTGTTAAGCGTGATAAAGTAAAAGAAATCGCAGAAATGAAAATGAAAGATTTAAATGCTGCCGATGTGGAAGCAGCGATGCGCATGGTCGAAGGAACGGCACGTAGTATGGGTATAACGATTGAAGGCTGATCAATAGATATGGGTTGCGATGCGGCTAAACCTCTCGCAACCTTTTACTGTAAATATATAAAGCGAATGAAGATGATTCATTTCGAGGTTTATGGATCGGGTGAAGTTTCTGTCTTCATAGACAACGAACTAAAACAAGCCTAATCGGTTCAATCATGTTCAGTAGAGACCACAATCCTCACTGAATAAAGTTTCATTTATAAAAGCGTGCGAGCTTTTATACGTGGGAGGTACTACCGTTATAACCACAATAGAGGAGGAAATAATATGGCTGAAAAAGGAAAGAAGTATCAAGAATCTCTAGATCTAATTGATCGTACGAAAGCATATGAAATAGAAGAAGCTATTGAATTAGTGAAGCAGACGGCAAAGGCATCTTTTGATGAAACGGTCGATGCAGCTTATCGTTTAGGTGTGGATCCGAAAAAAGCAGACCAACAAATTCGCGGTGCAATGGTATTGCCACACGGAACTGGAAAAACGAAAACCGTCCTTGTGTTTGCAAAAGGTGAAAAAGCAAAAGAAGCTGAAGCTGCAGGGGCCGATTACGTTGGGGACGAGGACTTAATCGCGAAGATCAATGAAGGTTGGCTCGACTTTGATGTTATTGTCGCTACACCTGACATGATGGGCGAAGTTGGTAAATTAGGACGCATTCTCGGCCCTAAAGGATTAATGCCTAACCCAAAAACAGGTACAGTTACGTTTGAAATCGAAAAAGCTGTGAAAGAGATTAAAGCTGGAAAAGTTGAATACCGTGTTGATAAAGATGCAAACGTACATGTACCGATTGGAAAAGTTTCATTTGATCAAGAGCAATTAATTGAAAACTTCGAAGCAATTACAGAAACGATCGCTAAGGCAAGACCCCACTCTACAAAAGGTGTTTATCTCAAAAACATCGCAGTCTCATCAACGATGGGACCGGGGATTAAAGTCGATCCTTCTAAATACACTCGTGTAAAAAGTGATTGACATCCGCCGAATGATCCGTTATAATGTATTGCGTCATAAAATATAAACGTTATACCGTAGACTCAGGTGCAACAACGCTTAATATCCTGCCGAGGTGTTTTGAAACAAATAGGATATTTATTTGTAAAAAACCTCCATGTCTACATGGGGGTTTTTTCGTTCGGTATGATGATGGAAAGTATTAGGAGGTGGAACGATGTCTAGTGTACTCGAGAAGAAAAAGCAACTTGTTCAGGAGATTACGGATAAATTTCAAAAGAGCCAATCAACCGTTCTTGTTGATTACCGTGGCTTGGATGTAGCTGCAGTTACCGAATTGCGTAAGCAACTGCGAGAAGCAGGTGTTGACTTCAAAGTGTATAAAAACACAATGTCACGCCGAGCAGCAGAAGGTGCTGAGTTGGGAGGCCTTGTTGAATCACTCGTTGGCCCGACTGCAATTGCGTTTAGTGAAGAAGATGTAGTAGCTCCAGCTAAAATCATTAATAACTTTGCAAAAGATCACGAAGCGCTGGAGATCAAAGGTGGCGTTATTGAGGGTGAGATTGCGACACTTGAGCAAATTAAAGAGCTCGCTGATTTGCCGAATTACGAAGGTATGGTTTCCATGCTACTCAGTGTATTGCAAGCACCTATTCGCAATTTTGCATATGCTACAAAAGCGATTGCCGACCAACAAGAGGAACAGGAAGCATAAATTTATATTTGATTACGTATAAAATTTGAAAGCAGGAGGAATTAAACATGTCAAAAGAGGAAATTATTGATGCTATAAAAGAAATGTCTGTACTAGAATTAAATGACCTTGTTAAAGCAATTGAAGAAGAGTTCGGTGTAACAGCTGCAGCGCCTGTTGCCGTTGCTGGTGGAGCAGGTGGCGATGACGCTGCTGAGGAACAATCAGAATTTGATGTTGTACTTGAAGAAGTAGGACAGTCAAAAATTAAAGTGATCAAAGCTGTTCGTGAAATCACTGGCCTTGGCCTGAAAGATGCTAAAGATTTAGTAGATGGAGCGCCTAACACAATCAAAGAAGGCGTCGACAAAGAAGAAGCTGAAGAAATGAAAGAGAAGCTTGAAGAAACTGGTGCTAAAGTAGAACTGAAGTAAACGATATTTTATAAGGAGCTCGTCGTCATATAAAGCGGCGGGCTCTCTATTTCCAACAGATAAAAAAGTTTTCCACGTGTGTTTGAACAAAATTCAACTTTCCCATGATCATAATTAAAAAAGTAGGTGCCCAAATGCCTGAGCATTACTTTTCAAAAAAACCCCAATCTAAAAGTTCACCAAAGACATGGACGTACCGATTACAAGATAAGTGGTATACGTTTACAAGCGATACAGGCGTATTTTCCAGACATGAAGTTGATTTTGGATCCAAATTATTAATTGAACAATTTAATGCACCGAATATCCAAGGTGATATACTGGATTTAGGCTGTGGATATGGCCCGATTGGCATTGCACTCGCTGATCGTTATCGGGGTCGGAATGTCGTCATGTCAGATATCAATGAGCGTGCACTCCAATTAGCAAAAGAAAATGCTAAACAAAATAATATAGATAATGTTGAGTTTATAAGCAGTGATCGGTTTGAGCATATCGGTAATCGTACGTTTGCCGCTATTGTAACGAACCCACCTATAAGGGCTGGGAAGAGAATTGTTCATTCCATATTTGAAGGTAGTAAATCAGCGTTGTGTGAGTGCGGAGAATTATGGATTGTCATCCAGAAGAAACAAGGAGCACCTTCAGCAAAGAAGAAGTTAAAAGAGATTTTTGGAAATGTCGAAGTTATCCATCGTCATAAAGGCTATCATATTATGAAGGCCGTAAATGTTTGACCTTAAAAAAATGTTGTGATAGCATAGTATAATGCTAACCCTAGAAACTCTAGATGAGTGAAAAGCGTGAGAATATGACACGTATAACCTTTATGTGATATGGAAATACTGTTTAAATGTCGAAAAAATATCCGAAAATACGGATGTTTGTTTGTGCATCTGTTTATTTTCATCGTAAGCAATCATTTTTAAAAGCGATTGACTCATTGGATTTCTTATCGTTGTTACATATGTATTTCTAACATAAAATAATAGCCTATTCTTGGGGTGATGGCAAGCGGATATTTTGATATAGCACATGACGAATTGTTATCTCGATTTAACTATTTTATGATTATTTCTATTCCTTATTCTAACTATAGTTTAATGCTCATTCTATAAAAAATCCAGAAATAACTATAAAGCTGAAAGGCCTTTTTCAGCAATAATTTTCTTCTACAAGGAAGGTAATCATAAGTAAAGAAAACAGACTTTTAGCAGATGGATGCGGTAAAAAGTCCGTTTTCTATAAAATATAATCATCTTCATGTCAATTCCTAAATTACAAAATGAAAATGGAAGAAATTTGAGAGGTGAAGCAGTTGACTCATCAACTAGTTCAATATGGACGGCACCGAAAGCGTCGAAGTTATGCGCGTATCAACGAAGTGTTGGAATTACCTAATTTAATCGAAATTCAAACCGCTTCTTATCAGTGGTTCCTAGAGGAAGGTTTGAAGGAAATGTTTCAAGATATTTCCCCGATTGAAGACTTTACAGGAAAGCTATCCCTCGAATTTATTGACTATAGCTTAAGCGACCCGAAGTATCCTGTCGATGAATCGAAAGAAAGAGATGTAACGTATGATGCTCCACTTCGTGTGAAAGTTCGTTTAATTAATAATGACACAGGCGAAGTCAAAGAACAAGAAGTGTTTATGGGTGATTTCCCACTCATGACAGATACAGGAACCTTTATTATTAACGGTGCGGAACGTGTAATTGTTTCCCAGCTCGTTCGCTCTCCGAGTGTGTATTACAACGAAAAAATTGATAAAAACGGAAGAAGGGGCATCACAGCAACTGTCATTCCGAACCGAGGTGCATGGTTAGAGTTTGAAACGGACGCTAGGGATGTTGTTCATGTCCGTATTGATCGCACACGTAAAATGCCGATTACAGTCCTTGTGCGTGCGCTAGGATTTGGTTCTGATCAAGAGATTACTGAATTGATTGGTGAGAATGAATACTTAACAAATACGTTAGAAAAAGACAATACGGAAACAACTGAAAAAGCATTGCTTGAAATATATGAGCGGTTGCGTCCAGGAGAGCCGCCTACTGTGGACAATGCGAAGAGCTTGTTATATTCGCGTTTCTTTGATCCGCGACGCTATGACTTGGCTCATGTTGGCCGTTATAAAATGAATAAAAAACTACACTTGAAAAACCGATTGTTTAATCAAGTGTTAGCTGAACCAATCGTTGATCCTGAAACAGGCGAAGTGCTCGCTCAAAAAGGCGATAAACTTGAGCGTAAATTATTAAACAAACTCATCCCATATCTAGAGCGATCTGAACATAAAGTGGGTGAGAAAATCATTGAACCAGAAGACGGTATTTTAGAAGACCCCATTTATCTACAGTCTATTAAAGTGATGGACCCTACAGATCCAGAGGGAGAGAGGGTACTGAATGTGATCGGCAATGGAGATATAGATTCTGATGTAAAAAATATTACACCAGCAGACATTCTAGCTTCCATTAGTTATTTCTTCAACTTGTTACACTTAGTTGGTTATACAGATGATATTGACCACTTAGGTAACCGCAGATTACGCTCAGTAGGCGAATTGTTACAAAATCAATTCCGGATTGGTTTATCACGCATGGAAAGAGTTGTACGTGAGCGGATGTCGATACAAGACACATCGAGCATTACACCACAGCAATTGATTAACATTCGTCCTGTGATTGCATCGATTAAAGAGTTTTTTGGTAGCTCACAGCTATCCCAATTCATGGATCAAACGAACCCTTTAGCAGAGTTGACGCACAAACGAAGGCTATCTGCATTAGGGCCAGGAGGTTTAACGCGAGAGCGAGCGGGTATGGAAGTGCGTGACGTTCACTACTCGCATTACGGTCGAATGTGTCCGATTGAAACGCCTGAAGGTCCAAACATCGGTTTAATCAACTCTTTGTCAAGCTTTGCTCGAGTGAATAAGTTTGGTTTTATTGAAACGCCTTACCGTCGAGTGGACCCAGAAACGGGTAAGGTTACGAAGCAGATTGATTATTTGACGGCTGATGAAGAAGATAACTATGTCGTTGCACAAGCGAACGCTAAACTTGATGAAGACGGTAGATTTGTTGAAGAAGAAGTAATAACTCGTTTCCGCGGGGAAAACACGATTGTTTCTCGCAGTCAAGTGGATTATATGGATGTTTCTCCTAAACAGGTTGTATCAGCGGCTACAGCATGTGTTCCTTTTCTTGAAAATGATGACTCAAACCGAGCTCTAATGGGTGCGAATATGCAACGTCAGGCTGTACCATTATTGACACCTGAGTCACCGATTGTAGGAACGGGTATGGAATATGTTTCTGGAAAAGATTCTGGTGCTGCAATCCTTTGTCGACATGATGGAATTGTTGAACGAGTAGAAGCGAAAGAAATAACAGTCCGTCGTGTTTCTGATGTGGATGGAAAAGAAGTGAAAGGTGATACGGACCACTATCGTCTGCAAAAATACATTCGCTCAAACCAAGGAACTTGTTACAACCAGCGCCCGATTGTTAAAAAAGGCGATCGTGTGCTGAAAGGTGATATTTTAGCTGATGGTCCTTCAATGGAATATGGTGAACTAGCGTTAGGTCGAAACGTTCTTGTCGGCTTAATGACTTGGGAAGGATATAACTATGAAGATGCCATCATTATGAGTGAACGTCTAGTTAAAGATGATGACTATACGTCCATTCACATTGAAGAATATGAATCGGAATCTCGTGATACGAAGCTTGGCCCTGAAGAAATTACGAGAGATATTCCGAATGTTGGAGAAGATGCTCTGAAAAACTTAAATGAACAAGGGATTATCCGCGTCGGTGCAGAAGTTAAAGACGGAGACATTCTCGTCGGAAAAGTGACGCCAAAAGGTGTAACTGAACTATCTGCTGAGGAACGACTTCTCCATGCGATTTTCGGTGAAAAAGCACGTGAGGTTCGCGATACGTCCTTACGCGTACCACACGGGGCAGGTGGTATTGTACATGACGTAAAAATCTTCAATCGTGAAGATGGTGATGAGTTGTCCCCGGGTGTAAACCAGCTTGTCCGCGTTTATATTGTACAGAAGCGTAAAATTGCAGAAGGAGACAAGATGGCAGGTCGTCACGGAAACAAAGGTGTAATCGCTAAGATTTTGCCAGAAGAGGATATGCCATTTTTAGCCGACGGTACTCCGATTGACGTCATGCTTAACCCGTTAGGTGTTCCATCACGAATGAACATCGGACAGGTGTTTGAACTTCATCTCGGAATGGCCGCTAAGAAATTGGGCCTCCACGTTTCGTCACCTGTATTTGATGGTGCGACTGAGGAAGATGTATGGGATACCCTCGAGGAAGCGGGAATGCCACGTGATGCGAAGCAAGTTTTATACGACGGAAGAACGGGTGAACCGTTTGACAACCGTGTATCCGTGGGGATTATGTACTTACTGAAACTATCTCACATGGTTGATGATAAGTTACATGCTCGCTCAACAGGTCCATACTCACTTGTTACGCAACAGCCGCTCGGAGGAAAAGCACAATTCGGTGGGCAGCGTTTTGGAGAGATGGAGGTTTGGGCACTTGAAGCATACGGTGCTGCCTATACATTGCAAGAGATCTTGACTGTTAAATCTGATGACGTTGTCGGACGTGTAAAAACATACGAATCCATCGTTAAAGGTGCGAATGTTTCTGAACCAGGTGTACCTGAATCATTTAAAGTGTTAATTAAAGAATTACAAAGCCTGGGGATGGACGTTAAAATCTTATCAAGTGATGAAACAGAGGTTGAAATCCGTGAACTAGAAGATGATGAAGCACAAACGGCGCATAAGCTTAACCTAGATGTCGAAAAAAGCTAAATCAAGCGATTTAGATTTAAATAAATGGTGAACCCGGTTTAGAGATGGGCGAACACGCTATTTCTAAACCGGGTTGGATGGATAATGTAGTTTAGCTGGATGCATTGATTGCACATTTGATGAGTATTGTTTCTAGTCATGAGTTGTTTTTTTATAAATGTTTCAAAGTAAAATCGCACATTAAAAAGGGAGGTAGACCCTTGTTAGATGTAAATAATTTTGAATCTATGCAAATTGGGTTGGCTTCACCGGAGAAGATTCGTTCATGGTCTTTCGGTGAGGTGAAAAAGCCGGAAACAATCAACTATCGTACATTAAAACCGGAAAAAGATGGGTTGTTTTGTGAACGTATTTTTGGTCCGCAAAAAGACTGGGAATGTCATTGTGGAAAATATAAGCGTGTACGATATAAAGGTGTAGTCTGTGACCGTTGTGGTGTAGAAGTTACGAAGGCGAAGGTCCGTCGTGAACGCATGGGGCACATCGAGCTTGCGGCTCCTGTATCACACATTTGGTACTTTAAAGGAATTCCAAGCAGAATGGGGCTTATTTTAGACATGTCGCCCCGAGCTCTGGAAGAAGTCATTTATTTTGCAGCATATGTTGTAACAGACCCTGGTAATACGCCTTTAGAGAAAAAGCAACTTTTATCTGAAAAAGAATACCGCGCGTATTACGATAAATACGGCCAAGCATTTAAAGCAGAGATGGGCGCAGAAGCGATGCGCAAACTATTGCAGGATGTCGACCTTGATAAAGAAGTTGAAACCTTAAAAGAAGAGTTGAAAACGATTCAGGGTCAACGTAGGACGCGAGCGATTAGGCGATTAGAAGTATTGGAAGCATTTCGTAATTCAGGAAATGATACGTCTTGGATGGTTTTAGATGTACTGCCAGTGATTCCACCAGAACTAAGACCGATGGTTCAACTAGATGGTGGACGCTTTGCGACGTCTGATTTAAATGATTTATACCGTCGAGTGATCAATCGAAACAATCGGTTGAAACGCTTGTTGGACCTCGGAGCACCAGGCATCATTGTCCAAAATGAAAAGCGGATGTTACAAGAGTCCGTTGACGCATTGATTGATAACGGTCGTCGTGGTCGTCCGGTGACAGGACCTGGCAACCGCCCATTAAAATCTTTGTCACATATGTTAAAAGGAAAACAAGGTCGTTTTCGTCAAAACTTACTCGGAAAACGTGTTGATTACTCCGGTCGTTCGGTTATTGTTGTCGGACCGAGCTTGAAAATGTATCAATGTGGCTTACCGAAAGAAATGGCTTTAGAACTATTCAAGCCATTTGTGATGAAGGAATTAGTCGACCAAGGAATAGCACATAACATTAAATCTGCGAAGCGAAAAGTTGAGCGTGTCCATCCAGATGTATGGGGTGTCTTAGAAGAAGTAATTAAAGAGCATCCCGTCTTACTTAACCGGGCACCTACATTGCATAGGCTTGGCATTCAGGCCTTTGAAGCGACTCTCGTCGAAGGAAGGGCCATTCACTTACATCCACTCGTTTGTACGGCATATAACGCTGACTTTGATGGTGACCAGATGGCTGTACACGTTCCTTTATCAGCAGAAGCACAGGCTGAAGCGCGTATATTAATGTTGGCGGCCCAAAATATTTTGAATCCAAAAGATGGAAAACCTGTTGTGACGCCATCCCAGGATATGGTTTTAGGAAACTATTATCTTACATTAGAACGAGAAGGCGCAATCGGAGAAGGATATGTTTTCAAGGATACAAATGAAGCCATTATGGCTTATCAAAATGGGCATGTTCATTTGCACACACGTGTTGCCGTGCATGCTTCGGGCTTAAATAACATGACCTTTACGGAAGAGCAGAATAAACAGTATTTGCTCACAACAGTAGGAAAGTTAATCTTTAATGAAATTTTACCCGATTCGTTTCCATATATTAACGAACCTACGAAAACAAACCTTGAAGTTCGTACCCCAGAAAAATATTTTGTGGGATATGGAACGAATTTAAAAGAAGAAATTCAATCACGCGAATTAGTGAAACCGTTCAAAAAAGGATTTCTCGGTGACATCATTTCTGAAGTTTTCAAGCGATTTAAGATTAGTGAAACATCCAAAATGCTTGACCGCATGAAGGACTTAGGGTTCCACTATGCGACAAGAGCAGGAATGACCGTCGGAATTTCCGACATTGTTGTGTATGGTGGAAAGGATAAAATACTCGAAGATGCACAACAAAAAGTAGATAATGTGATGAAACAATTCCGCCGAGGCCTCATTACTGAAGAAGAACGTTATGATCGAGTGATTTCTATATGGTCGACGGCGAAAGATGAAGTACAGGATAACTTAATGGAATCGTTGGATCAGCTGAATCCGATCTTTATGATGAGTGATTCAGGTGCTAGAGGTAACCCGTCTAACTTCACGCAATTAGCAGGTATGCGGGGATTGATGGCGAACCCATCCGGACGGATTATCGAGTTACCTATTAAATCAAGCTTCCGAGAAGGTCTCACGGTCTTAGAGTACTTTATTTCTACCCACGGTGCTCGTAAAGGACTAGCGGATACCGCCTTGAAGACGGCCGATTCAGGTTATTTAACTCGCCGCCTAGTGGACGTAGCTCAAGATGTCATCGTTCGCGAAGAAGATTGTGGAACAGATCGTGGTGCGTCTATATCAGCATTGATGGTCGGTGCCGAACTCATTGAACCATTGCTTGATCGGATCGTTGGTCGTACAGCATTTGAAACGGTGAAACATCCAGAAACAGGTGAAGTCATCGTTGATGTGAATGAACTAATTTCTGAAGATCAGGCAAAAGCGATCGTGGAAGCAGGAATTGAAGAAGTAACGATTCGATCCGTATTTAACTGTAACACGAAGCACGGAGTGTGCAAGAAGTGTTACGGTCGCAACCTCGCAACAGGTGATGAAGTAGAAGTTGGTGAAGCTGTTGGTATTATCGCTGCTCAGTCCATTGGTGAACCAGGAACACAGCTAACGATGCGTACGTTCCACACAGGTGGAGTGGCAGGAGATGATATTACCCAAGGTTTACCACGTATCGAAGAGCTGTTCGAAGCCCGTAATCCAAAAGGTGAAGCTGTCATTAGTGAATTGGATGGAGTTGTGCTTGAGATTAATGAAGATAAAGATACCCGAGAGGTTATCATTCAAGGCGACGAAGAGAAGAAGGAATACACCGTTCCTTATAACGCCCGTCTAAAGGTTTCCGTCGGTGATGAAGTCATTGCGGGTCAAGAAGTAACTGAGGGATCGATCAACCCGAAAGAACTTCTGCGCGTACAAGGTGTCGAAGGCGTACAAAATTACTTGCTACGTGAAGTTCAACGCGTATACCGCATGCAAGGTGTTGAAATAAGTGATAAACACGTTGAAGTCATGGTACGGCAAATGCTCCGTAAAATCCGCGTGATCGATTCAGGCGACACGGATGTATTACCTGGTTCGCTATTAGAAATTCATCAGTTTAAAGAAGCAAATGCGAAAGCACTAGCCGAAGACGTACAACCAGCAACAGGAAAACCAGTATTGCTAGGAATTACGAAGGCTTCTTTAGAAACAGATTCATTCTTATCTGCCGCCTCTTTCCAGGAAACGACACGAGTATTAACCGATGCAGCGATTAAGGGCAGACGCGACGACTTGCTAGGATTGAAAGAAAATGTGATCATCGGAAAACTCGTGCCAGCTGGAACGGGAATGCAACGATATCGAAACATCCAGTTACCGGAAGTAGAAGAGAGCGAAACTAAAAAGGAAGAAGAAACGGTTCAGTAAAGTATATGAATCAACTCAAGTATGATGTGGGAAATCAGATTAGACATCTGGTTTCCCTCATGATTTGATCAAAGAAAACGAATATATGTAAAAAATAATAAAAAATCCGTTTTTGAGTTGACATTAAAAAAAGAGAATGATAATATATTCAAGGTACTTCCGATTGAAGTTACTTTGGAGGATATGCCTATGTCTTATGAAAAAGTGACTAAACTTAAATCGCGAATGATCATCGGAACAAAACAAGCACTTAAAGCTATGAAAAACGGCTCTATAAGTGAGGTTTACCTTGCAAATGATGCTGATCAGCACATCATACAAAAGGTAGAAGGTGTGGCGAACAATTTTAACATACCTTGCCGATATGTAGATTCGAAGAAGAAGTTAGGCGCAGCTTGTGGAATTGATGTTGGAGCATCTACAGTGGCTATTAAAAGTGAATGATTCAATTCAAATCTTTTCAGTAGAAGGAAAGGATTGTTTTTTTAGCCGATGGATGAACCACCTGGATATGTGGTATTACAAAAGGCACAATTTATCTTTTATAAATATGGAAATTTGAAAGGAGGAAAATCACATGCCTACAATTAATCAACTCATACGTAAAGGGCGTAAAAGTAAACCAAAATCATCAGACTCACCAGCTCTTGGTAAGGGGTACAATAGCTTTAAGAAGCAGTTTACAAACGTAAACTCTCCACAAAAACGTGGGGTGTGTACACGGGTAGGTACATTGACACCTAAAAAGCCAAACTCTGCATTGCGTAAGTATGCGCGTGTGCGTTTGTCAAATAACATGGAAGTAACGGCATATATTCCCGGAATTGGTCACAACCTACAGGAACACAGTGTTGTCTTACTTCGTGGTGGTCGAGTGAAAGACTTGCCAGGTGTTCGATATCACGTTGTTCGTGGTGCATTAGACACTGCTGGTGTTGAAGGGCGTGCCCAAGGACGCTCCAAATACGGTACAAAAAAACCGAAGTAAATCAATGAATAACAACTAAGAGATTGGAGAGGAGGGAAAGTATATGCCACGTAAAGGACCAGTACCTAAGCGAGACGTCTTACCCGATCCGATGTACAATTCGAAATTGGTTACTCGTTTAATCAATCAAATTATGATCGATGGAAAACGGGGTAAGGCACAAAAGATTCTTTATAAAGCATTTGAACTTGTTGGCGAGCGTAGTGGCCAAAATCCGATGGATGTCTTCGATGAAGCGATGAAAAATGTTATGCCGGTACTTGAAGTTCGAGCACGTCGTGTAGGTGGTTCAAACTATCAAGTTCCAATGGAGGTTCGACCAGAACGTCGCCAAGCATTAGGCTTGCGTTTCCTTGTTAATTATGCACGCCTACGCGGAGAAAAGACGATGGAAGAACGATTGGCAAATGAAATATTGGATGCTTCCAATAACACAGGAGCTGCCGTAAGAAGACGAGAAGATTTACACAAAATGGCAGAAGCGAACAAAGCATTTGCACACTATCGCTGGTAAAATCAATCGATTCAATCATTTTATTAGGAGGGAGAAGAATACATGGCTAGAGAGTTCTCCTTGGAAAAGACGCGCAACATTGGCATCATGGCTCATATTGATGCAGGTAAAACGACAACTACCGAGCGTATTCTTTTCTACACTGGACGCATTCATAAAATTGGAGAAACCCATGAGGGTGCTTCAGAGATGGACTGGATGGAACAGGAGCAAGAGCGCGGAATCACAATCACCTCTGCAGCAACAACCGCTCAATGGGATGATCACCGGATCAATATTATCGATACGCCTGGACACGTAGACTTCACTGTAGAAGTTGAACGTTCATTACGTGTTCTCGACGGTGCAGTAACAGTTCTCGACGCACAATCAGGTGTAGAACCACAAACAGAAACTGTTTGGCGTCAAGCGACGACTTACGGTGTACCAAGAATTGTGTTTATTAACAAAATGGACAAAGTTGGCGCAGACTTCCTTTATGCAACAGGAACTTTAAAAGAGCGCCTAGGAGCTAATGCTCACCCCGTGCAACTTCCAATCGGTGCAGAAGATGAATTCGAAGGAATTATTGACCTGATTGAGATGGAAGCACACTTTTATTTGGATGATATGGGAACAAAAGCAGAAACACGTGAAATCCCAGCAGAATATAAAGAAAAAGCAGAAGAACTTCGTGAAGAGCTCATTGAAGCTGTAGCAGAAGTTGATGAAGACTTAATGTTGAAATATTTAGAGGGCGAAGAAATTTCCAATGAGGAAATTAAACAAGCCATTCGAAATGCAACATTAAATGTTGAATTTTACCCAGTATTTTGTGGATCTGCATTTAAAAATAGAGGTGTTCAACTCATTCTTGATGGTGTTGTTGATTATTTACCAGCACCAACCGATATCCCGCCGATTACGGGAATTGTTCCAGGAACTGAAGAAGAAGTGGAACGCCCAGCAGATGACAATGAACCATTTTCTGCTTTAGCATTTAAAGTAATGACAGACCCTTACGTTGGTAAGCTGACGTTTTTCCGGGTATACTCCGGTAAATTAGATGCTGGTTCTTACGTGTTGAACACTGTGAAAGATAAGCGTGAACGTATGGGACGAATTTTGCAGATGCATGCGAATTCCCGTGAAGAACTAGAAACGATTCATTGCGGAGAAATTGCCGCAGCAGTTGGTTTAAAAGATACCGCAACAGGTGAAACGCTATGTGACGAAGATCATCCGGTGATTCTAGAGTCAATGGACTTCCCTGAACCGGTGATTCAAGTGGCAATTGAACCGCGAACGAAAGCAGACCAAGATAAAATGGGTACTGCCTTAGGAAAGCTTGCTGAGGAAGATCCAACATTTACAACTGAAACAAACGCGGAAACGGGACAAACGTTAATTGCGGGAATGGGTGAACTTCACCTAGACGTAATTGTTGACCGATTGAAGCGAGAGTTTAAAGTAGATGCGAATGTGGGAGCACCACAAGTAGCATACCGAGAAACGTTCCGCTCCGAAGCCGAAGTCGAAGGTAAATTTATCCGTCAATCCGGTGGACGTGGACAATACGGACATGTATGGGTCAAGTTTGAGCCTAATGAAGAAGGTGCAGGCTTTGAATTTGAAAACAAAATTGTCGGTGGAGTTGTCCCGCGTGAATATGTGCCATCTGTTGAAGAAGGAATTACAGAATCGATGGAGGCTGGCGTGTTAGCCGGATATCCACTGATTGACATTAAAGCAACGTTATACGATGGTAGTTATCATGATGTTGACTCGAACGAGATGGCGTTTAAAATTGCTGGTTCCATGGCATTAAAAGCCGCTAAGGATAAATGCTCTCCAGTTCTTTTGGAACCGATGATGAAGGTTGAAATCGTCGTTCCTGAAGAATACATGGGAGATATTATGGGCGACGTAACCTCACGTCGTGGAAGAGTCGAAGGAATGGAGGCTCGTGGTACAGCACAGCTTGTAAAAGCTTTTGTTCCACTTGCAGAAATGTTCGGATATGCGACAGCATTGCGTTCAAATACGCAAGGTCGTGGAACATATACAATGGTCTTCGATCATTATGAAGAAGTACCAAAAGCTATTGCTGAAGAAATTATTAAGAAAAATGCTGGTGAATAATTGATTTTTTTCTTATTCTGAAGTATAACTTTAATTAGGTGAGTAAGGAAATCAATTATAAATGATAGAGTTTATTTTTGAAGGAGGAACTATAAATGGCTAAAGAAAAATTTGACCGCTCTAAAGCGCACGTAAATATTGGAACAATTGGACACGTTGACCATGGTAAAACAACATTGACTGCTGCTATTACTACAGTCATGCACAAGAAACAAGGTACAGCTGGTGGCATGGACTACGATGAAATCGACGGTGCACCAGAAGAAAAAGAACGTGGAATTACGATTGCAACTTCACACGTTGAGTATGAAACAGACAATCGTCACTATGCCCACGTTGACTGCCCAGGACACGCTGACTATGTTAAAAACATGATCACAGGTGCAGCACAAATGGACGGTGCGATTCTTGTCGTTTCCGCAGCAGATGGACCAATGCCACAAACTCGTGAGCATATCCTTCTCTCTCGTAACGTAGGCGTACCTGCTATCGTTGTGTTCTTGAACAAAGTTGATATGGTAGACGATGAAGAACTATTAGAACTAGTAGAAATGGAAGTTCGTGATCTATTATCAGAATACGAATTCCCTGGTGATGACATCCCAGTAGTCGCTGGTTCTGCTCTCAAAGCTCTTGAAGGTGAAGAAGAATATGAAGAAAAAATCGTCGAACTTATGGAAGCAGTTGACGAATATGTTCCAACACCAGAGCGTGACACAGACAAACCATTCATGATGCCTGTTGAGGACGTATTTTCCATCACAGGTCGTGGAACAGTTGCTACAGGTCGTGTAGAGCGTGGTCAAGTTGAAGTTGGTGACGAAGTAGAAATCATCGGTCTTGCTGATGAAGCACAGAAGACAACTGTAACGGGTGTTGAAATGTTCCGTAAGCTTCTTGACTATGCAGAAGCTGGTGACAACATCGGTGCATTGCTCCGTGGTGTAGAACGCGAAGATGTAAAACGCGGTCAAGTTCTTGCTGCACCTGGTTCAATTACACCGCATACAAAATTCCAAGCTGAAGTATACGTACTATCTAAAGAAGAAGGTGGACGTCATACACCATTCTTTGATAACTATCGCCCACAGTTTTATTTCCGTACAACGGACGTAACTGGTGTCGTTCAACTTCCAGACGGCGTAGACATGGTAATGCCTGGCGATAACGTTGAAATGACAGTTGAACTTATTTCACCGATTGCCATTGAAGATGGAACACGTTTCTCCATCCGTGAAGGTGGACGTACAGTAGGTTCAGGCGTAGTAACTTCGATTGAAAAATAAGCACATACGTAAAAAACAGACAACGTCGTCACGTTGTCTGTTTTTATCCAAAGGGTAACGAAGCCGACATTTCCCACGTTTAGTGGCAATGTCGGTTTATCATTTATCGCGTAAGTAGGCCCTCATCCACAAAATATAAATTTCTTCGCTGAAAATCATGTTTCCCCTTGCATTCATAAGCAATAGTTTGTATAATACATAAATGTGCAATCCAATCATTATGCATAGATGTATTGCATAGACCACGTATATTCTATATAATAAGAATGTTGGTCTCTTATGGCGATGAAGTGAAAGGTTGTTGAAACACCCGGCCCCTTTGCCATGGCGGGTGCTCAAGAAATTTTCACGGAGAATGTCTATTAGAAAATGGGCGTAAAGGAGGGAAAGTAATGGCAAAAGAAAAAATTCGTATTCGTTTAAAAGCATATGATCACAGTGTTTTAGATCAATCAGCAGAAAAGATTGTAGGTACAGCTAAGCGTTCGGGAGCAAATGTTTCGGGACCGATTCCTCTACCTACTGAGAAATCTGTATTTACGGTTTTACGTTCTCCTCATAAATATAAAGATGCACGAGAACAATTTGAAATGCGTACACACAAACGACTTATCGATATCGTTAACCCAACACCACAGACGGTTGATTCACTCATGCGTCTCGACCTACCTTCTGGTGTAGATATCGAGATTAAATTATAATATACTTTTTGAACTATAGGAGGTGTAACGGATGACGAAAGGAATCTTAGGACGAAAAATTGGCATGACTCAACTATTCTCTGAAAATGGTGAGTTAATTCCAGTAACAGTTATTCAAGCTGAGCCAAATATCGTATTGCAGAAGCGTACAATCGAAAATGACGGATATGAAGCGATCCAAATTGGTTTTGCTGACAAAAAAGAATCACAAACAAATAAAGCGGAAAAGGGTCATGCTGAAAAAGCAGACACAAACCCTAAGCGCTGCATTCGTGAAATCCGTAACGCAAATCTCGACGAATATGAAGTGGGTCAAGAGATTCGCGTAAATATTTTTGAAGCTGGCGACATCGTTGATGTAACAGGTACATCAAAAGGAAAAGGTTTCCAGGGATCGATTAAGCGTCACAACCAAAGCAAAGGGCTTAAAACTCATGGTTCCCGTTACCATAGAGGCGTAGGAACGCTTGGAGCTGTTGACCCAGCACGCGTTTTCAAAGGAAGAAAACTTCCTGGACAAATGGGTGGCAATCAAGTAACGATTCAAAACTTAGAAATTGTGAATGTTGATGAAGAACGTAATGTATTGCTCGTTAGAGGAAATGTTCCAGGAGCAAAAAAATCATATGTAACTATTACAAGTGCGGTTAAAGCTAACTAAGCATACAAATGAAGGGAGGAACTGTCATGCCTAAAGTAGCATTGTATAAACAAGATGGTTCAAAAACCGGAGATATACAGTTGCAGGCTGCGGTTTTTGGAATTGAGCCAAATGAACACGTATTGCGAGAAGCAGTCTTTATGCAGCAATCATCGAAGAGACAAGGGACACACGCTGTTAAAAGCCGTTCTGAAGTACGCGGTGGAGGTCGCAAACCATGGCGTCAAAAAGGAACGGGTCGTGCACGACAAGGATCCATTCGTGCCCCACATTGGGTAGGTGGAGGAGTTGTGTTTGGTCCAACACCACGTAGCTATAGCTATAAACTACCGAAAAAAATGCGTCGTTTAGCTCTTAGATCAGCCCTATCAACTAAAGTGAATGAGGATAATCTACTTGTTTTAGAAAGCTTATCATTCGACGCTCCTAAAACGAAAGAAGTTGTCAATATGCTCAAAGCTTTGGATGTAGATGAAAAAGCACTCATCATCACGGCTGAAAAAGACGAAAATGTGATTCGTTCAGCAAATAACCTACAAGCTGTAAAGGTTATTACCGTGGACGAATTGAATGTGTTAGACCTGCTCACGCATGACAAGCTGATTTTAACGGAAGAGGCAGCTGAAAAAGCAGGGGAGGTGCTTGCATAATGAACAACCCACGTAATATTATTAAGCGCCCTGTTATTACAGAACATACAGCTGATTTAATGGCTGATAAAAAATATACGTTTGAAGTAAGTCCAAAAGCGAATAAAACACAAATCAAAGATGCCATTGAAGCCGTTTTTGGCGTAAAAGTAGAAAAAGTAAATACGTTGAACTTGAAAGGTAAATTTAAACGAATGGGCCAATACGGCGGATATCGCCCAAATCGTAAAAGAGCGATCGTTCAACTTTCTGAGGATAGCAAGGAATTAGACTTTTTCGAAGTATAACAAACAAATAAGTGAAGGAGGGAAAAAAGATGGCAATTAAAAAATATCGACCAACATCTAACGGTCATCGTAATATGTCTGTTTCTAGTTTCAAAGAAGTTACTGTAGATAAGCCGGAAAAATCACTATTAAGTTCTAAGCGCAAGCGTGGGGGACGTAACGATCGAGGTAGAATTACAACACGTCATAAAGGCGGTGGACATAAACGCCAATTCCGTGCGATTGATTTTAAACGTAATAAAGACGGCATACCAGGACGTGTTGCTACGATTGAATATGACCCAAACCGCTCCGCTAACATCGCTTTGATTCACTATGTCGATGGTGATAAAAGATATATTTTAGCTCCAAAAGGGTTAAAGGTAGGCCAGAAAATTGAGTCTGGTGAAAACGCGGATATCCAAATAGGAAATGCATTACCATTAGCTAATATTCCAGTTGGAACGATTATTCATAATGTCGAGTTAAAACCGGCTCGTGGAGGACAGCTTGCTCGATCTGCAGGTGCCGAAGCACAAGTGATTGGACGTGAAGGAAAATACACATTAGTCCGTCTAACATCTGGTGAAGTTCGCCGCATCTTAACGACTTGTCGTGCAACTGTAGGACAGGTTGGCAATGTCGAACATGAATTGATTCGCTCTGGTAAAGCAGGACGTTCTCGTTGGCTTGGTAAACGACCAACTGTACGTGGATCTGCGATGAACCCAATCGATCACCCACACGGTGGTGGTGAAGGACGTACCCCAATTGGACGCGAATCTCCTTTATCTCCATGGGGTCAGAAAACACGTGGATATAAAACACGTACACGTGATAAGCAGACGGGTAAATATATTGTTCGTGAACGTAAACGTTAAGCAAAAAACAGTAGGATAGGAAGCATTTCCTATTCCTTACTTGTGAAAGGAGGATTATCATGGGGCGTAGTTTGAAAAAGGGGCCTTTTGCAGACGATCATTTAATGAAAAAAATTGATGAACTGAATGAAGCCGATAAGAAGAAAGTCATTAAAACATGGTCACGCCGTTCGACGATATTCCCTTCATTTGTAGGGCACACCATTGCGGTTTACGATGGTCGGAAACATGTACCGGTCTACATTACTGAAGATATGGTTGGCCATAAATTAGGCGAATTTGCACCAACTCGTACGTTTAAAGCACATTCTGGTGAGGATAAGAAAACAACACCAACATTATAACTTGAGAGGAGGCACTTGTGATGCAAGCTAAAGCCGTTGCAAAATCTGTACGTATAGCTCCTCGTAAAGTACGTTTAGTAGTAGATTTAATTCGAGGAAAGAGTGTAGGTGAAGCATTAGCTATTTTGCGCTATACCCAGCGGGGTGCTTCTCCAGTCGTGGAAAAGGTTTTACAGTCAGCTGTCGCAAATGCAGAGCACAATTATGAAATGGACCCAGATCAACTCGTCATTTCCGACGCATTTGTAGATGAAGGTGTGACTTTAAAACGATTCCGTCCACGTGCACAAGGGAGTGCTAGCGGAATCAACAAACGCACAAGTCATATTACAGTGGTAGTTACAGAAAAAAAGGAGGGTTAGTCAGTGGGTCAAAAAATCAATCCAATCGGTCTTAGAATCGGCGTAATCAAAGATTGGGAGTCAAGATGGTACGCTGATAAAGACTACGCAGATTTATTACATGAAGACATTAAGATCAGAGAGTATCTCGAAGATCGTTTAGAAAACTCAGCTGTTTCATCGATTGAAATTGAGCGAGCAGCAAAACGTGTAAATATTACGATTCACACTGGAAAACCTGGTATGGTTATCGGAAAAGGTGGTTCCGAAGTTGAAGCACTAAGAAAGTCATTAAACCAATTAACAGGAAAGAGAGTTCATATTAATATCGTCGAAATCAAAAAAGTTGATATGGATGCTCAACTGGTGGCAGATAATATTGCTCGTCAACTCGAAAACCGAATTTCATTCCGACGTGCTCAGAAGCAAGCAATTCAACGTGCGATGAGAGCAGGAGCAAAAGGTGTTCGGACACAAGTTTCTGGACGTCTCGGTGGAACAGACATTGCTCGTACGGATCATTATAATGAAGGGACAGTACCACTACACACATTGCGTGCCGATATCGATTATGGTGCAGCAGAAGCTGACACAACATATGGAAAAATCGGAGTAAAAGTGTGGATTTATCGTGGCGAGGTCCTTCCAGAAAAACCAAAAAATTAAGGAAGGGGGCAGATGCAATATGTTAATGCCAAAACGTGTGAAATATCGAAGACAACATCGTGGTCGAATGAAAGGTAAGGCGAAAGGTGGAACAACAGTCGCTTTTGGTGATTATGGTTTACAGGCGTTAGAGCCTTCATGGATTACAAGTCGCCAAATCGAAGCATCCCGTATCGCTATAACTCGTTTCATGAAGCGTGGTGGGAAGCTATGGATTAAAATTTTCCCAGATAAACCATACACTGCAAAGCCACTAGAAGTTCGTATGGGTTCCGGTAAAGGGGCTCCTGAAGGATGGGTTGCAGTTGTTAAACCCGGAAAAATCCTATTTGAAGTTGCTGGTGTAGAAGAAGAAGTTGCACGTGAAGCATTGCGACTTGCAGCTCACAAACTGCCGATCAAAACGAAGTTTGTAAAACGTGAAGAAATTGGTGGTGAAAGCAATGAAGGCTAATGAAATTAGAGAATTAACCACTGCCGAAATCGAACAGAAAATCCAATCTTTAAAAGAAGAATTATTTAACTTGCGTTTTCAACTGGCAACGGGTCAACTCGAAAATACTGCACGTATTCGTCAAGTCAAAAAGTCCATTGCTCGAATGAAAACAATTATTCGTCAACGTGAACTAACAGTAAGTAACTAATGAGAGGAGGGTAACCTCAACATGGCAGAACGTAATCATCGTAAAGTATACACAGGTCGTGTCGTGTCCGACAAAATGGATAAAACGATTAGTGTATTAGTTGAAACATATAAAGTTCATAAGCTTTATGGAAAGCGAGTCAAATATTCCAAGAAATTAAAAGCACATGATGAAAATAACCAAGCAAAAAATGGTGACATTGTTCGCATCATGGAAACACGCCCGCTTTCGGCTACGAAACGTTTTCGGTTAGTTGAAATTGTAGAAGAAGCGGTTATTATATAATAAATAAATTCGCTTGCAAGATTCCGAAGGGAGGTCACAGCGATATGATTCAACAAGAAAGTCGATTAAAAGTTGCAGATAACTCCGGTGCTCGTGAAGTTTTGACAATCAAAGTATTAGGTGGTTCAGGACGAAACCGAGCGAATATCGGCGACGTCGTAGTCTGTTCCGTACAAGAAGCAACACCAGGCGGCGTTGTCAAAAAAGGCGAGATTGTTAAAGCTGTCATCGTTCGTTCTAAAGTTGGCGCACGACGTGAAGATGGATCCTATATCCGTTTTGATGAAAATGCTGCTGTTATTATACGTGACGATAAAAGTCCACGGGGAACGCGTATTTTCGGTCCCGTTGCACGAGAATTACGTGATGCTAAGTTCATGAAAATCGTATCTCTAGCTCCAGAAGTTTTATAAGAGTAAGAGATGCCTTGTAAGGAGGTGCGGCAAGGATGCATGTGAAGACAGGAGATAAAGTAAAAGTAATTTCCGGAAAAGACCGTGGTAAACAAGGAACTATTTTAGCAGTTTACCCAAAAAAAGATCGTGTTTTAGTAGAAGGTATTAATATGACGAAAAAACACGCAAAACCGTCCCAGGAAAATCCACAGGGAGGAATTTTGAATCAAGAAGCACCCATCCATGTTTCAAATGTAATGCCAATTGATCCTAAATCTGGTGACCCAACCCGGGTTGGATATGAAGTGCGTGATGGAAAGAAAATTCGTATCGCAAAAAAATCAGGTGCAGCATTAGATAAATAGGTTGCAGGCGAAAGGAGGGCGACATAATGAATGAATTAAAACAAAAATATCGAGAAGAAGTAGTCCCAGCCTTAATGGAGAAATTCAACTACAAATCAGTTATGCAAGTACCGACGATTGAAAAGATCGTTATTAACATGGGTGTTGGTGATGCGGTTCAAAATGCTAAAGCTTTGGATCATGTCGTAGAAGAGCTAGCATTAATTTCCGGTCAAAAGCCTTTGATTACACGTGCAAAAAAATCAATTGCCGGTTTTCGTTTACGTGAAGGAATGCCCGTTGGAGCAAAAGTAACACTTCGCGGAGAACGGATGTATGATTTCTTACAGAAATTAATCGCTGTGGCACTACCACGTGTTCGTGACTTCCGAGGTGTGTCAAATAAATCATTTGATGGACGTGGAAACTATACCCTCGGGATTAAAGAACAACTTATTTTCCCAGAAATTAATTACGATGATGTGAATAAAGTTCGTGGGATGGATATTGTGATTGTCACAACATCTGAGACGGATGAAGAAGCACACGAACTACTCAGTCAGTTAGGTATGCCTTTCAAAAAGTAAGAATTAGCGAATACAAGGAGGGAAAACTGTGGCCAAAAAATCGTTAATTGCTAAACAAAAACGTAAACAAAAATTTAAAGTACGTGAATATACACGTTGTGAACGTTGTGGTCGTCCGCATTCTGTTATTCGCAAATTTAGACTGTGCCGAATTTGTTTCCGTGAACTTGCCCATAAAGGTCAAATTCCTGGTGTAAGAAAAGCTAGTTGGTAAATCCCGAATCGGGAAGGAGGTAATGAGTAATGGTAATGACTGATCCAATTGCAGATATGTTAACTCGTGTTCGTAATGCAAGTACGGTGCGTCATGAAAAAATGGAGCTACCTGCTTCAAAAATCAAAAGAGATATTGCTGATATCTTGAAACGAGAAGGTTTTGTACGTGATTACGAGTTAATCGAAGATAACAAGCAAGGAATTTTACGTATATTCTTGAAGTACGGTCCAAACAATGAACATGTCATTTCAGGAATCAAGCGAATTAGTAAACCTGGATTGCGCGTATATGCAAAGGCTGATGAGGTGCCTCGCGTACTCAATGGCTTAGGCATCGCTATCATATCAACATCCAAAGGCGTTCTTTCCGATAGAGAAGCACGATCACAAGCTGTTGGCGGTGAAGTGCTCGCGTACGTCTGGTAAAAAATGATTGTAAAGAGGAGGTGGATGAAATGTCCCGTATTGGACTTAAGCCAATCGAAATTCCTAGTGGCGTTGAAGTAAAGGTAGACGGTCAAACGGTAAACGTAAAAGGCCCTAAAGGGGAGTTGACAAAAACAGTTCATGAAAGCATGAACATTATTGTCGAAGATCAAGAAGTGATCGTCGAGCGTGCCGATGAACGTAAGCAGACACGGTCATTGCATGGAACAACTCGCAGTTTGATCGCCAATATGATTGAAGGCGTTCATAAAGGATTTGAAAAAAAACTTGAGATTATCGGTGTTGGGTATCGAGCACAAAAGAAAGGCAATAAAGTCGTGATCAATGCCGGTTATTCACATCCAGTAGAAATTGTTCCAGAAGACGGAATTGAAATCGATGTTCCAGAGAACACACAATTAATCGTTAAAGGAATCGACAAGGAGCTTGTCGGAGCAGTTGCTGCAAACCTTAGATTCATCCGTTTGCCAGAACCTTATAAAGGTAAAGGTATCCGTTATGAAGGTGAATATGTACGTCTGAAAGAAGGTAAGACTGCTAAATAGTAAGACCGGAAGCAGAAAGGAGTGACCGATATGATCACAAAGCCTGGCAGAAACTTTTCACGTAAACAAAGACACGCTCGTGTCCGAAAAAAATTGACGGGAACCCAAGATCGTCCACGTCTTAGCGTGTTTCGTTCAAATAAGCATATGTATGCACAGCTAATCGATGATGTGAACGGATTTACCCTAGTCAGTGCATCCACAAAAGATAAAGAATTAGATGTTAAACAGACAAGCAACGTGGAGGCCGCCTCCAAAGTTGGAAAATTGCTTGCTCAGCGCGCCAAAGAAAAAGGCCTAACATCTGTTGTATTTGATCGTGCAGGCTATTTATATCACGGACGTGTTAAAGCCTTAGCAGAGGCTGCAAGAGAAGAAGGCCTCGAATTTTAAAAGATAAAGGAGGGTCAAATTAATGAATCGAAATATCAATCCAAACAAATTGGATCTTGAAGAGCGAGTTGTTGCGGTTAATCGAGTAGCCAAAGTTGTAAAAGGTGGACGTAACTTTCGTTTTTCTGCATTAGTTGTCGTAGGTGACAAAAACGGTCATGTAGGGTACGGTACAGGTAAAGCCTTAGAAGTTCCAGAAGCAATCAAGAAGGCAATTGATAATGCGAAGAAAAATTTAATTAAAGTACCAATCGTTGGAACGACAATTCCTCATGAAATCAATGGAATCTTCGGATCAGGTAATGTATTGATGAAACCTGCTGCTGAAGGTACAGGGGTTATTTCTGGTGGTCCTGTTCGTGCGGTACTCGAACTTGCTGGTGTAGGTGACATTCTTACCAAATCATTAGGTGCTAACACACCGATTAACATGGTGCAAGCAACGATCGAAGGTCTAAAGAACTTAAAAACAGCAGAAGATGTAGCGCGACTACGTGGGAAGTCTGTCGAAGAGCTGTTAGGATAGGAGGGAAATAAATATGTCTAAACAACTAGAAATCACCCTCAAACGCAGTGTGATTGGACAAAAAGAATATCAAAAGAAAACGGTCCAATCACTTGGACTTAAAAAAGTTCACCAATCCGTAGTTCATGAGGATACTCCGACTGTTCGTGGAATGCTCGAGAAAGTATCCCATCTTGTAACGGTAAAAGAAGCTTAAGCCATGGAAAAAAGATAAGAGGAGGTGCTCGCATGAAACTTCATGAGTTGAAACCGACAAAAGGAAGTCGCAAAAAAAGAAATCGCGTAGGCCGTGGAATGGCATCCGGAAGTGGTAAAACATCAGGTCGTGGTCAGAAAGGCCAAAAAGCACGTTCAAAAGTACGTGTAGGGTTTGAAGGCGGCCAAACACCACTATTCCAACGCTTGCCGAAACGTGGGTTTACGAATGTTAATCGGAAAGAATATGCAATCGTCAACCTTGAACAATTGAATGCATTTGAAGAGGGCACGGAGATTACACCTGAGCTATTAGTTGAGAAAAATGTCGTGGGCAACCTTAAAGATGGAGTAAAAATACTCGGAAAAGGCTCTGTTCAAAACAAATACACTGTAAAAGCTCATAAGTTCTCTGCTTCTGCAAAAGAGGCGATTGAAGCAGCGGGCGGCAAAACTGAGGTGATTTAATGTTCCGTACAATCTCCAATTTTATGCGCGTAGCTGATATCAGAAGGAAGATTATTTTCACATTGTTGATGTTAGTGATCTTCCGACTCGGCACATTTATACCTGTTCCGTTTACTGATAAACAAGCGATTGATTTTATGAACCAGCAAAATGTATTTGGCTTTTTGAATACATTTGGTGGTGGGGCATTGCAGAACTTCTCCATTTTCGCAATGGGAATTATGCCTTATATTACAGCATCAATTATTATGCAACTGCTACAAATGGACGTTGTACCGAAATTTACCGAGTGGAAAAAGCAAGGGGAAATGGGCCGGAAAAAACTTGCCCAAGTGACCCGCTATGGTACAGTCGTTCTAGCGTTTGTTCAGGCGATTGCAATGTCCATCGGCTTCAACGCAATGGCTGGTGGTTTGTTAATAGCTGAGCCAAGTGTCGGGAAGTTTTTGATTATCGCACTCGTATTGACCAGTGGTACGACATTTTTAATGTGGCTAGGTGAACAGATTACCGCACATGGAGTCGGTAATGGAATATCCATTATCATTTTTGGTGGTATTGTTGCAGCTGTTCCAAACGGTGTTCAGCAGTTATTTGCCACATACTTTACGAACCCCGGTGATGACTTATTTATTAACATCGTGATTGTAGCTCTCATTGCATTGGTCGTAATCGCAGTCACAGTCGGTGTCATTTTTATTCAACAAGCATTGCGAAAAATACCGGTTCAATATGCGAAAAAACTTGTCAATCGCTCTCCAGTTGGTGGACACACAACACATTTACCATTAAAAGTGAACGCTGCGGGAGTTATTCCGGTCATTTTTGCAATAGCCTTCATTATTGCACCACGAACGATTGCCAGCTTTTTTGAAGGCAGCACATTTGCCTCATATGTCGAGATGATTTTTGACTATACCGAACCAATCGGGATGATTATTTATGTAGGGCTAATCATTGCATTTACGTATTTCTACACATTTGTGCAAGTAAATCCTGAGCAAATGGCTGAGAATTTACAAAAACAAGGCGGATACATTCCAGGAATTCGCCCAGGAAAAAATACAGAAACATATTTGACACGTGTCATGTACCGTTTAACATTTGTTGGCTCCATCTTTTTAGCAGCTGTTTCTGTACTACCTATTATTTTGGGTGGTCTTGCGAATCTACCTGAAGCAGTACAAATCGGCGGCACAAGCTTATTGATCGTTGTAGGAGTTGCGCTACAGACGATGAAACAATTAGAAAGTCAGTTAGTCAAGCGCCACTACAGAGGTTTTATTAAGTAAAGGAGCTGCCAATGAGAGCGAGGGGATACGATTGAATTTAATCTTGATGGGTCTACCTGGTGCCGGTAAAGGGACACAGGCAGAAAAAATCAATAAAAAATATAACATCCCTCATATTTCAACGGGAGATATGTTCCGTTTAGCAATCAAAGAGGGAACAGAGCTTGGTGTAAAAGCAAAGTCCTTTATGGACCAAGGGAAATTAGTTCCTGATGAAGTTACCAATGGGATTGTTAAGGAACGTCTAAGTAAAGCGGATTGTAAAGATGGATTTTTGTTGGATGGATTTCCACGAACGATTCAACAAGCGGAAGCTTTACAAGACATGTTACACGAATTAAATGAAACAATCGATTATGTCATAAATGTAGACGTACCCCAAGAAAAATTAATCGAGCGTTTGACAGGGCGCCGAGTCTGTCCAACTTGTGGAACGACGTATCATGTCATATATAACCCGCCGAAACAAGAGGGTAAATGTGATCAAGATGGTGTACAGCTCATTCAACGTGATGACGACAAGGCAGAGACAGTCAAAACACGTTTAGCAGTTAACGTTGAGCAAACTCAACCATTATTGGATTTTTATGAAGAAAAGGGTCATCTCGTAACGGTTAATGGTGACCAGGAAATTGACCAAGTATTTCAAGAGATTGAAGGAAAAATTGCTCAATAAACCGTGTAACGTTGACTCATATGAGGATGAATCCATTCGAATCCATTGGAAGTCTAACAAGAAATATGTCATACTTTTGTTTACCGTATGATTTGATGTAAAGTGACACATGATGGTAGGAAAATGGACCTTTAAAAAATAATGCCTAAGTGAAGGTGATCGTTGTTGAGCGAAGGGGATACAGTTCCGCGATTAGGTCAAGTCGTCCGTATTAAACGAGGACGTGACGCAGGGAAAATCGCCATTATCATTAAGATTGTCGACGATAAGTATGTTATGCTCGCAGATGGGGAAAAACGTAAATATGATTGTCCTAAGAAAAAAAACGTGAATCATATTGAACTGTTGGAAGATATTTCTCCAGAAGTCCAATATAGCCTTCTAGAAACGGGTCGTGTCACAAATGGGAAATTAAGATATGCGATCAACAAATTTGCAGGTAAACTTGTGACTGATTTTAAGAAGGGAGACCAACACGATGTCGAAAGAAGATGTAATTGAAATGGAAGGGACCGTAACGGAAACATTGCCCAATGCAATGTTTCATGTTGAGTTAGAAAATGGTCATACGATTCTGGCACATGTATCTGGTAAAATTCGTATGCACTTCATCCGTATTTTACCAGGCGATAAAGTAACGGTAGAACTTTCCCCTTATGACTTAACGAAGGGAAGAATTACGTACCGTTATAAATAAGTATAACGCTCCGATCTAAAAGGAGGTAAGAATGATGAAAGTAAGAGCTTCAGTAAAGCCAATTTGTGAAAAGTGTAAAGTCATTAAACGTAAAGGAAAAGTAATGGTGATTTGCGAAAACCCTAAGCATAAACAAAAGCAAGGTTAATTCATGTTGACATGAAATCGTTCAATTAGCAACATGCCAATGACCCTTAATATAACCAAAATTATAGGAGGTGCGATTGAATCATGGCACGTATAGCCGGTATTGATATACCACGTGATAAACGTATCGTTATTTCATTGACATCTATTTATGGGATTGGAAAAAGTACAGCACAAGAAATTCTTAAAGAAGCTGGTGTTCCTGAAAGTACTCGTGTTCGTGATCTTACTGAGGAAGAATTGGGTAAGATTCGTAATGCAGTAAATGAATACACCATCGAAGGTGATCTTCGTCGAGAAAAGTCTCTTAACATTAAGCGTTTGATTGAGATTGGCTCATATAGAGGAATACGTCACCGCCGTGGATTACCAGTACGTGGACAGAATACAAAAAATAATGCACGTACGCGTAAGGGACCACGTCAAACCATTGCAAGTAAGAAAGATCAATAACATAAAGGAGGTAAGATGACCTATGGCTCAGAAGAAAACAAAAAATGTTCGTAAACGTCGTGTGAAGAAAATTGTAGATTCAGGCGTAGCCTATATCCATTCTACGTTTAACAATACAATTGTTACGATTACGGATATGCAAGGTAATGTAATTTCATGGAGCTCAGCAGGGGCACTTGGCTTTAAAGGCTCCCGTAAATCCACTCCTTTTGCTGCACAAATGGCGGCTGAAACAGCTGCTAAAACAGCAATGGAGCAAGGCATGAAAACGTTAGAAGTAACAGTAAAAGGACCAGGAGCAGGTCGTGAAGCTGCTATTCGCTCTTTACAAGCGGCAGGCTTGGAGATTACAGCAATTCGTGATTTAACACCAGTTCCTCATAATGGTTGCCGTCCGCCAAAACGTCGTCGTGTATGATTTTTAGCGTATAGAATTTGTCACCCTGTCTATAATGGGTTATGATGGCTTAAAGTATATGGTGATTCACTTTTTAAAAGGTTAGAAAACGATAGGAGAACAACTCATCTCTTCAAGTTAGCTACAGTGAGGTAGTTATGATTCTTCTATCATAAACTTTACAGCAACATCGTATAGACAAGAGCGTGCGAAAAAGATTGACAATAGTGCAGATACGCGAACTGCCTATTTGAGGAATTTCGGTTAGACGACTTAGGTCTAACCGGGGTTTCGACGTTTTAGACGTTTTAAAGGAGGCTTTTATGGAATGATCGAAATTGAAAAACCAAAAGTTGAAACGGTAGAGATAAACGATGATGCTACGCATGGAAAATTCGTAGTTGAGCCGCTTGAACGTGGATATGGTACAACGATCGGAAACTCCTTGCGTCGTATTCTTCTATCTTCACTTCCAGGAGCCGCTGTTACATCAGTTCAAATTGATGGTGCATTACATGAATTTTCGACGATTGACGGGGTCCTTGAAGACGTCACAACAATCATTTTGAATTTGAAAAAACTAGCTCTAAAAATATACTCGGATGAAGAGAAAACATTAGAGATTGATGTACAGGGAGAGGGAGCAGTTACGGCTAGAGATCTAACATTTGATAGTGATGTAGAAGTGTTAAATCCTGATTTACACATTGCTACATTGAATGACCAAGGGAGCCTTTACATGAAAATCACGGCAGAACGAGGTCGTGGTTATCGTCCAGCCGAGGAAAATAAACATGATGATCAAGCGATTGGTGTCATTCCAGTTGATTCGATTTTCACTCCCGTATCACGTGCAACATATCAAGTAGAAAACACACGTGTCGGTCAGAGTGCGAATTACGATAAACTGACATTCGAAGTGTGGACGGATGGAAGTATTCGCCCTGAAGAAGCTGTTTCTTTAGGTTCAAAAGTCTTTACAGAACACTTGAACCTGTTTGTGGACTTGACAGAAGAGGCACAAAATGTGGAAATCATGGTTGAAAAAGAAGAAGACCAAAAAGAAAAAGTAATGGAAATGACGATTGAAGAGCTTGATTTATCTGTAAGATCCTATAATTGCTTGAAACGTGCCGGAATCAATACTGTACAGGAGCTTACAACGAAGACGGAAGAAGATATGATGAAAGTACGTAACTTAGGTCGTAAATCTTTAGATGAAGTGAAATCTAAACTTGATGAACTTGACTTAAGCTTACGTAAGGATGACTAATCGTACAACATCTTTAGAGTTTCAAAAAAGGGAGGGATAGCCCATGGCTAGAAAATTAGGACGTAAAACAGATGCTCGAATGGCTCTACTTCGCAACCTTGCCTCCGATTTGATTATGCATGAACGGATTGAAACGACAGAAGCAAAAGCGAAAGAGCTTCGACCTGTTGTAGAAAAAATGATTACGTATGGCAAACGCGGAGATCTTCATGCAAGACGACAAGCAGAAGCGTTTTTATATAACGACAGAGACAAAGAAAGTGAACAAGTCGTCCAAAAGCTTTTTAATGACGTTGCTGGCCGTTACGAAGATCGTCAAGGTGGATATACACGTGTTCTCAAGTTAGGTCCTCGTCGCGGAGATGGGGCGAACATGGCTATTATTGAACTCGTTTAATGTAACCATACGTGTGTGAAGGGGCAGGACTGAATCTCTACCATGAGGTGAAGCCAGGCCCTTTTTTTGCACTTTGTCGCAGGTTGTCAAACAGCAATCCTCCCTTCGTAATTTCAAACGATTAATAGATTGACGGTAGGTGGGAAGACGAACCTGTTCGATGGTTTCAGCGTGATTCAATGAGGGAAAGTCTTCGATTGAATAGAAATGAACGTGTCGATTCTCTTTTTCTTTATATCTAGATCAATGAATCGGTTTGGAGTACCTCAGCTACAGAAAAACAATGGCTTGGATCAGGGATTGCCAAGTGAACATCAATAAAAAACGGTGTAGGATCTTGGGTTAGTGACTCTTATTACGCAAGTTTAAAGAGATGCATACTCTATGAACATTCAGTGGGATTCCCTGAATGGAATTGTACTTGGCTATAAAAGAAAAGAGTCAGACCGGGGGTAGATAGATCACAATGGTGAAAAAACTAATCGAGTTTAAAAATGTATCCTTTCGGTATGCCGATGAAAGCCCTTGGGTATTGAAAAATTGTTCGTTCGATATTTATGAAAATGAATGGGTCGCCATCATCGGTCATAATGGATCGGGTAAATCGACGATTGCTAAATTAATTAATGGATTATTATTTCCGGATGAGGGCGAAATATATATCCAAGGAAAAAGGCTGACCGAAGATACCGTATGGGAGATTCGTAAAGATGTAGGCATGGTGTTTCAAAATCCAGATAACCAATTCGTAGGAACAACTGTACAAGATGATGTCGCTTTCGGAATGGAAAATCGCGGATTTCCGAGAGAAGAAATGGTTAAGCGCATCGACGAGTCGCTCGCTGCTGTTGCGATGCAAAACGATCGTATGACAGAGCCCCATCGGTTGTCAGGAGGCCAGAAACAGCGCGTGGCAATTGCCAGTGTGTTAGCTGTATCTCCTCAAGTCATTATTTTAGATGAAGCGACCGCTATGCTCGATCCCAAGGGTCGTTCTGAAATTATGAAAACGGTGGCCAACGTTCGAGGCAAGCATCGTTTGTCGCTCATTACAATTACCCATGACTTGCAAGAAGTCGTCGAAGCGGAGCGTGTCATTGTCATGAACAGAGGCGAAATATGGAAAGAATCGACACCACGAGAAATTTTTACCGAATATGAATCTCTACAAAAAATTGGTTTAGATGTTCCGTTTATTGCTCATCTGTCTGAGGAGTTAAAGCAGTTGAATATTTCCATGCCAACGGAACCATTAAATCATGAAGAATTGTTGGAGGACTTATGGATATTACATTCAAAGATGTAAGCTATATTTATCAAGAAAATTCACCGTTTGCGCACCAAGCGCTGGATGAAGTTTCCTTTCATATCCCGTCCGGAACTTATGTAGCCATTATCGGGCATACGGGCTCAGGAAAATCGACGTTGATTCAACATTTAAATGGTTTAGTACGACCCAGTAAAGGTGAAGTACAGATTGGTGATTTTACGCTCACCAAAGAAGACAAACCGAGTGATATGAAAGAATTGCGTAGCCGAGTAGGCGTTGTGTTCCAATATCCAGAACATCAATTATTTGAAGAAACAATCCGAGAAGACATTGCATTTGGTCCCAAAAACTTTGGTGTCCCACCAGAGGAAGTGGAGAAGCGGATCAAAGAAGTCATTCCTGCGGTTGGACTCACGGAAGATTTCTTAAATCGTTCTCCATTTGATTTAAGTGGTGGTCAAATGCGTAGAGTAGCGATCGCGGGAGTATTAGCCGTTCAGCCAGAAATTTTAGTCCTAGATGAACCGACTGCAGGGCTTGATCCACGCGGACAAAAAGAAATTATGGACATGTTTTATCATTTGCACCAGAAGGAAAAGCTGACGACTGTTCTCGTCACACATAGCATGGAAGACGCTGTTAAATATGCAGATTATGTGATCATCTTAAATCAAGGAAAAAAATACATGGAAGGAAAACCGGAGGACGTGTTTGTTCAACAGCAGGCGTTGAATAAGGTTCATCTCGACGCACCGGAAATGATTCGTTTTATTCAAGCATTTGAAAAAAGATTCGAAACGGAAATACCCTTTACACGCCAGTCTATTAAAAAACTAGCCTACCAAATTCACGATGTGATAGGAGTTAAATCATGAGTAATTCTCTGATTATTGGGCAATATGTTCCGGGTCAATCGCTCGTTCATCGACTCGATCCACGAACGAAAATAACGATTATATTTTTCTATGTATTCATCGTATTTTTTGCCAATTCATTTTGGAGTTATACGATTTTAACCTTGTTTGCCTTGGCCAGTATGTTGACAACAAAAATACCTCTTCGGTTTATTTTAAAAGGGTTAACCCCGGTATGGTTTTTAATCATTTTTACGTTTATTCTACATTTAATCGTGACGAAAGAGGGAACGGTTGTTGTTGAATTATTTACATTTAAGGTTTATTCAGGTGGACTCATCCAAGGATTCGCGATTTCAATGCGTTTTTTTCTACTCATTCTCGTAACATCGTTATTAACGTTAACGACGACACCGATTGAGATTACCGATGCGATTGAAGATATGTTACACCCGTTGAAAAAGGTGAAGTTTCCTGTACATGAACTGGCGTTAATGATGTCGATTTCGTTACGTTTTATTCCGACACTTTTACAAGAAACAGATAAGATTTCTAAAGCCCAAGCATCCCGTGGTGTTGACTTTCGAACAGGTCCATTAAAAGAGCGTATTAAAGCAGTTGTTCCGTTACTCGTTCCGTTGTTTGTCAGTTCATTTAAACGTGCTGAAGAGCTAGCGATGGCTATGGAAGCACGTGGGTATCAAGGTGGAGAAGGTCGGACAAAACTACGCGAATTAAAGATTCAAAAAGTAGATATATGGATTTATGTGCTCTTTGTGCTAGTTGTTATTGGATTATTTCTAACGAGAACGTATCATTAAAAAAGAACGATCAAGTTAAGGAGTTGCGTGAATATGGGGTAAGAAAACTAAAATGCACCATTTCTTACGACGGAACAAACTTTTATGGTTTTCAAATCCAGCCGAAGCTTCGAACCGTACAAGGGGAGTTGGAAAAAGCTTTAATGAAGCTACACAAAGGTGATGACGTATCGCTTCAAGCTTCTGGTCGTACCGACAAGGGTGTTCATGCAATTGGTCAGGTCGTTCATTTTGAAACGGCATATACCATCCCTGAAGCGCACTGGAAAAAAGCACTGAATCGACTATTACCTGGCGATGTATATATAAAAGAGATCCAAGAGGTCCCCAGTCACTTTCATGCACGATACAGTGCATTGGACAAAGAGTACCATTATCTCGTGTGGAATACATATGAACCTGATGTGTTCCGGCGTAATTATGTATACCATTTTCCCTATGCCTTAGATTTGCGAGCGATGCAAGAAGCTTGTCACTATTTACAGGGCGAGCATGATTTCACTTCCTTTTCCTCTACGCAAGCGACAGTTAAAGGAAGTAAGATCCGTCATTTATATGAGGTTCGTTGCGAGAAAAATGGTCATGAAATTCGGTTTATATTCCGGGGAAATGGTTTTTTATACCGTATGGTACGAATCATGGTTGGAACTTTGCTTGAAATCGGTCAGGGGAAGCGGAATCCAGCGGATATTCCACATTTATTAGAGCAGAAGGATCGTCGTTTAGTAGGGAAAACAGCCCCAGCTCGAGGCTTGTATTTATATCATGTCAACTATAATAAATAAGGAAGTCAATCATTGAAAAAAGATTGTTAAAACTGCTTTTATCCTTGACATGTGTACCTGTTTTGGTATATCATGATTTATGGCTTTTTATTTTGAAAACTACGATTAGCCCCGGAACTAATTGTGTTTAATATAAAAGAAAAT
>DATGTE010000018.1:0-40020 GCA_035301985.1 Bacillota bacterium
TCTTGATATAATATGTTCCACGGGAAGGCCTCTCTCTAAATGTATTTGCCCTGGTAAGCATACATTTATGATAGAGTGCCTTCTCTTTTTTATCTAGAAAAATATACTGGAATATTCCCCGAGTAAAATTTTACACATATACTCCCTCGACTAATGAAGAGCTGTATACCGATCGATAACCCTATACAAGACTGGCTTTATAAGGAATTGCGCACGATTTTTTAAACTTTACATGTTATAATAAAATATACACTGTTTAGATAATTGTTCGAAATGGGGGATGGATGATGCTACGTGAGCAAGTCACAAAAAATGAATTACCGTCTATTCTTGATATGGATGCAACAAGTCTAGCCAAAAAAATCAAGAATAAGCATCTGACAAGCTATGAGGTCGTCTCTGCATACATCGATCATATTTACAATGTAAACCCAGCGCTCAATGCTGTTGTCGAAGACCGATTTACAGACGCTTTACAAGAGGCAAAAGCGATCGATGAACAACATGCAACGATTAAAGGGCCGTTGCATGGAGTTCCGATGACGATAAAGGAATCATTTGATGTCAAAGGAATGAAGACGACAGGAGGGTTAATCCATCGACAAGATTTAATCATCAAACAGGATAGTGAAGTTGTCAAAAGGCTTAGACGAGCTGGTGCAATCATTCTTGGCAAAACGAATACGCCAACTTTATGTTATTGTCAAGAAACGGATAATAAGGTTTATGGACAAACGAATAATCCGTGGGATGTAACCCGAAGTGCTGGAGGATCTAGTGGTGGAGAAGGAGCAATCCTCGCTTCTGGAGGGGCAGCTGTCGGTCTAGGATCAGACATCGGCGGATCAATTCGTTTTCCTAGTCATTTAAATGGGGTCGTCGGTTTTAAGTCTGGTATGAATCAAATCCCACAAACAGGTCATTTTCCATTAGCTACACTTCCCTTACAACAAAGAATGTTAGGATTTGGCCCGATGGGGAAATCCGTCCGCGACATGGAACTGCTTTATAAAATCATCGCTCGCGACAGTCCAGTTGACCAAACACTTCAAAATTTTTATGTTCAATTTCTTCCCATTACAAATGTCGGTTTTCCTTTATCGGAAGAAACAAAAAATATTTTAATCCAAATTAAGGAATTTTTGAGTACCTCGTTTCCCATTCGCGAAGAAACGCCACCTTATTTTAATGAAAGTGCACAATTATGGCAAGAAATCATGTCGCTTGATGGTGGAAAATCGATGAAAGAAGCTGCTTTTATTAAGGACCAAACGAAACCGATTACGGAATATATGAGAGAGAAAATGCGCGGAACATCCCAATATCACAAGTATTTTACATGGGCATTGTTCGGAGCAAATTTATTTCGACCTTCTAACAGACGTATAAAAGAAATCGAAACAATTATTCACAATGGTGACCAAATCATCAAACAATATTTACGTAATCGTTTATTAATTTTCCCAGTTTACCATAGCGGAGCACGTGTACATGGCAAACTGTATAAAGAATTATTTTCCATACGAAAAACATTTTTAATTTACATGCCTTACGTGGCATATGCTAATGTTTGGGGCTTACCTTCTCTAGTGATTCCAGTCGCAACCGATGCAGATGGAATGCCCATTTCAATCCAAATTATGAGTACAAATGGTAATGAAACCGCACTCTTTAAGTTAGGAACAATTATCGAAAAAAGATTCCAAGGATATGTGAGAAGTACAAACTTTGACGCATAAGTAATTATTCCATATTTTGACATGTTTATTTCCTTTTCTTTTACCAACAATAGTTAAGAGTAATCTAATTGAAAAGAAAAGGATGTTGCGAACATGTCACGAAGAAAAGAAAGGGAATATACAGATTTTTCTAATGTTGTCACAATGCAAAACCAGTTAATTCCGGAAGAATTTCCTGAAGGAGCTTTCGGTGATCCATTCAATCAAGATGAACCTGTCCAAGCGAAGTCTACACCATGGCAAAGAGGACAATACCGTGAGAGTGCCTTTGTCTATCCGGATAAAGAACGTCACGATGATTTGCCGAGACAAACCCCCGGTGCCCATCCGATACATGACGAAGATGAAGAGCAGTAAATCCAACTGCTCTTTTATTTTTACTTCACTTTTTTAAGAACAAAATAAGCACAACCGAAATTACAATACTCATATAAATAATCATCCAACGTACTTATTTTCGTATCAAAAGTTGCTTTTGAATGATTGTCATGATAAAACCCTCTAAGACGAAGTTGATCATAACCCCAATCCCCTACAATAAAATCGTATTTTTTTAAAATTTCTGCATATCGATCTTCCAGAGATTGTTGATGAAAACCATCTTTGTGATTTTCAATAAGTTTATATGTTTTTCCAAATAATTCAATCAATGACACTCACCCCACTTGATTGACTATAGTTTACCATACATCCGTCCTAAAAAACTATCTGTAATTCATGATTTTGGTTCGTATGTTTTTATCGTTTATCACCAAACTAATGAAATGAACGGGTTGAAAATACGTGGGAATGAGGTGTGTTTATGACGAGAATGTTATTATTCTGTTTTGCGGCCATCTTCATCTTAGTTGGTTGTGGTAATACAATTGATGAGATGTCAGAAGACTTTGATCCCGTTAAAAATCGACAAAAAGAGCCGGTCGATTCAGAATTAGATAAAAAGCTCGGTTATGTTAGCTATAAAAAGGAAGAAGTCCAACTTGATGCGAAAAAGAATCGCGTCGCAACAATGGATCGCGATGAAATGGCTGATTTAATTACGCGGATGATTTTACGTAATGATGGGTTCGAAGAAGTAGCTACACTTGTAACAGACCAAGAAGTTCTCATTGTTTATGAAAAAAATAATGAAATATCAGCCGAAAATGCCGCATCTTTAGCAAATAAATCAGCTATGTCCGTTTTACCAAGGTTTTTTGAAGTATATGTGTCCGATAATGCCAGTTTAATTCCAGATATCCATAGTCTCCACAATTCGACAACGACAAATAAAAATTACAACAATACGTTGGATCGAATCAAAACAGAGATGAAAAAGGCCCCACAAGGAAATGAAGATATGAATGAATCACCTAAATAAAGTATTCGGGGCTAACGATTTACGGTTAGTCCCCTCTTTAGTATACGTCTTAAAAAATTAGAGGTGAATATATTGTCACAATTGAGCCGATTCATGGTCATCCCATGTATCCTTTTAATCCTCTTATTCACATGGGGTTCATCTGGCCATGCCGAAGATAAGAAAGAGGATCTTTATGACAAACGAATGGCTCTGTATAAAAAAACGGAAGCAATAACACAAATTCCTTGGTATTATATTGCTGCAATTGATCAATATGAACGACAAATTCGGGAAAATACCGATGAAGAAGAACGTATCATTTCGGTTCAACTTCCAGAAGAATTATGGTTTGGTCCCGGAAACAGTGCGATGATTATGAATGAACAGATCATTAACTTTTTTAATGGGATAGGAAAAGATGGTGACGGAGATCATCAAGCAAATCCGAATAACCCAGAAGATGCATTGTATTCGATTGCTACCTATTTAATGAAATTTGGACCAACTGAAGAAGATATTAAAATTGGTCTTTGGAATCTTTATAAACGTGATCTTGCTGTACAAACGATTAAAAATACAGCTAAGGTGTTTAAAAAATTCGAACACATCCATTTAACAGAGCGGGATTTTCCTGTTGATACGAATTATAATTATAGTTATCGGAGCACGTGGGGGGATCGCAGAGGTTTCGGTGGAATCCGTATTCATGAAGGTACGGACATTTTTGCCGGTTATGGAACTCCAGTACACGCTACAACATATGGAGTCGTTGAATTAAAGGGTTGGAACCTTTATGGTGGCTGGAGGATTGGCATCCGTGATATTTTTAATATTTATCACTATTATGCACACTTGAGCTCCTATAACGATGATATTAAGGTAGGTCAAGTTGTCAAGCCTGGTGACATATTAGGTAAAGTCGGTTCAACTGGATATGGCCCTCCAGGTACAGCAGGAAAATTTCCACCTCATTTACACTATGGGATGTATAAGGATAACGGCTACCAGGAATGGTCATTTGATCCGTATCCTTATTTAAGAAAATGGGAGCAAATGTCCCGTAATAAAAGCAGATAAGTATGTTTGAACACACTTATCTGCTTTTTAGCCGTTAATGTTGATTATTTTTCGCTTTTTTCATGGCATAGATAATACTTGCCACCAATCCGCCCCATATGAGAACCATCCCAATGATCATGACAAGAATCGCACTTATGCTCATCTTATTTCGCCTCCTTATTTACATGTGATGTCGACTTTGGTGCATTCCATTTCATAAACGACAGAACAATTCCTACCACAAGCGCTGCAAGTGCGACCATCCAACCATACAAGATAAAATCATCGGGATATCCTCCATAATTACTTAAGATGTTTTCTTTGAACAAACCATACATCATATACCCTAAAACAACCGGCGTAATCACTCCTAAACTAATCGTCCACCATAAACCTACCTGAATGTCTGATAAATGATTTGTATACTCCTTGAACTCGCCTAGTTTACGGAACACCCAGACGATAAGAATCACCTCGACTAACCCTAGCATAGCGACCCCAAAGCTGTTAATAAAATGGTCCACAAGGTCGAGGAACATCATTCCGCCTTGAGTAGCGTAAATCAATGAGATGACCGCTGCTAACCCACCGCCTACTAACACAGCTGTTCCACGGGAAATATTAAATTTATCGACTAATCCAGCTACATACGTCTCTGTTATCGACATTAACGACGTCAAACCGGCTAACACTAATGATGCGAAAAACAAAAAGCCAAACGTACCATTCAATGCAGGTAGTTCATTAATGATTTGTGGAAAGACAACAAATGCTAATCCAACTCCTGCATCGACGACATCATCGACGGCTACCCCTGATTGGAGGGCCATAAATCCGAGAACCGAAAACACCCCGATCCCAGCGAGCAACTCAAAACTTGAATTTCCAAAACCGACGATAAAAGCATTGTTCGCCAAGTCCGATCGTTTCGGTAAATAACTTGCATACGTAATCATAATGGCAAATGCGATCGACATACTGAAAAAAATTTGCCCGTATGCTGCAATCCAAACACTTGGTTCGAGAATTTGCGAGAAATCGGGTTTAAAAAAGGCATCTAAACCTTGTAATGCTCCCGGCAACGTAACGGCTCGAAGAACGATAATTAAAAACATAATTGTCAATGTCGGGATAAAAATGCGGTTAGCAACTTCAATTCCTTTTCGTACGCCTTTATATAAAATACCTAAAACAACAATCCACACGATGATTAATGGAAAGAGTACACCAGGAACCAAATTCCCGATCTGTCCAGCATTCTCAACCACATGTAAGTGCTGTTTAAATAAAAATGTTTCAGGATCGGCCCCCCAACTTAATTGTAAAGAAAATCCCGCATATGATATTGCCCAGGCAATAATCACCGAATAATACGTTGAAATAACAAATGCGACAAGTACTCCCCACCAACCTACCCATTCTGTACGTTTGTTCATCCGTCGAAATGATAAAGGCGAAGAACCGCGATATTTATGGCCCATCGTAAACTCCATAATTAAGATGGGGATTCCCGCTGTTAATAAGGCGAATAAGTATGGAACAAAAAATGCTCCACCACCATTTGCATAGGCTTCCGCTGGAAACCTCCAAATATTTCCTAAGCCAACTGCTGAACCGACCGCTGCTAAAATAAAACCTGCCCTTGTCCCCCATTGAGAACGCGTTTCCATTTTTAATCCCCCCAGTTCTTTTGTCTATCAGTTATTGTGAGATAATGGATACTGTTATTAATTTTAACCCTTTTCTGATAATATAAATTATAATAGGTCGAAGGAACGATGTCAAAGTAAATTTTATCATAAATTCTCATCAATGATTAAAAACTCCTGCTCAATATGATGAGAAGGAGTTTTTCGTTTTAATTATGATTGTTGAGTACGTTTCATACGAATTTTTATGAATACGGTAAACAAAATAATGAGGAATAACGTCAAGACTACACCTAGTATAAACTGCTCGGTAAAACCAATCACTGTATACCCTAACCCTGCGGCAATCGCTGCTGTAATGGCGTATGGTAATTGAGTCATAACGTGATCTATATGGTTAACTCCTGCTCCCGTAGACGAAAGAATCGTCGTATCCGAAATCGGTGTACAATGGTCTCCAAATACAGACCCTGCTAAAACAGCTGCTAATGTTGGCAACAATAAATTAACATCGGACACGAGTGCCGTTTCAATGGCAATCGGTAACATGATTCCAAATGTCCCCCAAGACGTACCTGTCGCTAGCGACATCAAGCTTGCGATTAAGAAAAATAGTAATGGGAGAAATGCAGGACTAATGTTTGAACTTTCAACGAGCGCAGCTAAATATTCACCTGTTTTTAACGTGCCGATAATCGAGCCAATCATCCAAGCTAATAGCAATATATATATAGCAGGAAGCATCGTTTTAAACCCTTCTACAAATATACGCCACGTTTTCGCTCGAGGACGCTTTTGTTGCAAATGAAAAATAAAACTAATTAAAACGGCGAGAATTCCACCCGTAAATAAAGATAAATTCACATTCGTATTGGCAAATATAGAGAAAATCGTCACTTCACCAGTCGTTTCCCATATCCCTGTCACTACCATCATCGAGATTGTTACGACGATGAGTACAACAATTGGAATAACTAAATGATATACTTTCCCATGCTCATGAGGACTGAACATATCACTTAAATCACCAGGTATGTTTTGATTGTTCGGTCCAACTGGATCTTTATCTTTGACCGCTCGTCTTTCATGTACTTTCATCGGGCCGATATCGACGTTGAAATAAGCGACAAGAAATACGAGTAACAGTGCCGCAAGTGCATATAAATTCAACGGAATCATTTTTACAAAGGCTTCGAGTGGTTGAAATTCGTAAAATTGATGCGTAGCAAACAAACTTGCTAAAATCCCAATAATATATGCGCCCCAACTCGAGATCGGAGACATGACGGTTACTGGAGCGGATGTTGAGTCAATATAATAAGCTAGTTTTGCACGCGAAATGTGATGGCGGTCTGTCATCGGACGGGCAATTTGACCTACTGCTAAACTATTAAAGTAATCATCAATAAAAATCATTACACCTAAAGCTGCCGTGGATAACTGAGCCCCTCTTCTCGTTTTAACACGTTGAATAATCCAGTCACCGAATGCTTTACTTCCGCCAGAAGCTTGTAAAAATGCGGTCATACTTCCCAATAGTAACAAAAATCCGAGCAACAACAGATTCCCTACATTTAATGAGCCATCCGATATAAAAATCTCGTAAAAAACGCTCCAAATTTCTTTTATCGATGGCCAAATAGCAAAATCGTGAATAAATAATGCACCAACGATAATACCTGCCCCAAGAGATAACAATACTCTTCTTGTTAACAATACGAGTACAAGCATGAGTATAGCTGGGATTATAGAATAGATTGTACCTACCATCTTCTTATAACCTCCAATATTCTACTAGCAATCGCATGGAGATTTGGTGTATAAAGCAAAAAGACAATGATAGAAAATAACTTATCATTGTCCGACAGTGCAATATATGTTATCCTCCATTTCGATCAGTAGTTCTCCATGCCAATTTTTATTTCGCATGACAATATGCCCTTTATTCAAGGACACATCAACAGTAATAAGTTTGACACTTATTATGCTTCGGCAAACAACCCTTTCATCAATACTCATCGTTGTCATCCTCCTATTGATTACTCTTGCTATTTGCACCTCTACCTCACCGATCAGATAAGGTCTATTATTAAATTATGATGACCTTAAGTGTACTAAAGATCTAGTCATCTTGCAAGTCTTCTTTCGGGATTGAGATCGAGGGGCCATCCGAGTCACCACCATAAAAATCTGGTACGTCTCCCATAACTAGGTGCTTATCAATCATAATTTTAGTCGATACACTCGTCACTTCCGTTGTAAATGGGATGATGATTTGTACGTCTGCTTCCACGAGAACATAAAGCGTAACAAACACATTGTTAATTCCGAGTACTTCCCTTTCATCGACAATATCGGTTTGTACACTACCGACAAGTTCCAAGTTTACAGGGACTTTTGGACCGAGGTTGGCGAGCATCGTATTTCCTGTCGCTTGCCCAATCGGAATTTCAACAACCGTCGGATCCCGATCGACAAGCTCATCCACCGTGTCCCCATACATTTCTGGTTCACCAAGAGGGTCTTCATATTCCGGTGGTTCTCCGCGATTCATACTATGAAAAAACTCTTCAACTCGATCTGTTGCGGCACGATTGATTTGATTGACGATCGAAGAATCCCACCCGACAATCGTCACATTTCCATTATGATCAGTCGTCGTTTCAGCGATATCTTCAAATGTATAGTTTTCCGCAAATTTGACCGCCGCGTTGATCGCTCGCGTCGCAAATTCAGTCGTTTTTCTTTCAGCAATTTCCATGAGTGCTGGTTTAATGCCACGATCAATAATCCATATACTAAATAGAAGGAGAATAATAAAAAATATAAACGAAATGACAAATATATTCCGCCCTGGAGGAGGTGCCAATTTTCGATTAAATGGCAATCGATTTCTAAACATAAAAAACCCCCTTTACAACAGTTTATGCTCGTGTAAAGAGGGTTAGAATCCTTGATGATAAGAAAATGGGAATAAAGATCACAGAGATCTTTTAGGCTTCATGAAATTCGTAACAAAGCGTCTTTTCCGACCATCCCTTCTTCCCATCCATATTGTTGTGCTGCTGCATGAGTTATTTTTTGTAGTGGAGCATGCAGTAAATCATCAATCGTTCGGACACCTTCCGCCCTCCCGGCAATAACTTCTCGATCAGCTAACTTTTCATTCAACACGTCAACATCAAGTGCGGCACACATAATATATCCAACTTCATTCGCAATCATTAACAAATTCGTTTTTGGTAGTTCGACTCGCATGGCAGTAAAAATTAACCCATCCACTTCTAATGGATTCACGGTGATCACTTGCGCATCATGCCTCCTTCGCGACGATATACACTATAGACTATGCTTGAAGGAGTTGCTTTGTCACTTTTATAAACGGGGGTATGATGAGGCAGGGACCAAGCTCTTTTCACATGAATAAACCGCATGAAATCGAATTAAAAAGCCTTGGATCTCATGCAGTTCTCATGCAACCTAAAAAAATCAATCAATTTGCAACATATACCCAGCTTCACTCGATCTGCACAAAACCTTTTTGATTTAGTGGTTCGAAAATTTTGTTTGTAACGTATGTGCTAAGAGGTCCCGTAAAAACTCAGGTAAAAAGTATTTTTTCACTTTCGATTTTGCGACTTCAGGTAACAACCTTCCAAATGTAAACATATCAGCAACGGCAACCGAATACTCACGGTCCGCTTGAAGCGGTTCTTTATTAAACGAAACATGTTTAATGTATATTTGACCATTTTCATGTGTCCCAACGTCGACATCTAATCCCGAAAATATCATCTTCCCGATTACTTTACCACGGAAACCGAGACCATTTAATTGATACTGTGTGAATTCTTTTGTCGTTGAGACACGAACGACTTCTTTAATTTCATCTCCACTCATTTCAACGACACACGGATTGATGGGGTGCGGGCAAATGCGATGCACATCTTTATACGTAACTGCACCCGCTGCAAAATGATCTAATAACAACCCCGAGTTCAACATCGCACATTCTGCACCGGTCCATTCTTTGACTGTATTCGTTAACTCATGCATAATTTTAGTCGGTTTAAACCAACTTACTTCAATCGGACGGTGAATATGGACAACCGTCTTATTCAAATGTTCATTTGCGCGTATAGAAAGCTGTCGTAACGTTTCTTGTGTTGGATCATCTTTTTCCATATGGGTTACATCTGTCGTATAGGCTTCCTTTTTATGCAACCGTTTTTTTTCATGATCCCACGTTAAAATCACTTCACCAGCAAAAGCACAATACTTTCCAGCCGCGGTAAGTAAGGTTTCGTTAACCTCTTCACCTGTCCGTAATAAATGATGTGTATGACCACCGATGATCACATCGATTTCGGAAAAATTCCGAGCGATCGCGCGGTCTTCACTAATACCGAGATGAGACATTAATATAATAATATCTGTTCGCTTCTTCAGCTGTGACACATGTTTTTCTAACGCCTCATGCGGCGAGGATACGTGCCAATCTAACAGTTCATAAAAATCATTAAACGGTGCTGTTAAACCGAGAATCCCTATTTTAATACCAGTGGGAGACTCAAATTCGATCGTTCTCTTCAGCCATGCTGGTTCTTCATCTGTCAAGCTATGGAGATTCGTACATGCCACTTGAAAATCGGCTTCATCATACAAATGAAATAAATCATCATGCGGCAACGTAATCCCTTCATTGTTCCCAATCGTTGCAAAATGATAACCTACATCATTCATTAATTTCACATTTGCTTTCCCCATAAATGCTTCAGCGATCGGATGCATCCGATCGATATGATCGCCGATATCGATGAGCCAATGTGATTCATTTTTTGCTTTCCGCTTCGCTTGTCTTTCTTTTAAAAAGGCGGTTACATGCGGCCAATGATCAAAATGACTGTGTAAATCATTCGTATAGTAAAAATATAATTTTTCTAACATATCAAGACTCCTTACGATAACCCATCAAAAATTAGTCGTATCCCGATGAAAATAATGATGATTCGTAAAACCCATTCCAGTGCTTTTCCTGTTAAGTGATGACTGATTCGTGCTCCGAGCTTGCCACCAATCCAAGCACCGGGTAAGAAAAAGAGGACTTCTTGCCACGGGATATGTCCCAGCACCACATGGGTACTCGCTCCAATCGCACTCGTGAAAAAGATCATAAACATGGATGTTGCTGTTGCCACATGAGCCGGCATCGAAAAGATTAAAATCATTACCGGAACCATGATGGACCCGCCACCAATACCGAATAGACCCGATACCATCCCGACAAAAAAGGAGATCACAATCGCCAACATTTTATTCACGTGATAGCGATAAACTTGATCGTTCACCGTAAATGTGCGTATCGATTGCGAAGGAGAGGGTACAGTTTCTTTTCGCTCCCGCTTCAAAAAAAATAACAACGAAATCATAATCATCAATATTCCGAAGTACAATGAAAAATGATCGGTTTTAAAAAATTGGTTAAGCCATGCACCAAACATACTACCTGGAATACTCCCACCGAGAAAAAGCAGCCCCGTCTTATCATCAACCCGCCCTTGTTTGAAGTACGAAATCGTTGAAGCTAAGGCCGTAAAAATCATCATAACAAGCGACAAGCCGACCGCTGTTTGTGGCGTTACCCAAGAAAATTGAGCAGAATAAGCCGAGAATAATAGCAATGTAGGAATTAAAATAGCTCCTCCACCTAATCCCGCTAAACTGCCAATGAGTGATGTGATTAAGCCTACCAATATATATATAATTGCAACCACGTTAAAATCACTTCAATTCCTATAAAAATTCACATCAAGATCTACCCTTATATTACCATTGTTTGTGGATAATTCCTATCGACATCTATGCACATCCTTACAAGGTCATTGAGATGAAACAAACAACGGTTCTACGGATTAGCAAACATTCCAAACCGAGTCATACAAAGAGTAACGTAACATAGTAAGTGAAACGATCTGCCCCTTACATCTCTATTCGCATGTTAATCCCTAATAACCGCATACTTTCCTTCATCACAATGGACACACTTTGGCACAAAGCTAAACGATTTTGTAATCGTTCGTCCTTGTGTAAAATTTTGTTATGTGCATCGTACTTGTTAAACGAACGGGCTAATTGCAACCCATATTTTGCAACGATTGAAGGGTCCGCTTGTTCATATGCGTGTTCGACAGTTAGTGGGAATTCTTGTAATATTCGAATGACAGGCCTAGCACTTTCTCCTAAATCGGTAAACGGTTTCGCTTCAATATCTGATGGACTCTTCGATAAGATGGACTGAGTTCTTGCATACGTATATTGGATATATGGCCCTGTTTCTCCTTCAAAGTTCAACATATCATCTAAGGAAAATTCAATATCATTTAAACGATTATTTTTTAAATCGTTAAAAATAACCGCACCTACACCAACTTGCTTAGCTACTGCTTCTTTAATGGATAAAGTGGGGTTTTTCTCATCAATCATCACTTTCGTTTCTTCCATGACTTCATTCTGATCAACATAAATAAGCTTCTCCCACATAAGCATCAAAATGAATACCGAGTACATCATAAATTGCTCCAAACTCTTTTAGTAATGCTTCTCTAAACCATTTCCAAAGTGTGCCCGTTTCATGTTCCCCATCTTCTAACGCTTTAAATGCTTCACGTGCTAAATCATTCAACTTTTCATTTTTTTCTGCCTCTTCGTGAAACTTCACATAAATACGTAGAAGTTCTTGAATGGGAGAGGTATCAATCGCTGCTTGATCCTCCCAAAGTCTATACGCTACGAGTAATTTACCGAACAGCGTACCCCAATCTCCTAAATGATTAATCCGGATCACTTCATAACCATTTTTTTCAGCAATATTCGCAACCGCATTACCGATGACAGTCGAACGCAATTGTCCCATCGAAAATGGTTTAGCAATATTTGGAGAAGAGTAATCGACAACGATTTTTTCGTTTGTGTTTTTCTTTGATCCATAGCTAGATCCTTCTTTTAAAATCCGTGAAATGACTGATTTCGTAACAGCAACCCGATCGTAAAAAATATTAATGTACGCTCCGGCCGTCTCTACTTTAGCAAATAAATGTGTCTCCATTTCTTTAACAATTTCTTTTGCAATAACGTGTGGAGGTTTACGTAATTGTTTGGCCAATGAAAAGCAAGGAAAAGCAAGATCTCCTAAATGATCATCATGTTTCGGTTTTTCGAGTAACATTTCGATTTCTTTTTCATTTATGATATCGCCAATCACTTTTGATAAACTTTGTAGCACTGCTTGTTCCACAACATCATTCTCCTTTCAATATAAAAAATCTCGCCTCTACGATTTAGAGACGAGAGCATAACGATTTCGTGATACCACTCTAGTTGTCACGATGTCCAACCACTTTCCATTGTTAACGAGGTGCTGCCCCGGAACGGCTCTACTTCATTTCAAGATTCTTCTCCAAAGTACGTTTCACTTATGATGCTGTATTAGGCTCCCACTCCCCCTAACTCGCTTGACAGAGTGCCATAAGTTACTCACTTTTTCATCGAATGTCACCTTTATATATTTTCAATAAACTAACATAAAGTAATCAATTATGCAACTGTCCTTGCTGTCACTATGGGTCATTATAACTGTCTAATTGAGTTATGGTTTGCTTTCTTTTTAATTTTAGGTTATTTTTATTTTCTTTGAAAGTGGCAAAAGATCTCTCTGATACGCAATCCGTCAAGAAGCTTTTGAATGTAGGATTTCAAAATACCTTTTAATGGGGTGACACAATCATCTTAATCTTGTTTACTTCAATCGAAGATTCGCTTCCATCATCGTTGCCTTTCAACGGAACTAGAAGATGAAATAACTATTGAAAAAGTAAAAATAAAGCGGCCTTATCGGGAATGGAACTGTCTATATCAAATCATCATACCAGTGAAGGAGGTTCAAGCTATCAAATGTATATATGTATAAAGAATTTTACTAAACTGTATTAAAATTAGCGATAACAGGGACACGAACAGACAAAACTGAAATGACCATAAAAAAATCCCGCCACATTGCTGTGACGGGGTTTTTAAGACCTTAACCGATTGAACCTTCCATCTCAAATTTCATGAGGCGGTTCATTTCGACGGCGTATTCCATTGGGAGTTCTTCGGTGAATGGTTCGATGAAGCCCATGACGATCATGTCGGTCGCTTCTTGTTCACCTAAACCTCTACTCATTAAATAAAACAGTTGTTCTTCGGATACTTTGGAGACTTTTGCTTCGTGTTCTAATGAAATGTTGTCATTGTACACTTCGTTATATGGAATCGTGTCTGACGTCGACTCGTTATCCATAATGAGCGTATCGCATTCGATCGTCGCTTTAGAACCTTCTGCTTTACGTCCGAATTGGACAATTCCTCGGTATGATACTTTACCACCGTGTTTCGAAATGGATTTTGACACGATTGATGATGATGTGTTCGGTGCTAAGTGATGCATTTTTGCACCTGCGTCTTGCAATTGACCTTTACCTGCATAGGCAACGGACATTGTATAACCGCGAGCACCTTCACCTGTTAAGAGAACGGATGGATATTTCATCGTAATTTTTGAACCGATGTTTCCGTCGATCCATTCCATCGTACCATTTGCGGCACAAGTGGCTCGTTTTGTAACAAGATTGTATACGTTGTTTGCCCAGTTTTGAATTGTCGTATAACGGCAATAGGCATTCTCTTTTACGAAGATTTCGACGACCGCACTATGCAAACTATTTGTCGTGTAGACAGGTGCCGTACATCCTTCTACATAGTGGACGGATGCACCTTCATCAACAATGATTAACGTTCTTTCAAATTGTCCCATGTTTTCCGAGTTAATGCGGAAATAAGCTTGCAGTGGAGTGGTTGCTTTTACTCCTTTCGGTACATAAATGAAAGATCCACCAGACCAAACGGCTGAGTTTAAAGCAGCAAATTTATTATCGGTATACGGAACGACTTTTCCGAAATATTCTTTGAATAACTCTTCATGTTCCCGGAGGGCTGTATCCGTATCTGAGAAAATAATTCCTTGTTCCTTCAAGTCTTCTTCTAAGCTTTGATAAACAACTTCGGATTCATATTGAGCAGACACACCTGCTAAATATTTTTGTTCCGCTTCTGGAATACCTAGGCGGTCAAACGTATGCTTAATTTCCTCAGGAACTTCATCCCACGTTCTTCCTTGCTTATCAGAAGGCTTGACGTAATAAATAATTTCATCAAAATCTAATTCTGATAAATCTCCACCCCATTGTGGCATCGGTCTTTCATAAAAGTGTTCCAAAGCTTTCAAACGATAATCGAGCATCCACTGAGGTTCATCTTTCATTTTGGAAATTTCTTCGACAACTTTACGAGTCAACCCACGTTCTGTTCGAAAAACAGAAATGTCTTTATCTTGAAAACCATACTTATACTCTTCCATTTCCGGCATATTTTTCGCCATGAATAAAAACCTCCTTTTAATCATTCACATCGAATTAAGCATAACTTCACGACGGTACACATCATGAATCAAATATTATTTTTCTTCATGGACGCCTTTTTCCATCGTTTTCCAAGCTAGCGTTGCACAGTCGATTCGGGCTGGGAAGTTCGATACCCCTTGTAAAGCGATAATATCTCCAAATTCCTCTTCTTGCTCTTCTTCTAACTCTTCACCGAGCATCATGTTCGAAAAGGCATGTGACATTTCCAAAGCTTCTTTCACAGGTTTACCCTTAATCGCTTGGGTCATCATAGAAGCGGATGCCATACTAATGGAGCAACCTTCTCCGTCAAATGTAATATCCTTAATCTGATCATTTTCTACATGCATCTCTAACTGGATGCGATCTCCACATGACGGATTGTTCATCTCAACGGTTAGCGTATCGCCTTCAAGTGTCCCTTTATTACGAGGGGTTTTATAATGATCCATTATAACTTGTCTATAAAGTGTATCTAGATTACTAAAAGACATTTCCAAAATACTCCTTCGTTTTTTGAAGTCCGTCGACCAAGCGGTCAATATCCTCTTTTGTATTGTATAAATAGAAGCTTGCTCGTGCAGTTGCTGTCACATCTAGCCATTTCATGAGTGGTTGTGCACAATGATGTCCGGCACGAACAGCGATTCCTTGTGAGTCAAGAACCGTTGCTGCATCGTGAGGATGGACATCACCGAGATTAAATGTGACGAGAGCTGCACGTTCTTCGGGACCATAAATGTCTACATCATCTATTGTACGTAATTTCTCCAATGCATAATCGGCCAATTTCATCTCGTAATCCATAATGTCGTCCATACCAACTTCATTTAAAAAGTCAATCGCTGCCCCAAGACCGATGGCACCCGCGATGATTGGTGTGCCCCCTTCAAATTTCCATGGTAAGTCAGCCCATGTTGAATCATGTAAGTCAACGAAATCAATCATTTCGCCCCCGAATTCAACAGGTTCCATCTGCTCAAGAAGTTTGCGTTTTCCATACAATACCCCAATTCCTGTCGGCGCACACATTTTATGGCCTGAAAATGCATAGAAATCACAGTTTAAATCTTGAACATCTACGGACATATGTGGAGCTCCTTGGGCACCGTCGACGACGATGATTGCTCCATGTTCGTGGGCAATTTCTGCAATTTCTTTAATCGGATTAATCGTTCCTAATACGTTTGATACGTGAGCAATCGCCACGATTTTCGTCTGGTTCGTGATCGTTTTGCGAACGTCTTCTAACGTGATCGTTCCATCTTTTTGAAGGGGAATGTATTTCAAAGTCGCTCCGGTTGCTTTGGCAGCTTGTTGCCATGGAATGATATTACTGTGATGTTCCATCGGAGTGAGGACAATTTCATCACCAGCTTTTAGGTTCATACGGGCATAACTTGAAGCTACCGTGTTAATCGCTGTCGTTGTCCCCCGTGTGAAAATAACTTCAGCGGTACTTTCCGCATTGATGAATCGGCGCACTTTTTCTCGTGCTCCTTCATATTTGTCTGTCGCTCGTGTACCTAGCGTATGGACGCCACGATGAACGTTCGCATTGTCCAAGCGATAATATTCGTCAACGGCCTCGATTACGGATCGAGGCGTTTGTGACGTTGCTGATGAGTCTAAATAAACTAAAGGATGGCCATTCACTTCTTGATCCAATATGGGAAACTGTTCACGGATCGCTTTGACATCCATTAGTAAATCTTCCTTTCAATGACTTGTCGTAACTGATTTTGTACAGATCGTATCGGTAATTGATCGACGACGGGAGCTAGGAAACCGTGTATAATCAAGCGTTCTGCATCTTCCTTTGTAATCCCACGACTCATTAAATAATACATTTGAATGGGATCTACTCGGCCGACCGATGCTGCGTGTCCTGCTGTAACATCGTGCTCATCAATGAGGAGGATTGGATTGGCATCTCCGCGTGCTTTCTCACTTAACATAAGCAAGCGAGATTCTTGTTCAGCATTGGCTTGTGATGCACCGTGCTCAATTTTTCCAATCGCATTGAAAATCGTTGTCGCACTGTCAATGTTCACACCGTGTTGTAGAATTTGCGCATCTGTTTCTCTTCCAACATTCACACTCTTTGTCGTAAAGTTTTGAATTTGTTCGCCACGGCCAACCGTTACCGCTTTAGCATGTCCCGTGGAATTGTCACCGACGAGATGGGTAATGTTCTCAAAGACCGTATTTCCATCATTCATTTGTCCTAATGCCCAATCGATCGATGCATCGCGATACGTGACACCTCTTCGATTCATATATGTCGTCGTACCACTACCGAAGTGATCGACGGCTCCAAAGGAAATCTGTGCATTGTTATGAGCGATGACTTCCGTGATGATATTCGCAGTCGCTTCTTCGTCTTCATTTTCGGAAATATAGTTCTCGACGTACGTTAGTGAACTATTTTCATCGGCAACGACGATCACATGGTTAAACATCGCCTTTGTCGGATCTTCTTGCCAAATGACCGTTTGAATAGGTGCCTCTACTTGAACATTTCGTGGAACATATACAAAGATTCCACCGTTCATAAGCGCTGCATGTAATGCTGTTAATCGGTGTTCGTCAACGGAAACCGCATCTTTCATATAATAGCGTTTCACTAGATCGCTATGTTCTTTCAGCGCTGTAAATAAATCGGTAAAGATGACACCTTTTTCTTTCAACTCTTCGGCTATTTTTACATAGGCAACCGATTGATTGCGTTGAATGAGTAAGTTATCAGGTGCCTCGTTTTCATCAAAAAATTCTTTCAGTTGTTCTGGTAAATCGCTTAAGGATTGAATGGTTTCGCCTGTCGCATATTCATGATTAAAACGGGTGAAATTCCAACGACTAATATTCGTTTTATCAGGCTTTGGCATGTCAAGATCATGAGCTTGTTGAATGGCTTCAAGGCGTAACGTCGTCATCCAATCCGGCTCTTGTCGACTTTTCGAAAATTGTTTAATATAGTCTTCATCGTATGCCAGTTTTGTTTCAACAGTCATATTACCCCTCCTAGCGTTTATGCATTTTGTCCTACTGTTTCGTCTTCGATTCCAAGCTCTTCTTTAATCCATTCATAACCTTCTGCCTCTAGACGTTTTGCAAGCTCAGGGCCACCTGATTTTACGAGACGTCCTTGCATCATGACATGGACATAATCTGGCTCAATATAGTTTAACAAGCGCTGGTAGTGGGTAATAATCAAGCAACCGAGATGATCCTCACGCATTTTGTTAATTCCTTTGGAAACGACTTTCAAGGCGTCAATGTCTAACCCTGAATCGATTTCATCTAAAATTGCTATTTCAGGTTTTAATAACATCATTTGTAAAATTTCATTACGCTTTTTCTCTCCGCCAGAGAAACCTTCATTTAAATAACGTTGGGCCATGTTTTTATCGATTTCAAGGAAATCAAGTGCTTGATCCATTTCTTTAATGAATTTCATCAACGGAATTTCATTACCTTCGCCGCGATGAGCATTCATTGATGAACGCAAAAAGTCAGATGTCGTAACGCCGGTGATTTCACTTGGATATTGCATTCCGAGGAAAAGACCTGCCCGTGCACGTTCGTCAACATCCATTTCTAGAACATCTTCTCCATTTAAGTGAATGCTCCCTTCGGTGACTTCGAATTTAGGATGACCCATAATGGCTGAGGCAAGCGTTGACTTCCCTGTACCGTTTGGCCCCATAATCGCATGAAATTCGCCACCTTTTATCGTTAGGTCTACACCTTTTAATATTTCATTACCTTCAATAGATACATGAAGATTATTAATTTCTAGAGTTGATCCAGCCATATTGATACCTCCAAATAGTATTATTTTACCTAATGGATTAAATCGTGATTTCCATTCTCAATCTATATTCATTATAATTTTAAATCATATCAAATGTATAAGCAAATCTTTTAACTGGATAGAGGTGATGCAAGGCTAAAGGTATGGTTTTTTGCCTAAATGCTATGTTTTCACTACGGGAATAGTGGTATCTATATGCATATTGGATAAGTCGTAGTTTTAAGACTTTAATGGGCGTTATTTCTCATCTATCGAGCTGGATTTTCTCGATTAGTTAAATGTATTGAAAATATAATTCGATTTCTTTGCTGATTATCATCTATTGATTCAACGCTTAGTCTAACACACCGTACGCCTTAACCGCAAGCAGTATAAACACGCGTTGTTCAATCAATTCAGTAAATAGTCGCTAAAACGCATCAATACTCGGGTTCTTGTTTATATACATAAGTATCATGATGCTGGAAAAAACCTTGTAAAATGAATAAACCACATGAAATTCAATTTAAAAACCTTGATTTCATGTGGTTCTTTTTTTTATGATTTAATCTAAAGTCAATTTTTTAACTTATGTCCTAGCCTGACGATTTCTCGAGCTATTCAGCTGAGCCAGAAACCGGAACGACTGCTCCTGAATACTCTTCGATCATAAACTCTTGCATTTCCTCAGATTGCAATACATCCACCAATGTGTTTAAGGCTTCGTCTTCCATATCTTCGGAACGAACGGCAAGTACATTCACATAAGGAGATTCCTCACCCTCGATGAATAGAGCATCCTCTATCGGGTTCAATTCAGCTCCAATTGCATAGTTCGTATTAATGGCAACAAGTACATTGTCTTCACTCTCATAAAATTCTGGTAAAAGTGCCGGCTCATAATCAGGCGAAAACTGTAAATTCTTCGGATTTTCCGTAATATCATCGAGGGTTGCATCCATTTTTTCGATTGAGTCATCTAATTCGATTAATCCTTCTTGTTCAAATAACGCTAAAATTCTTCCGTGGTCGGCTACAGAATTACTTAAAATCACTTCTGTACCTTCTGGAATATCATCGATACTTTTAATGTCTTTGGAGTAAACGCCCATCGGTTCTATGTGAATTCCATCGATATAGTCGAGATCATACCCTGTATCTTCAACGGTTTGTTCTAAGTATGGGATGTGCTGATAGTAGTTTGCATCTAACGTACCATTCTCTAAGTCATCATTCGGGAGGACAAAGTCTTGATATTGTTCGATATTCAAGGTAATTCCTTTTTCCTCAAGGATCGGTTGGGCTTCTTCTAATATTTCTGCATGAGGTTCACTAGACGCTCCGACGGTTATTTCATTGTCCTTTTGATTGGAGTCTTCGGATGAACCGCATGCGGCTAAAAATAATACAAAAATGATTGATAATCCTACTAAAATTTTTCTCATCTTGATTTCTCTCCTTATATTAGATGTAATATTTTTATCGTTTATCAATTTTTTTCGAGAAATAATCACCGATAAATTGGAAAATAAATACAATAACAACGATAGCAACAGAGGAGACGAGGACGATATCAAAATCCCGACGTTGGAAACCGAAGTAATACGCATAGTTTCCTAATCCCCCCGCCCCAATCACTCCGGCCATAGCTGTGTAACCGATGAGTGCGATTGCTGTTACGGTTATACCAGATATGAGCGCGGGCATCGATTCTGGAAGTAATACGCGAAAAATAATCGTCCACGTATTCGCTCCCATTGCCTGTGCAGCTTCTACGACCCCTTTATGAACTTCTTTTAACGCAATTTCAACGAGTCGGCCATAAAATGGAGCCGAACCGATAATTAAAGCAGGCAAGGCTGCCTTTGGACCGCGGATTGTTCCCAATAAAAACTCTGTGAAAGGAAATAATAATAAAATTAATATGATAAATGGAATTGCTCGAAATATATTAACAATTGCTCCGACAACAGCATGAATCAACTTGTTTTCCCACAAACCATCTTTCGCCGTTAAGTACAATAATAACCCTAGTAAAAGTCCTAAAATAAAAGTTCCAATTAAGGCTAGAATGGTCATATAAAACGTTTCATACGTTGCTTCCCATAAATCTTCTAACTTTACGTTTGAAAACCAATCAGTTAGCATCTTGAACAACCTCTACTTTCACCGATGTTTCATCATGAATGTAACGTACACATTTGGCAATATCGTCCGAATGTCCAATCATTTGGACGTACAATGTCCCGTATGCTCCATGTTGCGTTTGGGTAATTTTCCCTTCTAATATGCGAATATCAATTGGAAACTTTTTAGCTAACCTACTAATCAAAGCTTGATTCGTCATCTCACCGATAAAGTGGAGCTGGTAGAGATTTCCTTCTGGACACGATTCACGTATATGTTGGATGCCTTCATCCTCATCAGCTATTCCCATGACTTGTCCGACAAACTTTTTCGTTACTTCTTGTCGGGGATTTGTAAATACATCTAACACATCCCCTTGTTCAACCACTTTTCCATCTTCCATCACGGCTACACGGTCGCAAATTTTACGAATGACGTGCATTTCATGTGTAATTAAAATGATTGTTAAGTTAAGTTTTTTATTTATATCAACTAATAAATTTAAAATGGAGTCGGTCGTTTCCGGATCTAACGCAGAAGTTGCTTCATCACCGAGAAGAATTTTCGGTCGATTAGCTAGAGCACGGGCAATGCCGACACGCTGTTTTTGTCCACCACTTAACTGGGATGGATAGGCATGTTCGCGTCCAGATAACCCGACTAAATCAATCAACTGTTGGACACGTTGTTTTCGTTCCTCTATGTCGACACCGGCTATTTCCAATGGAAAGGATATGTTTTCCGCTACCGTTCGTGACCATAGCAAATTAAAGTGTTGGAAAATCATCCCGATGTCGCGCCGAGCAATGCGTAAATCTTTTTGTTTTAAGGAGGTGATATCTTTTCCACCAATCGTTATTTTACCCGCAGTCGGTTCTTCCAAACGGTTGATTAAACGCACAAACGTACTTTTGCCGGCACCACTATAACCGATGACCCCGAAGATTTCACCTTCGTCTATATCGAGATCTAAGTGATCTACTGCTGTAATTTCTGTTTCGTTCGTTGTAAAAATTTTTCGTAAGCCTTTAATCGATATCATCTGTTCATTCACCCTTCAGCTGTCAACGTCTTTCTATTTAAAAAACGCCTTCCTGTAGAGAACAGAAAGACGTTTTAGCAATCTTTTCGTTCTCTCATCTTCCAAAGTGATTACTTTGCAGGATTTAGCACCATATCAAACAAATTATTTGCAGGTTGCCGTGGGTTCATCGGGCCTGTCCCTCCCCCACTCTTGATAAGAGTTTTTTTGTATATGATTTTTAATAGAATAAGATAAATTTATCATTTTATCATCGACTTGTCAACTATGAAAAATGACCCCATTGTCGGTGATCTGTTAGGCGTTTTTCTATGCAAACCGATTTACTGATCCATTCAATCATCTGAGCTGAATAGTTCTGGTTTATACGCTAATAAGTACTTGTAAATATTAGCAATGGAGCGAAACGCATAAACTTTTTCTTTCACTTCCCCTTGGTCTTTAATCAATAAACAAGGAACGCTTTCGATTTGATGTTCATGCATAAATTCAGGAAATAAAGAAGCATTCATTTCATAAAACAAATGGGTTCGATGTGTTGTTTCAATTTTGTCCAACATGCTGCGAGCTACATGACACGTTCCACAGAACGGAGTGTGGATGTACAACATAAAACGGTCTTTTTGTAAAATTTCTTCTGTAATCTGTAGCAAAAAATCACCCTAGTCTTTGTGAACTTACACTAAAAAACGAAGATTGACGATTATCCCTTGCCTTTTGAATGACATAGCTAATACGTCTAAAGGAGTTGTAGCTACCTCTTTACATTCACTAGGCACTCGGATATGTTTTGCGTGTGGCAATTCACCTGTGAGCTGTTTTCTCAGTTCTAATCCTGGTTCATCTTCATCGACACATATATAGACATCTTGATGATCTAAATCATACGTTTCTAACAGTTCATCAAATTCTTCAATCCCTAACGTCCCGTGTGTACATATAATCGTAAGTGGTTCAGCGATAATTTTTTCAATCTGTTGTTTATCCGTTTTACCTTCTACAATCACCACTTTACGAGGTTGATCTATTTCCAAAAGAAAGCACCTCACTATGGTTCGTGATCAATCACCGTACAAATGATTTGTAATCATTTTGATTGAACCTCTTGTCAGCAAGCGAATTAGGCTGACTTTTTCTTACTCATAGAAATAGCCAGCCTAACTTCCATCCGTTCCATTAATCTTCTTCGATGAATTCTTTGTAACCGTCAGCAGATCGTAATTCGTCGAACTCGCTCTCATTAGTAGGTTCAACAACAATCATCCACGCTTTTTCATATGGAGATTCATTGACAAACTCCGGATGATCTTCTAGCTCTTCATTCACTTCGACCACTTTTCCACTAACCGGTGCATAAAGTTCGGATACTGTTTTAACGGACTCAACACTTCCAAAAGGCTCGTCTGCTTCCACTTCCTCACCGACTTCAGGAAGTTCCACAAACACGATGTCACCTAGCTCATCTTGTGCAAAATCAGTAATACCGATTCGCACTCGACCATCTTCTTTTTTTACCCACTCATGTTCATCAGAATATAGTAACTCTTTTGGTAAGTTCATTGGTATCCCTCCATTATAATCATTGCACTTTTACTATACAAGGTAATGCAAATGAATTCCAATTTTCTTCGCCTTACAACCATGTCTCTCGAAAAACGTCCTCTTTAAATCCTACAGTAACTTTTTCACCATCTGTAGCAATCGGGCGTTTTATGAGCATCCCGTCGGAAGCTAAATATTCGGCCATTTCTTCCGTAGTTAAATCGTTAACTTTGTCTTTCATGTTTAATTCTCGATATCTTTTGCCACTCGTATTAAAAAACCTTCTCGCAGGTAAATCACTTTTAGACATGAAATCAAGAATCTCATCTTTTGTTGGTGGATTTTCTACAATATGGATATCATTATATGTAATGTGGTGCTCATCCAACCATTTTTTTGCCTTTCTACATGTCCCACATTTCGGATAGCAATACAACGTTAACGTCATGTCCATCCCTCCAACGATTTAATACCTATCATATCATCATAAAAATATTTTTGGAAGAAATGAGAATTTATAAACGAGTGGATTTCGTCGTGCTGAAAAAAGGGTGCCATGTATAAGAGCTGTTTGCTATTAGACATGTTTCCTTATATTTTCCACACTTTTTAGAAAGAACCATCCTCTTGTGAAACCCATGTTATAATAAACAAGCAAAACTTCTAGAAGAAAGGGATGTATGAAGAGATGCGAAAGTCAATCATCGTATTGTTCATCGTACTTTTGAGTGTAGTAGGGGCGTGTTCGAATCAAGAAACACCTCCAGAAGAGCATCATCAAGAAGAGCAGCATGAAAGTGCTGGTGACCTTCGGGAAGAAACGGCTTCGACAGATGAACTGCCTACGTTTTTAGATGGGAAGCCTGAAGATATGAAAACATTGTATACAGCAGTTTCCCAACATCAAGCGTTATTGGAATCGATTCCTTGCTATTGTGGGTGCGGTGAGTCAGTCGGACACCGAGATAATTATGATTGCTTCATCCATCAAAACAACGATGACGGTTCCCTCGTGTGGGATGATCACGCTACGAAATGTCAAGCATGCTTAGATATCGCCGCTGAATCGATCATTGAATTCAGCAATGGCAAATCGATAAAAGAAATTCGCAACATGATTGATCAACAATATGAAGAAGGGTATCCCGCCCCAACACCAACCCCTGAAGTATGAGTAAAACGGATTGTTTCGCCCATTTGGAACAATCCGTTTTTTGATAACAACATACTTGCCCTCTTTTTCTTTTCAGCAATGCTCCACTATACGAATCTTGTTCATCTAAATCATGAGTATCTTTTTTACAAATGAACACAAACTATAAATACTGTTTGCCTTCGAATCGTTAGAAGAATCATCAGGAAACGAATGACCACGATTTTTGATGTTTATTTCTAACGTCCTTGGTGTTTAATGCATTCTAGTGCTGAAGGGTCGCATTTTAACATCGCTTTACAAATACTCTTACTATAGGAGGTCTCACCATGTTAATTAAGCAAAGTTCTTTCCACATGCCTTCTGTCAACTTATTTGGCGAAGGGACGATTGATGAAGTCGGAATTCGATTGAAAAACCTAGGCGTAAAAAAGCCATTATTAGTTACAGATGAAGGGTTGCACAAATTAGGTCTTTCCGAACAGATTGCTGAAATTGTTCGCAATGCAGGGTTAGAGATCGCTATTTTTCCAAAAGCCGAACCCAATCCAACAGATCAAAATGTTGCAGAAGGTTTGGAATCCTTTCAGTCTGAACAATGTGATAGTATCGTCACTTTAGGTGGGGGTAGCTCACACGATGCAGGTAAAGGAATAGCCTTAGTCGCAGCGAATGGAGGAAAAATTCACGATTATGAAGGTGTTGATCAATCGGAGGAACCGATGGTACCTTTAGTAGCGATTAATACAACAGCTGGTACAGGGAGTGAATTAACGAAGTTCACAATTATCACTGACTCCGAACGCAAAGTAAAGATGGCAATTATTGATAAGCACGTTACGCCGACGCTGTCAGTTAACGATCCGAACCTTATGAAAGGTATGCCCCCAAGTTTAACTGCAGCAACTGGGCTCGATGCACTCACTCATGCAATTGAGGCGTATGTTTCCACCGATGCAACCCCGATTACCGATGCACTGGCCATACATGCGATCAAAATCATTCCAAAGTATTTACCCCGCGCGGTAGCGAATGGTGCTGATATGGAAGCGCGCGTACAAATGGCATATGCCCAATCCCTTGCAGGAATGGCGTTTAATAATGCATCACTCGGATATGTACATGCGATTGCTCATCAGTTCGGTGGATTTTACAATTTCCCACACGGTGTCTGTAATGCTATTTTACTTCCCCATGTCTGTCGCTTTAACTTAATTGCCAGAAAAGAACGTTTTGCTGAGATCGCCGCGTTATTAGGCGAAAATATTGAGCTATTAAGCACGTATGAAGCAGCCGAAATGGGTATTCAAGCGATTGAAAGATTGGCGAAAAACTTGAACATCCCATCAGGCTTTAAAGAACTAGGTGCAAAAGAAGAAGACATTGAAACATTAGCTAAACATGCGATGAAAGATGCAACTGCTTTAACCAATCCACGTAAACCTAAATTAGAAGAAGTGATCGAAATAATTAAAAATGCCATGTAACCAAACAGGCTGTTTCCACAAGACGAACGCAAACGAACTTGATTGGAAACAGCCTTCTTTTAAACACCGTAGACAAAATGACTTTTTCATCGTGTAAATGGTAAGTAACATCGAGACAACACATTTTTTGTGCTTCATTTTATATCCGTTCAGACACGAAAATCGCGTGTCGTTCTTCCAATTTACACCCAATCCGAAATGGATCTTTATTTCGTATATGTTCGAACAGGAGATTGTTGATAGGTTTTAAATCGATCTAGCAACTGTTTGGGATCGGTATCAACGAAAGGAATGGACCGGTGTTTCTCATGCAAAAATTGTTCATTGACCATATGGTCTAACATGTGCTGAAGCGGGGCATAATAATCATTAATATTCAGAATTCCACATGGCTTTTTATGAATCCCTAGTTGAGCCCAAGTAAAAACTTCAAAAAATTCCTCCAAGGTCCCGATGCCACCAGGTAAAGCAATAAATCCATCCGCTAAAGAAGCCATTTTTTCTTTTCGTTCATGCATCGTTTCTACCGTATATAACTCTGTTACATATGGATGTGCTATTTCCCGCTCTTCTAAAAAACTAGGAATAACACCAATCACTTGCCCGCCTTGACGTAATACCGTATCAGCCAAAACCCCCATTAATCCGACACTCGCACCACCATAAACGAGTGTAATGTTCCGTGCCGCTAATTCTTTCCCTAATTGAATCGCACTTTGTTGATAAGCATGAGATGCCCCATAACTTGAACCACTATAAACAACTAACCGCTTCACAATTCTACCTCCAACCATTTTCTCTACATTTTTTAATTATAACGAACTTTTTACAAAGAAAAAAGGAATCAAAACGAATACGATCATTCTTTTTTTATCCAGAATGAAAAATATGGATGGTTATGCTCGATATAAAGGTAGCTGTCGTTCGTTTTTATAAATTGACAGGTTGATATGGTTTCATTCGAGTTAAACAGAAATTGTTTTCCGAATCGGACTTTGTTCCATTATTCCAATGAATAGTATTCATTTTATTTGTGTCATTTTGGTAATTTATTATATAATAAATTGATATTATCAATTTTTTAGTGTCTTCATAGGAGGAGTGATGATATGAAGACGTTTCTGTCATCGGTCCAATGGGCGTTGTTTATTTTAATGGGAAGTATCGTTGTTCCGATTGCTGTAGCCTCTAGTTATGGACTCAGTCCAGAATTAACCGTTGAGTTTGTGCAACGAACGTTATTCGTCCTTGGAATCGCAGGCATTTTGCAAACATTATTTGGACATCGTCTCCCTGTTCAAGAAGGTCCAGCAGGTCTTTGGTGGGGAGTTTTTTCTTTATATGCGGGATTAGGTCCGATTTTATTTGGTTCACATGTCGAAACGTTACGTGCGCTTCAATACGCTTTTTTGTTAAGCGGTGTCATTTTTATTGTATTCAGTTTATTCGGTTGGGTCGAAAAAATAGCCCAATTCATTAGTCCTACTGTTGTTGGCGTCTATTTAATTCTGATGGTTGTTCAATTGAGCGGCTCATTTTTACAAGGGATGACCGGTTTACATAGCGATGCACAACTCATTGACCCGAAAACACTGATCCTCTCGATTATCATTGTCCTATTGTCGTATGGATTCATGAAGCTTCCACGAATTGGACATTATTCTGTTCTGTTTACGATTGTTTTTGGGTGGATATTATTTTACATGTTTGACTTGGCAAAACCAGTCATGAACGTCAGTGAACACTTTAAACTTCCGGACATCTTTGCATTTGGAACGCCGCGCCTTGAAATGAACATGGTCATCATGGTGATTTTAATTACATTTCTTCTGCTAGCAAATATGTTAGCAACTGTAAAAGTCGTGCAACAAGTATTCGCACAAGAAAAGGTCCCCTTTGAAACAAATCGCCTAAAACAGACAGGAGTTATTTCAGGGATTAACCAATTGTTAGGTGGTTTCTTTTCTGCTATTGGTGCTGTGCCAATCTCAGGATCAGCTGGGTTTATTTCAACAACAAAGATTACGAGTAAGAAACCGTTTATCATCGGCTCACTGCTCATTGTAGGAATCAGTTTAGTCCCGAAAATTACTTCATTTGTCGCTTCGATTCCGGAAGCAGTCGGATATGCAGCGATTTTCCCAATCTTCGCCAGCATTATCGGCTTAGCCTTACAAAGTTTTGAAACCGTTGAAAACAAGAAACATGTATTTCAAATTGTCGGTGTCTCGCTTTTCGCAGGAATCGGTGTGATGTTTATTCCGTCTGAAGCATTTTCAGCCATGCCACCAACAGTTGTGTCTGTCCTGAGTAACGGACTTGTATTCGGCTCACTCATTGCCATCATTGCTGAATCAATCCTAACGAGAGAACAACACGTTCATAAGCAAACAGAAAATGTTAAAAGATCGTCCTAGGAATAAAAAGCTTAACCTCTTCAGAGAGATTAAGCTTTTGTTATGTTGTATCCAAAGAACCTATTATTCATCTTTTCGCACGGCTTTTTCCATTTTCTTAAAGCGTTTCAACTCCTCTTTTTTAATCGGTGGCATTTCCTTATTCAACAGTTTGACGATCGCTACGAGTAATAATAATAAAACGACCGTGAAGGGCAACGCCGATATGAGCGAAGCTGTTTGTAACGCTTCCAAACCACCAGTAAAAAGAAGTACAGCTGCAACTAATGATACGAGTGCCCCCCAAACGACTTTTGTAAATAACGGGGGATGTAAACTCCCTTTCGCTGTCATGCTCGCCAAAATATACGTCGCCGAATCAGCGGACGTCACTAAAAACGTAAAAATTAATAAGAGCGCTACGATCGATAAAAATGTAGTGAAAGGTAAATGAGCAAACGTTTGAAATAATGCTAATGTAAGATCTTCATTGACAGCTTCCGCAATTTGCGCATCTCTATGTAAATCATTCCATAGCGCCGTGCCACCGAAAACAGCAATCCAAAGGCATGCAATAAGAGGAGGGACAACCATGACCCCGAATATATATTCGCGAATCGTTCGCCCTCTCGATACCCGCGCAACAAATGCGCCAACAAACGGAGACCAAGCAATCGCCCACGCCCAGTAAAAAATCGTCCAATCACGGACCCACGTCCCTTCTTTATATGGCTCGAGACGCAAACTATATTGTATAAAATTTGTTATATAGTCGCCGATTCCTAATGTAAACGATTCGAGAATAAAAACAGTCGGACCAGCGATAAATGTAAACAATAAGAGTCCAAGCGCTAACCCTAAATTCAAATTACTCAAATATCGAATTCCTTTTTGCAGACCGGTGGTCGATGACAACATATAGGCTACCAAAATGACCCCAATAATGATCATTTGGGTCGTAACGGTGTGATTCACATCAAAAACAGCATGTAATCCACCATTCGTTTGCAATACTCCCAGTCCAACAGAAGTCGCCACTCCCATCACCGTGGAAATAACTGCAAATGAATCAACCGTATGCTTTAGGCTGGGTCGTTTTCCTAATACAGGTTCAAGTGCAGTAGAAATGAGACCATTTTTCTTCTTTCTGAACTGCAAAAAACCAATCACAAGCCCAACCATAGCAAAAAGAGACCATTGACTCATTCCCCAGTGGAAAAAGGAATATCCCATAGCAAGCCTTGCTGCAACTTCTGACTGTGGTTCAATTCCAGCAAATGGAGTTGTAAAAAAATGACTCATCGGCTCAGCAACACCCCAAAAAACGAGCCCCGCACCAAATCCTGCTGAAAACAACATTCCAATCCACGTAAAAAACGGAAAATCCGGCGTTTGTCCATCTTCACCTAAACGAATCGAACCATATTTGCTAATCGCTAACCCAATCAAAAAAATGATGATGATAAAAACAGATAATAAATAAAACCAGCCGAAGTTTTCTGTTGTAAAATCAAATAATTGACTAACCACTTTTCCAAATGCAGCAGGCATCATGATCCCTATGAGAACAACGCTGACTAAAAAGATAGATGAACTAATAAAAACAGGGTTTCTCAACACTTTTTTATCCATGCCTAACTCCTTTCTTTTTAGTAGTGCCCTGATTTTTACAGATTCATGCGTCTATTTGCACAAACAGACTTCACTTTGTTGGAAAGAGAACTAATATATTTCATTCATCAAAAAACCTTCATCGAGGTGATTCTTTTCTCCCTCAATGAAGGTGGTGATCCGCTATTTTTTTCGTCACGTTTAATTGGCACGAGACACCGTATCGATCTTCAACCTAGGCAAACTTTCCACTTACAGGTATAGAGGTAGGAGACATGAATACCGATCCGCCCTCTGATAGCTGTTCGAATACGCGATTGATTTCGTCTTCCGTATCACACTCTACAAACAGAGACATCGCCGATGTAAATGTAAATTCGTGCTCCACATTACTGTCCATACACATAAACAATTATCCTTTTATTGAGAAAATAGCATATAAAATCGCATCCTTTTCCCCTCCTTGATCCGCTTCATAACGCGTAATAATTTCTAACTCAGTAAATATTGACGTATAAAAATGCATAGCCTCTTCAGCTGTTCCAGAAAACATTAAAAACGCCATAATTTTTTGCTCGAAGATTTCCACTACAATTTCCCCATTACAAATCGTGGTTTCGATTCTGAAGTTGTTAGCCTGAATGGCTCTCGCATTATCAGGTGCTCTTTTACAAGGAATTACACGTAATGATTAGCCGGTCCTGGAATTATCGGAGTTCATTCCGGTGCTGGTGTAGCCATCGCTGGATTCTTTTTGTTTTTCCCTATAGCAGCTGGATCATTTTTTTATGTCCTGCTAATTGTTGCCTTTATTGGTGCTTTATTGACAGCTTTAATCATTTATCTTTTTACATATAATAAGCATACAGGACTTCAACCTGTTCACTTTGTCTTAACCGGGGTTGGCTTTTCTATGGCTCTTTCCGGTGTAGGGATCGTTCTCATTTCATCGGCAGAACGGGAAAAAGTCAATTTAATTGCCAAATGGCTTGCAGGGAATATTTTGGGAACGGATTAGCCATTTATTTAGGCGATTCTTCCCTGGTTAGCGATCGGTATCGGTGTTTCCGTTGAAAAGGAGCGCGTAGCTTTGCTGTTAACAGCCGTTGCCCTAGCTGCTTCTGCTGTTTCAGTTACCGGGAGAATGTCTTTTATTGATCTGCTGGCACCACATATAGCCAAAACAATCGGGCCACGACACCAAATATTTATGCCCATCGTCATTCTCATAGGTGGATGGCTGTTATTATTTGCTTGTACCATCAACTTAGTGGAATCTGATGGCATTCCAGCAGGAATTATGGTTACGCTCATCGGAGCTCCATATTTCTCATCTATTTATTATTGAAAAAGTAAAAGGCCCAACAACTAATGGTGTTTTTTACCATACACCTGCAATCATTTACAATAAATGTGAAAGATAAAATTCTCATACAAAGGAGAGCTATTCATGACTCAACAAATTAGCCCAAGACTAAAAGAATTTTTACAAGGAGTTAAGAAGCTTTATATGAATGGAGAATTTGTCGAATCGGCCTCAGGAAAAACGTTCAAGTCGTATAACCCTGCGACAGGCGAAGAATTAGCTGAAGTGTCAGAAGCGCTTGAAGAAGATATCGACCGTGCCGTTCGCGCTGCTCGAGAAGCATTTGACAATGGCCCATGGTCAAAAATGGGAACGGCTGAACGGAGCCGATTGATTTATAAACTTGCTGATTTAATGGAAGATCATAAATTAGAACTTGCTCAATTAGAAACATTAGATAACGGAAAACCGATGCGTGAAACGATGAATGCTGACGTCCCTTTAGCCATCGAACATTTTCGTTATTTTGCCGGCTGGTCAACAAAAATTGTCGGTCAAACCATTCCAGTCCAAGGTCATTTCTTCAATTACACAAGACATGAACCGGTCGGTGTTGTCGGACAAATTATTCCGTGGAACTTCCCATTGTTGATGGCAGCATGGAAATTAGGTGCATCTTTAGCAACCGGTTGTACTGTAATTCTTAAACCAGCTGAAAGCACACCGCTAACTGCTTTATATTTAGCCAAATTAGCTACTGAAGCAGGCTTTCCAGATGGTGTTATTAACATCGTTCCAGGATTTGGTTCAACCGCTGGACAACCTCTCGTAGAACATCCTTTAGTGAACAAAATTGCCTTTACAGGATCAACACCTGTCGGTAAATCAATTATGAAAACAGCCGCTGATACGATGAAACGTGTCACTCTTGAATTAGGTGGTAAATCACCGAATATCATTTTACCTGATGCTGATTTATCAAAAGCAATTCCAGGTTCCATTCACGGGATTATGTTCAACCAAGGACAAGTATGTAGTGCAGGAAGCCGTCTCTTCGTCCAGAAAAAAATGTATGACAATGTTCTTGCAGATTTAACAACCGCTGCTGAAAATATTAAACAGGGTGATGGTCTAGACGAAGAAACAACCATGGGACCGTTGATTTCCTCCCAACAACAAGAACGAGTTAAAGGCTACATTGACAAAGGTGTTGAAGAAGGTGCTGAAGTCCTAACCGGTGGAAACATTCCATTTGACAAAGGGTTTTTCGTTGCGCCGACGATTTTTGCTGATGTTGACAGCAAAATGACCATTGCTAAGGAAGAAATCTTTGGACCTGTTGTCGCAGCCATGCCATTTGATGACTTGGACGACCTCATCGCTAAGGCAAATAACTCCGATTATGGACTAGCGGCAGGTATTTGGACACAGGACTTGAAAAATGCTCACTACATTGCCCATCGCCTAAAAGCAGGAACCGTTTGGATCAACGCTTACAACGTCTTTGATGCTGCCTCACCATTCGGTGGCTTCAAACAATCTGGAATTGGTCGTGAAATGGGAAGCTATGCCTTAGATAACTATACAGAAGTGAAAAGTGTTTGGGTGAATATGGACTAACCGTTAAATATCAAAAGAGCTGTCATATGACGGCTCTTTTTTTGCTTTACATTAAGAAACGACATAACAACACTGCAATCACAGTGAAGGGTTATGATCGCAGTGTTTAGGTTGTCATTCATGTATAACGAATCAAAAACTCCCATTAGGCATCATCTATTTAAACAATTGTTCGACGGCTTCAGCAACTGTCAACTGACCCTCCAATAGCTGTTTTTCGAGTATGTTTACCTGTTCACGCCGACCTTCTTCGGCGAAGAAAGAGTCAATTAATCGATCGCGAATCATTGTATGGAACCAATCTTTCGTTTGTAAATGGCGACGTTTATACCAATACTCACTCTTCTCCAACGTCTCTTTGAAAGATAAAATCGTGTCCCATACGTCGTCAAGCCCCGTTCGTTCAAGAGATGATACAGGAAGAGCTTTCGACATCCAACCTGGGGATGCGGGTTGTAAAAGGTGTAAAATTTGTCGATATTCGCGTACCGTTCGTTTTGCAAGGCGTTTGTTTTTTCCATCAGCCTTATGAACGACGATTAAATCTGTCAACTCCATGATTCCTTTTTTCATGCCTTGCAAGTCATCCCCTGCACCAGTGATGACGAGGAGCATAAAAAAGTCGACCATGTTCCGTACAGCTGTCTCACTTTGCCCGACGCCGACAGTTTCAATTAAAATAATATCGTAGCCGGCCGCCTCACAAAGCAGCATCGTTTCTCGTGTTTTTTTATGAACGCCACCTAACGTTCCAGACGTAGGGGACGGACGAATAAAGGCGTTTGGATGATTGGCTAACTCTTGCATCCGCGTCTTATCTCCCAAAATACTCCCGCCTGTTAAAGATGAACTTGGGTCAATCGCTAATACAGCTACTTTATAACCCATGTTACATAGCTTGAGACCAAAAGTTTCGATAAACGTACTTTTTCCAGCTCCAGGTACTCCTGTTATGCCGATGCGTATACTATTTCCGACATGTGGTAAAGCATTGTGCAACAGTTGTTGCCCAGCTTGTTTATCTCGTTTTGAAATACTTTCTAACAATGTGATTCCCCGTGCGAGATCAAGCCGGGATCCCGCTAAAATTTTTTCTGTTAGCTCATCTATGGGAATCTGTTTCTTTTTCTTTACGAATCGTCGTTTGGAAGATGAACTCATTCCGTCATGTGAAGAGTGGATGCCATCCATTACGTGCATGGCACTGTCTTTGTTTCCTGCTTCTTTTTTATCTGTCATTCAGCCACTTCCTCATAACCAAGATGATGATAAATATCTTCGATGACTCTTTGCGCAGCAACAGGAATCACTGTTCCCGGTCCAAAAATAGCAGATGCTCCGTTTTCACGAAGGAAGGCATAATCTTGAGCTGGAATTACCCCTCCTACAACGATTAATATGTCTTCACGACCTAGTTTTTTTAATTCATCTCTCAGTTGAGGAACTAATGTATTATGTCCTGCTGCAAGAGAGCTCACCCCAACAACGTGAACGTCGTTTTCAGCGGCTTGAGTCGCTGTTTCTTCTGGCGTTTGAAAGAGCGGTCCAATATCAACGTCAAAGCCAAGGTCTGCAAAAGAAGAAGCAATGACTTTAGCGCCGCGGTCATGACCATCTTGACCCATCTTAGCAATTAAAATTCGTGGTCGTCGTCCTTCATTTTGTAAAAAGTCGTCTGTCATTTGTTTGACTTCTTCAATTTCTTCTTGATCAGAGAAGTTTGTACTATATACGCCACTGACTGAACGGACAATAGCTTTATGACGACCGGAGACAACTTCAATGGCATCAGAAATTTCACCGATCGTCGCACGTGCACGGGCGGCATTTACTGCACAAGCAAGCAAGTTTTCTTCGCCGGTTTCAGCAGCTTTTGTAAGTGCATGAAGAGCTTTTGCTACTGCTTTCTCATCGCGTGTCTTACGGATCTTTTCTAAACGGTCGACTTGCTTCTGGCGAACGACTGTATTATCGATATTTAAAATATCAATCGGCTCTTCTTCGTCGAGTTGATGTTTATTCACACCGATGATTGCTTCTGCTTTTGAGTCAATTTGGGCTTGACGTTTCGCAGCTGCTTCTTCAATCTTCATTTTTGGTAAGCCGGTTTCAATCGCCTCGGCCATACCACCGAGTTCTTCAATTTCTTCAATATGTTCCCACGCTTTTTCCATTAATTCATCGGTTAATTTCTCGACGTAATAGGATCCCCCCCATGGGTCGACTACTTTTGTCATATTCGTTTCCTCTTGTAAAAACAGCTGTGTGTTACGAGCTATTCGTGCTGAGAAATCCGTCGGTAAGGCAATCGCTTCATCTAAAGCATTTGTATGAAGGGATTGTGTGTGTCCCATCGTCGCAGCGTTCGCTTCGATTAGTGTACGTGTCACGTTGTTAAATGGGTCTTGTTCCGTCAAGCTCCATCCCGACGTTTGTGAATGGGTGCGTAACGCGAGTGACTTCGGATTTTTCGGATCAAAGGTTTTCATCATTTGTGCCCACATTTTTCGGGCTGCTCGCATCTTCGCAACTTCCATGAAGTAATTTTTTCCAATCGCCCAGAAAAACGATAGTCTTGGAGCAAATGAATCAATATCAATCCCTGCTTTTAACCCTGTTCTGACATACTCCAAACCGTCAGCAAGGGTGTAGGCGAGTTCAAGGTCCGCTGTCGCTCCAGCTTCTTGCATATGATAACCTGAAATGGAAATCGAGTTGAATTTCGGCATATATTTCGACGTATATTCAAAAATATCAGCTATAATTTGCATCGACATTTTCGGTGGGTAAATGTACGTATTGCGCACCATGTATTCCTTTAAAATGTCATTTTGGATGGTTCCAGCAAGCTGTTCTGGTTTAACCCCTTGTTCTTCAGCGGCTATAATATAAAAAGCCATAACAGGTAAGACTGCACCATTCATCGTCATTGAGACCGACATCTCACCAAGTGGAATGCCGTCAAATAATATTTTCATATCTTCGACCGAATCGATGGCTACTCCCGCTTTTCCAACGTCACCAGTTACACGAGGATGATCGGAATCATAACCACGGTGAGTCGGTAAATCAAAAGCAACCGATAACCCTTTTTGCCCCATCGCTAAGTTTCGACGGTAAAAAGCATTACTTTCTTCTGCTGTTGAAAAACCTGCATACTGGCGAACGGTCCACGGACGAGCGACATACATCGTTGGATAGGGACCTCTCGTGTTCGGGGCAATCCCTGGAAAATCTCGTAAATGTTTTAACCCTTGCAAATCTTTGTCCGTGTATAGCGACTTAATGTCAATTCCTTCATTTGTGTGCAGAAGATTTTCTTCGGCCGTCGATGAATCATGAACCGAGTCAGGCCTCTCTGTTGCAAATGGTTGTACTTTACTAAAATCAGGTTTACTCATCATGACTTTCTCCTTTCCATCGATTGTTTATTTCTGTCAGTTTAGCAATTTGATTTTGACCTTTATAAATAAATCCATTTATGCCGGCATCGAGCCATGATTTTTCTACAGAAGAGTCATATTTTCCAGCAACATCAATCCACAAAGATTTGGGCATCTGCTTGATGAACGCATTGACGACTTCTTCCGTTTCAGATGCACTTGCACAAATAACTGCGTAATCAAAAGAATTGTTTTTAACCCATTCGTGCGCTTCATCTACAGAGGAAAAAGCGGGACTCCATTCGCTCTCTAGCCCACCTGTAGCTAAATATCCGCTAACAAAGTCAGCACGTGGTTTAAAGTGAGCTAATTTTCCAAATGTCAATAAAACGATTTTCGGTTGGTCATTTTGGAAATGGTGACGGAATTGTTCATATGGTTCCGCAAGTCTTCGATCAACATGAACAGATCCTTCGGTTTCATCTAACTCATCTGTTGGATCAGCATAAACATTCGTACCGATTAATGATTTTTCATTTCGCACGAGTTTATCCATTCTGAAATCTCGCCGTTCTTTTAATCGTTGTTCAAGTTGGCCACTCGAAATGTAAGCTTGATAACCGCCTTGTGATTCAATTTCTAAGAAAAAATCCCATGCTTTCTCAACAAGCTGCTTCGTAATCGTTTCTAAAAAATACGACCCACCTGCTGGATCAACAACTTTGTTGACGAGTGTTTCTTCCTTTATAACGAGCTGTACATTGCGTGCTAACCGTAACGAACTCGAAGTCACCCCCGTTAACACATCATGTGGATGAACCGTGAGGACGTCTGTTCCACCAAGTACTGCTGCAAATGCTTCGTTGCCTGCTCGTAAAAGGTTAACATATGGATCGAGTTTCGAATACGTTCGAAGTGAAGTTTCTGAATGGACAGGTACTGGATGGGAATCTGTCACTCCATATGCTTTACTAAATGTGTCCCACAACACACGAAATGCTCTGATTTTAGCTATTTCCATAAAAAAGTGTGTATCAATCGAAAACCGCACAAAAAACTTGTCAGCAAATGTCGAAAAATCTTCATATGAAACAGAAGCATCGGCAGCTTTTGCTAAAGCGATCGCTAGTTCTGTAACGGAATCGGCTCCGTCATGATGAAGTTGTCGGAGATCTGCACAAATCGTTCGAATGCTTTCATAGCCATCTGGTAAGGCAATCGATTCACCAGAAACCGCTCCTCGAACACGCGTGCGTTTTTCTGCTGGAATGCGTTCAAATAGGTTCAAAAAAGAGTCGTCTTTTTTTACGTTCATTGCATAGACCGGAACGTCTACTACAATTTTTGCTAATTGGGCCAATTGCTCTTCTTCCCATGCAATCTGCTTGTTTCCATCATAAACAACAGACTCATTTCCTTTTTCAAGTGAGTCTTGCAATTGCTTAAGAAATAATTCACCTGTTTCAGCGTATGACTGCTGAGCTACCGTCCACTCATCGTTTGCTTTTCCTTCACGAACGGCTTGGATCATCTGTTTGACTTTTTCATCCGAATAGTTGTCTAGCTGTTCAATTGTATATAGTGGTTGAATTTCAATACCTTCGACTGTTTCTGTCGTTAATGTATCAACCGTTCTCCCACGTAGTGATTTCGCAGCTACTTCTTGCCACGTTTCATAATCGACTTGTTCAAACGAGGTTGACTTCATCTTCTCTATCATCGTTCTTCCGCTCCTTCTTCTCAGAAAATTATAACATTGTTTTATAGGATGTGCTACTTCCAAAACCCATCATAAAACAGCAAATCATCTTTAACTATGTATGAAAAAATTTCAAATGAACGCCGACTTGGCCGTTATTTCTAAATAATCGATTGATTTATTCATTTCATATCCGAAAAACAATGCGTTTTTTTATTATGCTTCCTTTCCACTTTTCCTTATACACGCCTCTGCTACTATTTCCAGGGTAGTGTACGAATTGAGTCTACAATATTCGGAAGACTGTAAAGGCATTAGCATTGTTCGAACATACGAGTTTCTAAAAAATTACTGTTTAGTGACGATGTGCAGTTATTGCAATCAATCATCGACCTTCCTTTTCCAACGTCCGATTCATTCTTACTAGTAATTCGTAGGCACACAAAATCATCAAAAGCCTTTGGAATTATGAAAATCTTTCAATTGTTCGTTCCTCTCTTGGCTGTCACTCCTTCCAATATATTCGATATCCTATACAATCATTGAGTTTGATCAATGAATAGGATCAAATAAAGTTCCTTTTATTCGCTTTTGACTTCTTTTCATTTATGACGAGTTTGTGAATTATTCCACACTCACATACTATAATAGCATATTTTTTTCATCTCTGTTATGATACAGCAATGAATTCGTAATGAAAAGTCCTTGAAAAGCTCTTTTTTCTATGAAAATTTGAATTTACGAACGAGTATACCATCTAGGCTACGAAAATTGAAGACGATGTTCACATTTTCCATGTAGATTCACAAAAAACCTAGCAAACGGAATCATTCGCTAGGTCTCTTCATTGTAAATTTTGGATGCATTCGATATATCCCGCCCATATGCTCTTTAATAACGAGCGGTTCAACCGAATCCGAGTCTATGCTTCGCTTTGTCACTCATTTTATGTGGCGTCCAAGCAGGCTCCCATACGAGATTAACCGAGACACCTTCAATTCCTTCAATTTGACTTACTCGATGTTTGACACCATTCATAATACTATCATGAAGAGGACACCCTGGTGTCGTCAATGTCATCGTGATCATTGCATGATGATGATCATCGACATCAATCTCATAAATCAAACCTAAATCCATACTATTAATACCGAGCTCCGGGTCAATCACTTCATATAAAGCTGCGCCAACTTTTATTTCTAAGGACATCGTAAAGACCCCTTTCTCTGCTCATTGTTTAGTCAATTGGATGATAGCAATGCAAGTGAGAAACAGTGTTCATTTTACAAATAAAACACGAATAATCGATATTGTATAGGCGAGTGACGTGATGGCTAATAATCCTTGAAAGAACAAAACAGCGGTTCCGTTTTGCAACAGTCCTCCGACCGTTAAGCCGATGGTACTCACCGTAAACAATATGAATAGGAAAACGCTCCGTTTTTCGTGAATCATTTCTTTTAAAGTGGGTACTTTTTCCTGACCAATTTTGTTAGAAAATTTATGTGTCCACCATAGGAAGGGAACAATTTTGTATAAATACCCTAAAATACTAAAGATAATCCAGCCCAT
>DATGTE010000019.1:0-9128 GCA_035301985.1 Bacillota bacterium
CTAACTACTTAGTGTTAAATAGTCACCAATCGCCTACGAAGACCCGGGCGCGACAAGAAGCAATGAGAGATCCGACCAATATTAAAGGAACACTTGCTATACCGAATATGGATCAAGCAACAATCAATACATACGAACAACAGGATCTAAAAAATGCTTTCGATGTCGCTACGCAGTTTGCAGAAGATGTAAAAAAGGATTTCCCCGATGCGAAAATTGATACGACAGGCCATTCATTAGGAGGGGCACTTGCTACTTATGTAAGAGTGATGGCCACGTATGCTGGAGAAACGTTCGTTCGACAAACCACTACATTTGCTGCACCGAACGTATACGGTATGTTTACCGATGATATTCAAGAGCGAATCGATAACGGAGAATTCCGTAACAACACAATCGATTACACCGATTCTCGTGACACATTCGGAACGTTAAATGATCGCTTTCCACAAGTTGGTGTTCAACATATAATCGACAATGAAAAAATATGGTTAGGGAATCATAGCTCAAGTCATTTCAGTCATCTTTTTTTATCAGACGGTGAAATACGTCTCACACCTGAATCAATGCGAGCTTTAGCTAGAAAAGCTGATAAATTACATGGTGATATCAAGGCTTCTTTGAGCGAAATTGAGGAATTTGCAGATCTACATGATGAAAAGATTCAAAGTGTTCAAAGCTACTTCGAAGGACAAGTTGGTTATGAATATGACAAATTACAAATATCAGACGTAAAGACAATTATAAATCAATTAGCGATTTCTGTTTCCAAGGGCAATCCGAAGTTTTATGACATAGATGCGGAAGAAGGGTTACTCGAATCCTTACATGAATTAAAACAAGATGCCCACGATATTATGGAAAATTTAAATGTGATGGCCGATGACTTTGAAAATAAAGACAGGGAATTAGCGAGTTGGTTATCAATTGATTAATCAAGGGGGTTATATGGATGACACTTGCAAGATTAGATACAGATTCACGTGAGCGATTACGGGACCATTATGAAAAACGTGCACAAATGGACGAGTTAAAAAGAGCCATCAAAGCAAAAATAGAAAGCGAAATGGATGAGCTCTGTTCCGGGTTGTTAGAAAAGTATAAAGTCCTTGAATTAGAGGATGATATTCTTGAAGTTAAAAGACAACTTGCGAATGATGCAAGTGGAAAGGCGAAAGATGCAGCGGAAGAAAGAATGATGAAACATTATAATATGATGATGGGAACAAATATGATTTGGGGACAATTTATTAATAGTTTTGGTTTTGCAGGTTTTTGGAAGCAACTCTGGTCCTAATTTTTAATAAATATAAATGATCTAATCCATTGATTTTGAATGAGATTCTTGGTCATCAAAATCTACATAAAAGATTATAGAAAACCACTCTTTCCCACCCCATTTATTTACCCTAAAAGGATGTTGTTCCTGAATTTATTGAACTTTGCCAACCTTATACTTCTGACATCCTTGACCATTCACATTTTAAATCCCTCATCCAAAATAGACTCGAAGTCTCCTTTCTGTTGGTTGATTTTTTAATGGTATCATCAAAGTTTTGTAATGCTGAATCTAAAGCGTAAATCAAATCCCTCATATATTCAAAGCGTTTTTGTTTACAATTGTGATCGATGTCTAGTCATGTCACGAAAACTTCATCCACTACGAACAAATAGTTGATATAATAGATATAGATAAAGATGACCCACCACGTATGAAGTCTTTGTAAAAGATGCTCGGGTACAATCGAATAAATACGATGCCAATCATAAATATAACCGAGTGCATGTACGCGTAGGCTTCAATGAATCATTCTTCTCATGTGTATAGGCTAACACCATAGAAGAAATGAATTCTTTCGTCGGGTTCATCCATAGAAAGGATGTTTGTTATTATGATGAATTATCGTCATTATGGACATGAGATGATGGGTGGTTATCATTGGTTTGGTTTTGTGTGGGTGTTCATCGCAATTGTATTAGTTATAGCGGTTGTGTTTCTTATTGTAAAAGTGATGCAAAATAATCAACAAGAAAACAATCAACCGAAACAAAGTCAAACGAAAAAGGAAGAAAATAACGCTTTAAATATTTTACAAGAACGTTATGCAAAAGGTGAACTGACCGATGAAGAATACGAGCATAAAAAAAGTGTATTGAAAGGTGAGTAAGTACTTTTAGATTCTTATAGCAAAAAACAGCGTGAAATGAGTAGGAAACATGACTGCTTCACGCTGTTTTTCCTATAGAGTTTTACCGTAGAGATTCGGTAGCAAATGTGAACGATTTTTCAGTTTACCAACGGGGAAAATATTAAAATAAATCTCGATGCACACAATGTTAATCCGTTCTTCGTCTTTCCGCATATCTGCACAATTTCTCGATGTTTTTACGTTAATATCAATCATAACAACTTAGATAATGAGGGATATGATATGAAAAAGATTAGAATCATTGTTACCTCCGTATTATTCCTTGTCATACTGATCGGTGGCGTAGCCTATTTTCTCACTACGAATGGGAGTGCATCCGATCAATCGAATAAAAATAATATAGCTTCAACGAAAACGACTTTGCCGATTCCAGAGATTTTAGAAGATGAAAATCCCGATGATGATCAAGCTGAGTATCATTTGACAGCCCAAAAATCATCGAAAACTTTTGTAAGAGGGATTGAAACAGAAACATATGGTTACAATGGTGATTATTTAGGACCGGTGATTCGAGCGAAAAAGGGTGAAGAAGTGACCGTTCATATCCAAAATGATTTAGGTGAGGAAGAAACGACCGTTCACTGGCACGGATTAGAAATTCCCGGTGATGTTGATGGCGGACCGCATCAAGTTATTGCCCCTGATGAATCCATGACAACGAAGTTTACAATTTCACAACGAGCAGCTACATTATGGTATCATCCACATCCTCTTCATAAAACAGGTGAACAAGTTTATAAAGGGTTAGCTGGATTACTTCTGATCGAAGATGAAGTGTCACAATCACTGCCAATTCCTGATGATTACGGTGTAAACGATTTTCCGTTAATCATTCAAGATCGGAACCTTAATGAAGATGGTCAGTTATCGTATAACTTAAATATGATGAGCATGATGCATGGCATGGAAGGGGACACCCCTCTTGTAAATGGTGCATATGATGCTGATTTAGAAGTGCCACGAGGAAAAGTGCGTTTACGATTATTAAATGGTTCAAACGCTCGTGTGAGTCAGTTTCATCTCGAAGATGGGGCCGAATTTTGGCAAATTGCAAGTGATGGTGGATTTTTAGAAAAACCTGTAAAAATGGATCACCTCGTCTTAGGACCATCCGAACGTGCAGAAGTTATCGTTGACTTTTCTTTGTATGAACGAGGCAAACGAATCGAGTTACAGGACCAAGATGTCCGATTAATGAATTTCATCGTCGGTGATGAGCCGACCGAATCGACGGAAATCCCAGAACAACTGACGAGAGTAAACCATATTGATCCGACTGAGGTATCAACCGTTCGTGAATTTGTCCTACAAGGAATGGGCCCGCATGTTAATATTAATGGAAAGCAAATGGACATGGATCGCATCGATGAAGAGATAGATTGGAATGAAACCGAAATATGGGAAGTATCGAATCCCCGGAATAGGATGAGTATGGAGCATCCATTTCATGTTCATGGCGTGCAATTTCAAGTGTTGGAGCGAAACGGTGAAGATCCTCCGGAAAATGAACAAGGATGGAAAGATACCGTTCTCCTAATGCCCGGTGAAGATGTGAAATTAATCGCCACATTTAAACAGAAAGGGGTCTTTATGTATCATTGTCATATCCTCGAACATGAAGATGCTGGGATGATGGGCCAATTTCAGGTAGAGTAGAAATTCAGCTTCCTTTCGAGTGTTGAAAAAAACGGAACAGCGAGAAAAGCTGTTCCGTTTTTGTTTTTTTGCTATTGTCATAAATCTGCGTTTTGAGATGAGTAATACGTATCAAAAAGTCCTTGTCTTTTAAAGTTACACATAATGTTTTCAAATAGCAAAAAATTGTCTTTAAATGATGTTAAAGAAAAAACCCATTTGTTTTTAAATAGAATGGGATTTTCATGTTTTATTCATTGTTCAATTGTATCGACCATAACAGCCGGAATCGTAATTTCCCCACCTAATGTTGACTCATAAGTTAATAGACCAGCAGATAATCCCATGATAGTTATTTGATCATCTTCGAGTATTCTCGAGTCAACAATATTTGAATCGTATTCAACATAAATAACTTTGTCATAATCATCATTGATTGCCATTCTTAATTGAACGGTCGAGCCATTACCTTCCATTACTTGCAGTACTTTACCTGAAAACTTCACTTTCTCTCCTTCATAATCATCTGGTGTCCTTGCTAATTGATCATATGTAATACCTGTATCGTAGCCTTTTTTCTCTTTTTCCTCTTTCTTTTTACGTTCTTCCTCTGCTTTTTTCTCTTCAGCTGCCTTTTCTTTTTCTTCTTTTTCCTTTTCTTCAGCAATTTTTCGTTCTTGTTCTTTCTTTGACATTTCAAACCATGGTTCAGCTTGTTCTACTTTTTCTTCTAAGTCAACAATTTGTTTTTCCTTGTTATCCAAGTCTGTTTCTAACTCTTCTATTTTGGTATTTTTTGTGTCAATTTCAGACTCTAAAGTTGCCACTTTTTTATTGGCCTGTTGGGATTCGTATAATTTGTTAACTGTCGTTAAAATAAGTATAAATAGGATTACAGCGCTAGCGATGAACACCCCAAAGTATTTTCCGATGTTTCTTGTTCTTCACAACATGCTCCTCTAATGTTATATAGCTTTATTATACAGCGTTATTTTATACGCCACAAAGTATTGGTAGATTAGCATTACGCATGTAGCATATTAAATATAAACTAGCCATTCTGTACACTTTAAAATGAAATGATTTTTTCTATACTTCCATTTACTTTTAAAAATCATTGTGATATATTACCCAATATACCAATCATCCTACAACTTTTGGAGGCGTGCAAATGTTAAAAAAAGCCAATCGGGTTTCATTAGTTGAACAAGTATCTTCGCAAATGGAGCATTTAATCGAAACGGGGCATTGGGCAGTTGGTGAACGATTACCATCGGAAATGGAGTTAATGAAGGAGTTTGATGTAAGCCGAAACACGTTACGAGAGGCAATCCGGGCATTAGTTCATGCCGGTTTATTGGAAACAAAACAAGGAAGTGGCACCATTGTACAGTCGTCTAGTGCATTAGGTGCAGCATTACAACGTCGTATTGAAAAATCAACTGTCATCGAAACGCTTGAAGTGAGACTTGCTTTAGAGAGAGAAGCGGCACAATTAGCGGCAAAAAGACGAAACGAAAAAGATCTCGAAAGTATGCAGGAATGTATTGATCAATGCCGACGTGCAGCAGAGGAGGAAAATCTAGAGGCGTTTATTGCAGCGGACATCAAGTTTCATCAGGCGATGATCAAAGCATCACATAATCAAATGTTGCAAGAATTATATGAGCATATCACCGAATCGATTCGTTCATCTATAAGGAAACTAATGATGTTGGATGAGTATTTTGATTTCGAAAAAGAAATACATAGCGAATTATTAGAATCGATTCAACAGCAGGATGAACGCCAATCCATTCAACACGTGAATGATTATATAAAAGTCTTTCGAAAAAAGATACACGTACTGGAGGAATAGTGTTGCCAAAGAAAACATCAGCTTTTAGTGATATACAAAATCAAAAACGAACACAATGGATTTTATTAATTGGAATTATTTTAATTGCTGCAAACTTACGCGCTCCGTTAACATCGGTAGGGTCATTGATCTCATTTATTCGTGATGACTTACAAATGAGTCATGCCCTTGCTGGGACGATTACGACTTTACCATTATTAGCCTTTGCCATTTTAAGTCCATTTGCTCCAAAAATTTCGAATCGGATCGGCATGGAGTGGACAATTTTCTTATCGATGATTTTTTTGGGAATCGGTATCGTCTTACGCTCTTTGTTTGGAACGGGAGCATTATTTGTTGGAACGATGATGATTGGGTTGGCCATTGCGTTTGGAAATGTGCTGTTACCAGCGTTTATTAAGATGAAGTTCCCTTATAATATTGGTCTTATAACTGGATTGTATGCTGTTTTCATGAATGTTTTTGGTGCTTTAGCTTCGGGTTTGAGTGTACCGATTGCTTCGATTGGAAATTTAGGATGGAAAGGGTCCCTCGTTTTTTGGAGTCTGCCTGTAGGGATTGCTTTAATGGTTTGGTTTCCTCAATTAAAAAACGGTATAAAACCAGTAGAATTAAAGAGTGAGTCAACTCGGAAAAAGACAAACGTATGGAAGTCTCCACTGGCATGGAATATTACGCTATTTATGGGGCTACAGTCGCTTGTTTTTTACACGATGATTACGTGGTTACCTGGGATTCTTCAAAGCCATGGCTATAGTTCGAATGCTGCAGGGTGGATGTTATTTTTAATGCAGTTTGCGATTATTCCAATTACATTTATTATCCCTGTGATTGCGGAAAGAATGGATAACCAAAAAAGGTTGAGTGCAGCGACGGCTTTCTTATTTATCATCGGGATCGGTGGGCTGATGTGGGGGAATGAGCCGTTATTACCCGTATTTGTCATTATTACGGGAATTGCCACGGGTAGTGCATTTAGTTTATCGATGATGTTCTTTACTTTACGTACGAAAGATGCCATCCAAGCATCAGAAGTGTCCGGTATGGCACAATCATTCGGTTATTTATTAGCAGCTGTAGGGCCGGTGTTGTTTGGTGCTTTACATGACTTTACAGAAGGATGGACCGCACCTTTAGTGATGTTGATCGTCGTCTCTGGAATCATCTGGATCGTCGGTGTCGAGTCAGGAAAGGCCAAATTGATCGCAAGTCCAGACGCTTCGAAGGAATCAAAGGCACTGGGTATGTGATAACGATGTTTAGGTTGCCCATCTCGATCATGATCGAAAGAGACTCCATCCTATCCATACGATAAAAGAAAACATGACACCGTTTTTACTCCCCCTCACATATTTTTGAAATTTTGTAATTCATTCGAAAGCGATATTTTGACTTCAGCCAAACAATGAGGTATAAAGGTGTCAACCATCAATTTTTAAAAGTTGAGGTGATAACGAATGCGTTTTATCGCGAATCGAGAACCTTTGTTTAAAACAAATAGAGAAGATTTATGGTGTTATAAGCTATTAAACATTCTTACTTTTAAAAAATCTAGATGGATTAAACGACGCCTTCACGAAACAACACGAGAATTTGAAAGTATCCAGAGAAGAGATGTGTATTAATCATAATGGAAGCGAAGCCGAGATGCTTGATCATCGGCTTCGCTTTTTATTTTCTAAGATGAGGTTTAGACTTTAGTCCATTTTTTAATTGATATAAATACGCGTCTGCGTAAATGGCGATTTCAATCATGAGTCTTGTTTTAGGTTGCATATAATCGTCCCCGATGAGTTGTTTAATACGCCTCAGTCGATGGTATAAGGTTTGGCGAACGATAAATAATTCGCGTGCCGTTTCATTTTTTGCGCCTAAGTTTTTTAAGTACACTTGAAACGTCCGTAACAGCTCGGTTCCATGTTCGTTGTCATAAGTGATGAGAGGACCGATATAATCATCGACGATTTCAGTTAATTCATTCGAATCGTTCATGTGATCGATTAACCGATAAACGCCTAACTGGTTATAAAATGGTTTTGATAACTGTCCGATGGTTTGTTGATAATGAAGCGTCGTTTGTGCTGTTTTGTAACTGGTGGTGAGATCGGTATACGTTGTGGTGATTTTTCCAAAACTTATCCATTGTAAGTCTTTGGAAATGGTTTGATTGATTTCATGGAGTCGTTCAAGTGATGTTTCCAAACGTTCAAATAATGAATCCTTTTCTCGTTGGTTGATGAGTAATACAACGTAATGATGTTGCTCGGTGTTCTTTACTGTAATGATATGAAAACCGTGTTCGGTTAATACGGAATGGATAGTCATCAATGTTCCGGTTAACATGTTTTTATCCCGCTCGGAAAACATCGGATGATCTTTATAAGGGATGATGGCAATTAAAGCTTCATTTAGGCGTATGGAAGCATTTGTTTGTAATATCTTGTTTTGAATTTGGTCCTCCGTAAAAGAATTTTTGTTTAAGGCTTCAAGTAACCATTCGTTTTGCTTCATTTGTTGGACTTCTTTTTCCTGATGGTATTTCCAAAAAAATTGATTGAGCGTTTCACTACACCGTTTGGCAGCCAAATCATCGATTGTCGAAACATGGTCTTTCTTTGTCAATAGATAGAGGCGAGCAATTTCTTGATCTAAAAAGAGGATTGGATACGTGCAGTAGTGCTTGTCCGTTGCCTGGTGTCTGATGTGCTTGATCCATTGTTGTTGCTTTCGTTTAGATGGAGAAGGGAAGAAGCGAAAGTGTTCATCATAGGCGAGGGCGACTGGTTTGTTCGTATGTTGGTACAATATTTTAAGAAATTCGCTGATGGAGCCATTGGACAATAATGTTTGGTTGAATTGTTCAGTTACACGTACTAAACTCCACCAATGATGTTGTTGTTCCTCGAGGATGATTTTGTGTAAATCCTTTGTAATATCAATGAATTTCACTTCCTCTTGAAAAGCGATGATTGGTAAATCATGTTGATCAGCTAATCTAAGCACCGTTTGAGGAAGTGTGTTCGTATGTGTGCCTAATTCAATACACAATGCAGATGCTTCGTAATCGAGGAGTTGTTGCACATAATGGATGCTTTTTTCTTCGTCATCGGCCCATCCCATTCCCGTTGTTAAGATGACTTCTTGTCCATTAAGTAAATGGCCAAAGGTTTCGATTTCGACAATGTGCGCCCATTTTATAGGACGATGCAATCCGTCTTTTCCCGCTAACAATTCGATCCCTTCAAAATGTGGTCGTTGTAAAAGATCTTTTACTCGTAATCCCACGTGCATCCCCCTTTTCCGGATCTTTTATTTTCTTCATTTTCCATAACGTCTATGTAAGCGCTATCTTATTTTAACATTTAGGGTAGTGCAGTTCAAATTATTAGATAATATAGTTTATTTAGAATATATGGATAAAAATC
>DATGTE010000020.1:0-151251 GCA_035301985.1 Bacillota bacterium
TATGTATAGATAACGTATACGTGTCTGTTTCTTTTGTTTCTGTTCGTAAATGTAAGCCGGGATATCCGCTCAATTCCTTCGTGTTTATTTTTACTTCTTCTTCATCTGTATGATCTGTATCATTTTGTGTAAGAGCTTTCGATTTTTTTAGGATGAATTGGTCGATTCCTATGATGATTATAATGATGATAAGTAGTATAAATATTCGTCTTGTCCAACGCGATAATCGTCTGTTGTTAAACATCCAGAATAAATCATCCTTTCAGTATAAAACGATGGTGAGAAAAGCTATTATTGCCCCTTTTCAAGAAGCGTTCCAATCATTGTTTTTAAACAAAAAAATATAAATCCTACGAATATTCTATTGTAGGATTTAAATATGTTAAGAGATGAATGGCACATCTCTATACCGCATATTCATTATATCATTTTTTCGTGTGTAAACCACGAAAAATACAGATGGAGCGAATAACATACTCAAATACTTGTTTTATTCATCAGTTAGTGGTTTACTTTCTTCACTTCTACTATGAATTTCATTAATTGTTAAGGTATAAAACTTATCATAGCTGGCAACTTCTCTGAACATGATTTTGAATGATATCTATACGTATAGTATAACATAAATGTCCCAATAAGTATGACGGAAAAGAATGATGTTGAACCATTTTCGAAATTAAGTTAGTTGAGCAAGCATATTTTGGTTTACGACATATCTCCTAACAGTACGATATTGAAAGACTAACTGTTTTAAATATGCTCTGGTGACATTCGTTTTATGGATCATTGGAAGATTAATATACAGTGTTTACATGGATCCGTGATCTGAGAGGACAAGCTAGCGTAATTAAAATAAAAAATCCATGATCCTATACAAATTAAGATCATGGATTTTAATTTAAATATGTACAACTCATCGATTAGTAGACCATTTGATTTGTTACTAGTCTTCAAAAAAGTTTCGGTTAATGGCGATGTATTCGGTTTCATCTTCAGGAACTTCATCTTCGATAAAAATCGCTTCAACCGGACATACCGCTTCACATGCACCACAATCAATACAAAGATCTGGGTCAATGTAAAACATGTCTTCCCCTTCTTCAATACAATCAACCGGGCAAACTTCGACACATTCACCTGATTTTTCATCTTTACATGGAGATGTAATTACAAAAGCCAAATAAACCCCTCCTTCTTCTTAAAAAACCCTACAATGCGTTGCATCTTTTTTTATAGTAATAATTTTATCTAACATTCGACATTCTTTCAAGTTTTATCACGTTACACACAAAGAGGTATAAATAGGAACATTGCCACTACGTTAGCATTTTGTGCAAAAAAACAAAACTCAATGTGATCCAAAAAAGTCAAGCTCACCAAATGCATTCTACAGACACAACGTTCTCATCGTAACAAATTTTATAAATATCTGGATTGCGCAATTGTTTCCATTGATCGAATCCATATGCTTCATCCAGTTGTTGTAAAACTAATGCAATCAAATTTCCGTGGCTAACGATCATTACATTCATGACGTCTTCATGTTCATCGAGGCTTGCAAAAACATCTTTCGCACGTGTAAGCGCATCATACGCTGATTCGCCACCAGGTAGACGAAAATGATGGTCATGAAAGGACTGCTCCAATACATCAAGCCAATCATCAATCGGCCGATCACTCAATATGCGTTCTTTCAAGCGTTCATCGACATCGATGGGTAAGCCGATCTGTTCTGCATAAGGACGTATGCTATCAATGGCTCTTAAATATGGGCTAGATATAATTCGATCACAATCAATGTTTTGGGAGATGAAAAAATCTTTTAATTGAACTGCTTGTCGTAATCCGTCCCTTGTCAACGGTGAATCTGGATGTTGTCCAGCTGCAGTACAGTGGCGGATTAAGTATATATTTTTCATTTTGATTCCCCCTTTGAGTATGTGTGAATATCAAAGTTGAAAGACGTTGTCCAAAGTATACCATGAATCGACAAGTGTGAACATGAATAACACACATTCTTACTAAAAAAACAAGAGGTCCCCCTCCTGTTAATTCATTTCCTTAAAATATTCTTTTCGAAAGCCACCAATTCGATTACTATTATCGATAATAAAATAAAACTCTTCGGTTTCATTTTTCACATCATATATTTTTCCAGGTGTTAATTTGTTGTTAACAATAAATTTCTTGGCATTGGCATGAACGCATTTCACTTGTTTACATGTGGCTCGCTCTTCCCAATCTAAATGAATCATTAGAATTTCCTCCTTTTGAATCGTCATCACATTTTATAGGTTTACATAATATTGTTATTGTTAATCAAGTCGTTTCAAACAAATGTAAATATTCACCATATCCTTCTGCAACCATTTCATCCTTAGGAATAAAACGCATTGCAGCTGAATTGATACAGTACCTTAAACCGCCATATTCCCGAGGACCGTCATTAAATACATGACCTAAATGAGCATCTGCATGTTTACTTCGTACTTCTGTCCGAATCATTCCAAAGGATTTGTCTGTTCGTTCTGTTATAGCGTGTTGTTTAACTGGCTTTGTAAAGCTTGGCCATCCACACCCTGCATCAAATTTATCCGTTGATGAAAATAAGACATCGCCTGAAATGATATCGACATAAATTCCTTCTTCATCATGATCCCAATATTCATTTTGGAAAGGAGGTTCTGTACCTTCCTCCTGAGTAACATGATACTGCATTGGCGTCAATTTATTTTTCAATTGGTTGTTGTCTTGACCGGACCAATGCGTGTTGATAAAATCTTCTCTCCCTGACCCTTTTTTGTATAGTTGGTAATGAATAGGTTGCTTTTTATAATAATCTTGATGTATTTCTTCTGCTTTATAAAATGTTTTTGCAGGGAGAATTTTTGTCACAATCGGTTTTGAAAATTTCCCACTTGCTTCAAGGCGATGTTTCGATTGTTCAGCAATTTGTTTTTGTTCCTCAGTATGATAGAAGATCGCTGTTTTATACGATTCTCCACGATCATTAAATTGGCCGTGTGGATCCGTCGGGTCGATTTGTTGCCAAAATATTTCCACCAGCTCTTGATATGACATGATATGAGGATCAAATGTAATTTGAACCGCTTCAAGATGTCCTGTCGTATCTGAACATACTTGTTCATACGTAGGATTTTCTAAATGTCCTCCTGTGTAACCGGAAACTATGTTAATAATACCCGGACGCTCGTCAAATGGCTCAACCATACACCAAAAGCAACCGCCTGCAAAAGTTGCACGCTCAAAATCCGAAGTCATATCTTTCCCTCCAATTTGATAACGTTTATTTCTATTGTTAAGTCTTCATATAAAAAATGCAAGTTGTATGCATGCTTAAACTTCTATTCAAATGTATAATTTAGGTATGGATGCACCTTTATTTTCGTGTTTGTTTGTTCGTTCATTGTTTTCTATATATGGAATTTCTTCTTCCACGTCTTTTTTTTGGACATCGTCAGAGGAAGTAATCTCTGGTAGGTTACTTTCGGATTCGCTTTCAGTACTTTCAAAGTCTTTGAGCGCTTTTAACATCTTAAACATGGAGGGGATATTTTTAACCATCGGACCGTATTGTTTAACAATTGGCGTGATTGTTTCAGCCATTTTTAACGCTTGTTGCACATGATTCAATGTTTTGGAAAGACCCCCCATTCCTCTTGTCGCTAAATTCATAACCGAAGTGTTTGGTGCTCCAATCGATTGAAGCATATTTTGAATAGGATTTGTGTGGGTAGTTGGCTGAAATCGGCGTCCGTGGTTGAACAAATGGTGATTCGACATCGGCATGTTTCGAGGATACGTATGTTTAATGTGTTGCAATTGTGGTGGGAAGACCATGTTATCCCTCATTTCGAAAAGAATGATCTAGTGTATCGTACGGTCATTGATCACAAACTGTGTAGGCATTTCATGCATTCGGTAATATTTCCAAATCACAATCATTATTTCCTGGGCAACCGCAAGTATTTACAAATTCTTCCCTATTTTATGATAGACGTGTTAGGTTTTAGCGAAATATAGAACCTGTCTGACTACAAGTGTTCAAATATGGAATAACATGTAAGTCCCCCCACCCCCCCGAAAGAAAAAATGGCTTGCTTCGTTCACAAATTCACTTGTTTACATTTAGAAAAGGAACGAAGCATAGATCAAATGTTTGTTTAACATCATAGTGGGTACGTATTCCTCGTTCATTACATACCATGCCTGCACGAAAAAAGCGAATCCATTCCAAATCGTCGTCCAGTCCATCACGGGACGATGCCTATATTAGTGAACATTATACAATTCCTCAGCATGTATGATTTATCCCTTCATGTTACAATCGGACACCATCTATTCGTCAATAGCTAATTTGCCTTCCTCCTGTTTATCCTTTTCTATTCATTCATGAATTCCTGATGTTTGCGAAGCTTCTTACGATATACAATCGCTGATAAATAAATGCTCACTTCATAAAGTACAAAAAGGGGAATCGCAACAAGAATTTGTAAGATAAAGTCAGGGGGTGTGATTGCAGCCCCGACAATGACCATAATGAAGTAGGCATATTTTCTCGTTTTTCGCATGAAATCTGGTGTAAGAATCCCAAGACTCGTTAAAAACATCGTAACGATTGGAATTTCGAATAAAAATGCGAATGGCAATGTTACATGGAAGAGAAATTTGAAATATTTCTCTACGGTAAACAATTCATTAAACATACCATCATTTAACGAAAGTAAAAATGGCAAAATCAGCTTGATAAAGACGAGATAACCAAAAACAAGTCCGCTGATAAACAAAATAAAGATTGCTGGAATATATGTCAAGGATGCTCTTTGTTCTTTAACGGTTAAACCCGGTTTAATAAAAAGCCATATTTGTAAGCTAATGATAGGAATCGTCGCGATTAAGGCAACGAGACCAGCCATTGTGAAATAGATCCAAATGATGTCGCCAGGACTTGTAATATTTAAATCAAAATGTACATCTTTAATGAAGAAAGAATAAATATCTTTCACATAAATAAAGCCGATGATAAAGAAAATGATGAAGAAGATTCCAGACACGACGAGTCTGTTTCTTAACTCTGTCAAGTGCCCAGTTACATGCATTTCTTTACCATCATTTGCAGGCTTTTTTTTCTTCACTTGTCTACTCCCCCTCGCGTAAGCACAAAAGAAGATGTAAGGCAAGATAGACCCTACACCTTCTCGTTATTCATGTCGTCATGCTAATTGGTCACAATACTCAATACTACTGTTTTTCTTTCGCTTCATCATCATTGACGATACCTTTTGTTGCGTGTTTGAATTCTTTTAAGGACGTCCCAAAAGCTTTGCCGATCTCCGGTAATTTTGAAGGTCCAAAAATAATCAACGCAATAATTAGAATCAGAATCAATCCTGGTAAACCAATATTGCTAATCATGCCCGATCACCCCATACTTTTTATTTGTTTTCTTTCACGGCATTTTTCGTTTCTTCAACTTCACCTTTTACATCGTCTGTAATGTCACGTGTCGACTTTTTAAATTCTCGTAATGTTTGTCCAGCGGCTTTACCGATTTCCGGAAGTTTTTTCGGTCCAAATATAACGAGTGCAATGATTAAAATTAAAATTAACCCAGGAAAGCCGATGTTTTGGAAAAACATAAATTCACCCTCTTTGATCTATTCATCATTTTATAAAAAGTAAGTAATAACAATCCTTCATCAAAAGCCTTGATGGGTATCTTTAGTTTAACATGTTTTTTTATCGCTTAACAAGTTTAATACGATTTTGCTTCTTCGTATTCATCTGGATGATTCATATTAAAAAAATGTCGTTGCACCTGTTCGATGGGGATGTCTGGAAAATCGGTAACATAGTTCACTTTAATTCGCTTCAATAAACGCTTAACTTGAAGCTCATTTTTTTCAAGTTGATGTTGTATGTAAGGTAATGTGCGCCTGTGATAAATACCTGTTAAGGGATGAATTTGTTGGTCAAGCATTGGAATTACAGCCATAAAATCATGAAGTTGTTCCAGTAACCATGTATAAATTTTTCGATTGATAAAAGGCATGTCACATGCTGCGATGACATAAAAATCTGCATCTGTATGATACATCACTGTTTCAATCCCAGCTAATGGGCCTCTATTCTTATAGCGATCGCGAAAAATCGGTACACCTAAAAATTGGTAATCACTCGGGTGATTCGCAACGATTACGAGATGATCACTGATTGCTTGTAGTTCCTCTGAAATATGCTCGATGACTGTTTTACCATGCAAAGGTAATAATGCCTTATTTGTCCCCATACGAGATGATTGCCCACCTGCGAGAATAACGCTACAAATATTCAAACCATCCCCCCCTCTCTTGCTATTTACGATCATATTGCAAATAGTAGTAGTCATAAGGGTTTTTCTCGTCTTTTTTCCCTTTAATAGCCGCTGTTTTTGTCCAATCACTTTTCGAAAAATGTGGGAAATAAGTGTCACCTAAAAAAGAAGCGTCAATTTTTGTAATGTATAATCGATCAGCATACGGTAACATTTGTTCGTAAATGCCTCCTCCGCCGATGACAAAAAATTCTTCATCAGGTCTTTCGTTATTCCATCTGTTGACGGTTTCGATATCGTGAATCACTTTCACTCCATCTGGAAATGTAGCCGTCTTATCGCGCGTAATGACGACATTTTTACGACCGGGTAGTACACGGCCGATTGATTCAAATGTTTTTCTTCCCATAATAATGGTATGTCCCATTGTTTTTTTTTTAAAATGCTTTAAGTCATCTGGGAGATGCCAAGGCATTTGATTATCGCATCCAATCACATGGTTGTTATCCATAGCAACGAGAAAAGATATCATCGTATTTGTCTCCTTTCTTCACAAACCGAAACTATACAGCAATGGGCGCTTTAATCGTCGGATGTGGTTTGTAGTCAATCAGTTCAAAGTCGTCCAGTTCGAAATCAAAAATGGATTGTTTTTCTTGATTTAACACTAATTTTGGAAAAGGTCTTATCTCGCGACCAAGTTGGGTCTGTACCTGTTTTATATGGTTTGAGTAGATGTGTGCGTCCCCAAACGTATGAACAAATTCGCCAACTTCCAGACCACATTCATGCGCAATCAAATGGGTCAGCAGTGCATAACTAGCGATGTTGAATGGAACGCCAAGAAAAACATCTGCACTTCGTTGGTACAGTTGGCAAGATAACTTTCCATCAACAACATAAAATTGGAATAATGTATGACATGGTGGAAGTGCCATATGGGGAATGTCTTCTGGATTCCAAGCGGAAACAATATGTCTGCGTGAATCAGGGTTCGAACGGATCGACTGGATGACATCGTTTAGTTGATCGATGGTATCTTGTTGTGATGTTCGCCATCTGCGCCACTGCTTACCGTATACCGAACCGAGATCGCCAAACTTTTGTGCAAATTCATCATCTGTTAATATTTGCTGTTTAAATTTTTTCATCTGTATGTCATATGTCTCTTTGAATGCAGGGTCTTTTAAACTACGATTGCCAAAATCGGTCATATCTGGTCCTGTATAATCATCGCTTTCTACCCATTTTTTGAAAGCCCACTCATTCCATATATTATTATTATTCTCCAGTAAGTATCGAATATTTGTATCCCCTTTAATAAACCATAACAATTCACTAGCAACTAATCGGAAGGGAACTCTTTTTGTCGTCAAAAGCGGAAAACCTTCACTTAAATCAAATCGCATCTGATAGCCAAAAATGGAGTATGTACCTGTATTTGTACGGTCGTCTTTTTTAGCACCGTTTTCTAAAATATGAGTACATAAATTTAAATATGCTTGTTCCCCGTAGTTCATAAAATCTCCTCCACCAAATATATTACTATAAATAATTGTTCACTCTATTGTAACATAGACCCCTTTGTAATATAAACGTAAAACATAAAAAGGCTCTATTCCCATAAATCTATACAAAGGCTATGAGAAAGGGGAAAATTGCATGCTGAATACAACTGTAGATCGAATGGTCAAAAAGTCAGTCCTTTACAGTGTTGCTTTGAGCCAGCCATTTGCAATTTACGCCGATGCTCACCCTGAACTACAAAATAAATTGTTATTGCAACAAGAGACTTTACAATATGGAGAACATGGAGAATTAGTTCGATTTTTACAACAAAAATTATCGAAAATAGCTTACTATGAAGACCACATAGATGGTGAGTATGGAGTCTTTACAGAATATGCTTTGAAAAAATTTCAAAAAGATTATGATATAACAATCACCGGTGAGGCAGATCCACAAACGGTATATGCTCTCGTTCAAGCTGAAAAAGAGAAAATAATGGAAAAAATTAAAAATTTGTCGGGCACGATTTCGATTGATATGAAAAGTGACGATGTACAAATTATCCAGGAAAGCTTACAGTATTTAGGTTATTACCAAGGAGAAGTGGATGGGATTTTTGGTCCACTAACAGAACAAGCGGTAAGAACAGTAGAGGAAAGACATAACATTGATTTAATAGATGAAAGTGCTTTAGCTACCGTATATGAAAATGAACAAGAAGAGGCCCTCGTTGATACGAATGAAGCTACCCAAGAACAAGAAGTAGAAGAGGTTGTCAGTGATCTACCTCAAGACGAAGATGAAATGGTTGAACATGAAACGGATGAAGGTGAAACGAGTTCTGATCCAGAATCGGATTCAGAACAGGAAGAGAATGCAGAACAACATTCTTCGGAAGAGTCTCAGATAGCATCTGAGAAAGAAGAAAACGAAGAACAATCCGTTCCATCTGAAGGTTTTGATCAAAATGATTTGATCGGAGAGGCGCGTGCGCATATTGGTACACCTTATGTTTGGGGCGGTGAAAATCCGGGTGGTTTTGATTGCAGTGGTTTTATTCAATACGTATTTCAAACGCAAAATATTTCGATTCCGCGAACCGTCCGTGAAATATGGAATTTTTCGCAACCTGTATCTTCTCCGTCTGTCGGTGATTTAGTCTTTTTTGAAACGTATCAACCCGGTCCTTCACATATGGGGATTTATCTAGGAAATCATCAGTTCATTCATGCGGGATCGTCTAATGGAGTACAAATTAGCGATCTCAATGAATCTTATTGGAGCGATCGTTATTTAGGAGCGAAACAAGTTCAGTAACACAATCATAAAGTTAGGTTTTAATGTGTACTCACCACCTGACAATATATGTTATATGAAAAGATGATGCATACTTCATATTTCACTCGAAGCTGTACATACTAAGCGTATTAAAAAAAGGTGGTAGATAATATGGTTGGATTACTTGTTAAGCTCTTAATTACCCCGGTTGGTATCATCGTTGCTTCGTGGATCTTTCCAAATGTAAACTTTGCAAATTGGTTTCAACCCATCATTCTCGGTATCGTTGCTGCAGTAATTGGTTATTTTATGGAAAGGTTAATGTTACGGGAAGATACGAATTGGATGACGACGATTGCAGATTTTGTCGTTTCATCGGCTATTATTTATTTCGGTGCTATGTTCTTCGTAGATGCAAATGTTACTTTTTGGGGATCGATTTTAACCGGAGCTTTGCTTGCCGTTACTGAAATATTCCAGCACAATTGGCTGATTCGCAATGAACGAGCGGGAATGGATGATCCTGTTAGGGAATAGTTACCATTTATCCCTTTGAACAGTCTTGGACTGACTGTTCAAAGGGAATGTTTTTTATGACGCGATTATAGGTTTTACTAAAACAGTCCTGTAATTTTCCCATCCTTTGTAACATCCATGTTTAAGGCTGCTGGTTGTTCTGGGAGTCCAGGCATTGTCATCACATCACCAGTTAAAACGACGATGAATCCCGCACCAAGCGAAGGTCGCAATTCTCGAATCGTAATCGTAAAGTCCGTGGGTCTTCCAAGGCGTGAAGGGTCATCTGAAAGAGAATATTGCGTTTTAGCCATGCAAACAGGCAGTCGTCCCCAACCTTCATTTTCATAGAAAGCAATTTGTTGTTTAGCGGTTGGAGAAAGCTCGATATCTTGAGCACCATATACAGTATGAGCAACTTTTTTAATTTTCGTTTCTAATGAATCCTCTAATTCATAAATGTACTGTATATCTTTCGTAGCCGATGCCGTTGATTCCGTTTTAGAAGCAATTTTTTCAGCTAAATCGATTCCCCCTTCTCCCCCGTGAGCCCATACGTCTGTTAAAGCGACATCAATTTTTCTTTCTTTGCACCATTGTTCAATGAAGTCTGTTTCCGCTTTTGTGTCTGTCGGAAATTTATTAATGGCAACGACAAATGGAAGTCCGAAGTAGTTAATCGTTTCGATATGTTTTTCTAAATTGTTCATTCCTGCCTTCAGTGCAGTAACGTTTTCTGTTTCCAAGTGAGCCTCGCTAACTCCGCCATGCATTTTTAAAGCACGGACGGTTGCGACGATTACAACAGCATCTGTTGTAAACTTTCCTGCACGTGCCTTAATGTCTAAAAATTTCTCCGCTCCTAAGTCAGCTCCAAAGCCTGCCTCTGTCACAACATAATCCCCTAGCTTAGCAGCTGTTTTTGTTGCAATGAGACTATTACAGCCATGAGCAATATTGGCAAATGGTCCACCATGAATAATCGCCGGAGTATGTTCCACTGTTTGGACAAGATTCGGTTTAATCGCATCTTTGAGAAGGACGGTCAATGCTCCTTCAGCCCCTAAGTCGCTAACAGTAACCGGTTTCTCGTCGTATGTATATCCAATCACGATTTGGGATAGGCGGCGTTTTAAGTCTTCTAAATTGTCTGCCAAACAAAGAACTGCCATAATTTCCGATGCGACAGTAATATTAAATCCATCTTCTCGAGGCACTCCACGGGTCGGCCCACCTAAACCGACGACCACTTCTCGTAAAGCACGGTCATTCATATCCATTACACGTTTCCATTCAATTTTTCGAGGGTCTATTTGTAAGTCATTGCCACGGTAAATGTGATTATCGATTATTGCAGATAAAGCATTGTTTGCACTCGTTATCGCATGGATATCTCCTGTAAAATGTAGATTAATATCCTCCATCGGAAGAACTTGGGAATAACCACCACCTGTCGCTCCACCCTTTATTCCCATAACAGGGCCAAGCGAAGGTTCACGCAGAGCGATGACGGTTTTTTTCCCAATCTTGTTTAAAGCTTGACCGAGTCCGACGGCAACGGTTGATTTGCCCTCCCCAGCAGTGGTCGGATTGATCGAAGTTACGAGAATAATTTTTCCATCGGGCCGATCCGAAAGCTTTGTTAACAACTCATCGGATAACTTTGCTTTTGTATGCCCGTAAGGCTCCCAGTCTTCATCGGAAAGCGCTAACATTTGGGCAATCTCCTCAATGGGTCGTAAGGTCGACTGCTGCGCGATCTCTATATCAGTTTTCATAAACAAACTCCCTCCACACAATCTATATTCATATATGTTTAGTTTACCTGAATCCGATCGATTTGAATAGCCAATCGTACATAATTTTTTCGCTCGTGGGCAAACTAAAGTTCTAAAGAATAGTTACCATTTAATAAGTTGGTGATGAATATGAGCCGTACCCGTCAACAAAAAGCTATGCAGACAATATCGACGAAGATAGAAACGAATATTCAAAGCCTGCAGGAAGTTTATGCAGATTGCTCAGATGTTGTTTTTCGTAGCTTTAAAATCGGTCAATCTATTGATGCATGTATCGTATATATAACCGGACTCATTCATACGGAGGAGGTTGATGAGCATGTACTATCCCCTCTTTTACATCAGACGAATGGGGATCAGGATACGGATGTAAAAGATGTGCTCTCTGTCCCGAATATAAAAGCATTATCAACGCTTGATGAATGTGTATCTCACATTTCTGCAGGAAATTCAATTTTATTCATCAATGGTCATGATCAAGCGACGTCAGTTTTTTTAAGTAAAACGGAACATCGTGCTATTGAAGAACCGGCTGCTGAAGAAGTTGTCCGTGGGCCACGTGAAGGTTTTATTGAGGAGTTGTCTGTCAATGTATCTTTACTTCGAAAAAGAATCCAAACGCCCCAACTAAAGGTTGTCGAACTAAAACTCGGTGCACAAACACATACAAAAGTCGTCATTTGTTATATGGATAACATCGCCTCAGAAGATATCATTCAAGAAGTAAAATCTCGGTTACGTAAGATTCATATTGATGGAATCATCGATAGTCAAACGATTGAAGAGTTAGTCATCGATGAGCCCTACTCACCTTTTCCACAAATACTAGATACAGAAAGACCGGATACAGTTTGTGCCCAATTATTAGAGGGTCGAGTGGCGATTTTAGTGGATGGTACACCTTTTGCTTTAATTGCTCCAGCAACATTTTTTTCACTATTTCAAGCGAACGAAGATTATTATTTAAATTATTTGATTGCAACTGCGGTTCGTTGGCTACGTTATATCTTTTTATTTATATCGTTATTATTGCCATCGCTGTACATAGCCGTTACGACTTTTCATCAAGAAATGATCCCTACTTCATTATTATTGAAAATTATGACCGCTCGAGAGGAAGTCCCTTTTCCTGTATTCATCGAAGTATTAATGATGGAAATCACTTTCGAAGCGCTTCGTGAAGCTGGGTTACGGCTACCTAGACAAATTGGGTCTGCTGTAAGTATTGTCGGAGCATTAGTCCTAGGAGAGTCCGCCGTATCAGCGGGAATTGTCTCTGCTCCCGTTGTCATTGTTGTAGCTTTAACGGGGATTGCCTCATTTACGATTCCGAAATATAATCTGTCCTCCGCTATCAGACTACTGCGTTTTCCACTAATGGTTATAGCCGTTTTCCTCGGCTTATTAGGTGTGATGCTTGGCATTATCCTACTTGTGATTCATCTTTGTAGTTTGCGCTCATTTGGAAAACCTTATTTAGAACCAATCGCTCCACTCAAGAAAAATGACCTAAAAGATACGGCTATTCGTGCGCCTTGGTGGAAACTCAGGAGACGTCCTCAAGTGCTTGGAAGAAAAAATATCACGCGGCAATCTGTACGCTAATATTTTCTTCCACAACGATACAAAGGGATGGAGGATGCACATGGATAAACAAAAAATATCGACCTTGCAATTAGGTATGTTAATGTTCCCAACGATTATGATCACAGCGGTATTACTTGTCCCAGCTGTAACGTCTGAAAAAGCTGGCCGGGATATGTGGCTGTCATTACTATGGGGATCCATTTCCGGAGTGATCGCAGTTTTCATCGCGTGGAAATTACATCAACAATTTAAAGAAAAAACCATTATCCAATATAGTACAAACATTGTTGGCCGAATCCCCGGAAAAATAATCGGTCTCATTTATCTTCTCTTTTATTTGCATATCAATAGTCTTACAATTATCCAATATAGCCACTTTGTAGTTGGGTATTTTTTAAATGAGACACCGATTATTGTAATGATCACGGCTCTCGTCGTCGTCTGTGCAATTGCTGTTCGAAGTGGGGTAGAAGTGATGGGAAGGAGTTCCCAATTCTTTTCACCGCTTATTTTCATTTTTATCATTTTCCTGTTTTTGTTGCTTATTCCTGAATTAGAGTATAAACATATTTTGCCGATTATGGAAGATGGCATTAAACCATCAATCCAAGGTGCCGCGGTTCCTTTTGCATGGTTTAGTCATTTTTTTGCGATTTCATTCTTCCTCCCCCATCTCTCTTCCAAGAGTAAAGGATTAACTTCTAATCTGTTAACGGTTCTGTTCGTTTTGTTAGCGCTAATGATGACGAATTTATTTGCTTTGATGTTATTCGGACAAAGCACGTCTTCCTATAGCTATCCGGTTTGGAGTGCGACACGTTATATCAGTGTAGGTGGTTTTCTCGAACATATCGAAGCGCTTATTATGGCAGTTTGGGTCGCCGGCGTATTTGTAAAGGTTACAGTACTTTATTACATATTAGTCAGTGGGACGGCACAATGGTTCGAAGTAAAAAACTATAAACCGCTTGTTTTTCCGTTAGGCTTTACATTAATTGTTGCATCGATTATGTCATTTCCTACTTTAGAAGAAATGGCGGCGTTTATTGAGAGCGTAATCCCGTACTATTTACCAACGATCGAACTAGCCTTACCATTTACTTTGCTCGTTATTGCCTATATAAAAACGAGATTTACACGGGGAAAAGGAGTCGATTCTCGTGCAAATCGTTAGGAAAATGGTGTTTTGTTTGTTAATGCTAGGTGTTCTTATTTGGGTGACGGGATGTTGGGATAAAGATGAAGTAAACGACATTGCTGTTATTTTAGCAGCAGGAATTGAAAAAAACGATGATATGATCCAGCTAACGGTTCAATTGGAAGCTCCTGTTACGCAAGGTTCAACGGGTCCACAAGTGGAGGTAAAACAAGGGACCGGTGAATCAATTTTTGATGCGATGGAATATCTTCAAGAAAAAACGCCACGAAAACTGTTTTGGGGACATAACCAAGTGGTTTTCATTTCCAAAGATATCGCTGAAGATGGGATTCACGAACACATCGACTTTTTTGCTCGTTATTTGGAAACGAGATTAAGAACGTACGTCTTTGTTACCGATGAAAATATAGTCGATCTTATGAACGTGACACCGACTTTAGGTTTAAATGCAGGAGAAATCACAAAAGAAATCGCCCAATTCCAAACAGGAATGAATATGGATATACGCAAAGCACTCGTCATGGCGAACAACGACATTGATACATTAGCGATTCCCTGGTTGGAATTAGATACTGAAGATCCGTTGATAAGCTACCGAGTCAACGGTATAGCAATCTTTAAACAAAATAAAATGATTGCCCAGTTAGATGATGAGTTAACACGAGGGGTGTTATGGGTTCGTGATGAAATTAAACAAACATCAGTTACCATTCGGCCCGATGAAGCAGAAAAAGGATATATATCTTTTCAATTAATCGAATCCAAAACAAAAGTAACCCCTCAATATGAAAATGGACAGTGGACGATTACATTGGACATTCAAACAATCGATGATGTTACACAAAATGGGACGAATCTTAATGTTATGAAACGAAAAACACGAAAAAAATTGGAAAAACAACTCGCAGAACATATTAAAACAAGAATTGAATCTATGCTAGAGATTGTTCAAAAAGAGGCTAGTGCCGACATATTGAATATTGGAAGTACGATTTATCGGAAAGACCCAAACGAATGGAAGAAAATAAAAGACCAATGGAATGAAAAGTTTCGCGATATAGACATCAATATTAATGTATCAGCAAAAATTCAACGGCCAGGAAGTTCTACAAAACCACAAGGTCTACCGGAGAAAAAGGGGAAGTAAGTTATCATGAAATGGTTCAAATTTATTGTCATGATCATCATAATGCTCTGCATATATGTATATGAAAAAGCTCATCTTCAAAATAAAAAAGAGCAATTTGTCCTTGTCTTGATCATCACTGTCAGTGGCATGTATGCTAGTGTATATATTTGGTTCCCGAATTTTCCGAATATAACTGAATGGATCGAGATTATTTTTAAACAATAGCGTGTAAGATATAATCATCTTGCCTATTTCATTGACTCTTAGCCAGAAATGAGCTATATTAAACGTAAGCAAAGAAGATGATATGGATCATGAAAAACGACAACTTCTATAGAAGGGGGCGGACAATTGATCCAGCATTTTTCTATAAGCAAGTTGTCTTTTTTTGATATCATTATCTGATTTGTATTACCCACGTTTTACGTGAAAGTTTTAGGAGGATTATTTACATGGAAAATGGAGTAGTAAAATGGTTTAATGCAGAAAAAGGATACGGTTTTATTCAAGTTGAAGAAGGAAATGACGTTTTCGTTCATTACTCTGCAATTCAAGAAGAAGGTTTCAAAACATTAGAAGAAGGCCAAGAAGTTTCATTTGAAATTGTTGAAGGTGAACGTGGTCCACAAGCTGCAAACGTTGAAAAAAAATAACAGCTGGTTCATAAATATAAGGAAGCGGTAATCAAACGATTACCGCTTTTTTTTATGGAAATGTCCAACTCGTACTATTGTTTATCATAAGCTTTAAATCTGTTGGAGTTTATGACTTTGGGAACGTCGCATTGTTTAATGCTTTTTCCTCCTGAGGAATGCGGATACGTAAAAGTAATCCATGTAATATTGGAAAAACAAGCGCTGTTATATAAGCTCCGAACAAGAGAGGAATGATGAACAATTCAATCGCTACAATGATATAATTCGGATGTTTGACAAACTTATACGGTCCTTTTCTAATCAATGCGACTCGTGGTAAAACGATAATTTTTGTGTTCCAAAATTTACCTAAAGTTTGTATGCACCACACACGAGCGATCTGTGTTGTGAGAAAAATGACAAACAAGAAATAATTAAATGTTACCTGTACGTTTGAAATCAATGTTTCACACAACAAACTTAGAAAGAATACGCCATGTAAAATAACAAACCATTTGTAATGTTCCTCTCCTTTTTCAATTCCCCCTCGCTCCCTCATCCAACGTTCATTTTGTTTTGCGATGGCTAATTCAATTAGACGTTGACAAATGATTGCCGTTAATAAAACCCACATCCATCCTGTCATTGATCCCACTCCAATAATAATAATTCAGAACTGAACCCTGGCCCTAATGCTGACAATACACTTTTCTTGTTTCGAACCTTTGTTTCCTTCAGCCATTTTTCCAAAACGTATAAAACGGTTGCTGATGACATATTGCCGTGATGTTTCAGGATGTTATATGAATGTAATAATTTAGGCCTAGAGATGGAACATGCCCCTTCCATCGCTTCTAAGACTTTTCTTCCTCCTGGATGAGCAATAAAGGAATGAATATCTTGTTCTGTCAGCTGATGCGAAGTGAGAAAATCATCCAGATGATTTTTCCAAACCGTATGGACAAGATTAGGAATGTTTTTCGAAAAAATAACTTCAAAGCCTTGATTCGTTACGTTCCATCCCATCACTTGAGAGCTATTTTTTTCAGTAACCGAACTCGTCTGGATAATTTTTGGCCCGTTTTGCTTTTGATAGTTCTGATAAGGGGAACGTTCACCCATCAGTAATACAGCGCTTGTTCCATCTCCAAAAAGTGCTGTACCGATGAGGTTACTTTTCCGCATATCCCCTTTTTGGAAGGTCAAACTGCACAGTTCAGAACAAATGACGAGAACATTGTTATCGGGGTGGGCGACTAACCAATCACGTGCCCGTGATAAGCCAATGGCACCACCTGCACACCCTAATCCCCAAAGTGGCATGCGCATAACATTTGCGCGAAACGGTCGGTCATTCATTAACAAGGTATCAATTGAGGGGGTCGCTATTCCCGTACTTGACACAAAAATAATCATATCAATCGCTTCAAAAGGAATATCTTTTTTTATAAAATCACCGTTCGTCAAACAATGATCAATCGCCGATAAAGAATACTCGCGAGCAAATTGGACATATAAATCATTTTTTTCTTGAAAGGAATGATCCTTCAAAAACCAATCAAGCCCTACAACAAGTTGGCGATTTGTAATGGCTGCCCGATCAAAGACAGACAATAAACGATCTAATTTCCGCTCTGAATATGTAAAAATCTGTTTAATTAAAGCTTTTACTTCATCTTGATGAATGTGATGATTTGGAATTCCGAGTCCGACTGAACTAATATATGCCATATTTTCACCTTTTTTACTACTTATCTTTACCACCTTGTCACAAATTATTACTTGTTTCGTCACATAAATTTCACAAACTTTCCTAACTCAAAGGTTACTAAAGCCTTTGTCATAAAGGTTTTAAAGCTTATTGAAAACTTTGTGAAACGTTGGCAAATCGCGTTCATTCTGTTTGCAAATTGTGTATGATGAAAATAGAAAGGAATTCACAGAAAAGGGGTTGAGAAGACATGAGTCAATCTGTACAGGATAACAAACAGCTCAACAATAACGAAGAACCCAACCTAAAAGGAACGCTAATATCTGTTTTGATATTAGGAACCTTAATCGTTGTTAGCTGGTTTGGAGTGTATGCCCTATTTATGCTTAGGTAGTCATAGAACATGTGAGGGAGAGAAAAAGATATGCAATTACACAAGTATGAAAAAATATGGTTGGTATTTGGAATTGGATCTCTCGTTGTCTTTTTACTTGTACTTGGTTTTGGTGCCTTTTGGAAAGGTACACATCCCCAAAGTCATGGACAATTGATTGATCCAGAAAACATTGAAGCAAACGATGCATTTAAGCCAGAAAATCTTGGCATCACGAAGGTAGATGACGACAAATACATCGTCAATATCGTCGCTTCAGCATTTAATTATGATTTAGGGGAAGATGAAGATGGTGAACCTGTAAAACACATTCGTATACCAAAAGGTTCAACAGTTCTGTTCCAAGCAACATCACCTGATGTCGTTCACGGATTGAACGTTGCTGGAACAAACGTAAACATGATGATTGAACCAGGATATGTTAGTAAAATCGAAACAGAAATGAATCAAACAGGCGAATTTACCCTCGTTTGTAATGAGTACTGTGGTGTAGGTCACCATTTAATGTATGCAACTGTGGAGGTGTATGACTAATGGGAGTTAAAAGTTTAGAAGCCGATCATGTTGATCCTTCAGCGCAGAAATTACCACTTAGTAAGAAGCAAAAGAACTTATATATGTCGTTTATGACGGTTTCGATTATCGCTTTACTTATCGGTGGACTCATGGGACTTTTACAAACCTTAGTGAGATCCGGAAAAGTCTCATTGCCAGCAAGCATTGATTACTATCAAGTGTTAACGGTCCATGGTGTGATTCTTGGACTTGTCATGACAACCTTTTTCATCATCGGTTTTCAATATTCATTGATGGGAAGAACGGTTGGTATGACAGATAAGCAAAGAAAATGGGGCTGGGTTAGTTTCTGGTTAATGCTCCTAGGAACGATTATGTCCGCTACGATGATTTTATTAGGACAAGGTAGCGTACTGTATACGTTCTATGCACCTTTACGAGCACACCCTGTTTTCTATTTCGGACTTGCCTTCTTGATTGTTGGAACTTGGATTGCCGCAATCATTAATTTTAGACAAATATACTTATGGAAAAAGAAGTATCCAGGTGAAAAAACGCCATTACCTGCATTTATGGTAACCATTAATATGCTGATGTGGGTAATCGCTTCACTCGGAGTTGCTTCTGCAGTAATTATTCAGTTTATTCCTTGGTCCTTAGGCTATGCTGAAACGATTAACATTTTAGTAACACGTACGCTGTTTTGGTATTTTGGACACCCTCTTGTCTATTTCTGGTTGTTACCTGCCTACATGGCTTGGTATGTAATTATACCGAAAATTATTGGTGGAAAAATCTTTAGTGATGCATTGGCAAGATTGTCCTTTGTTTTGTTACTATTTTTCTCAATCCCAGTAGGATTTCACCACCAGTTAACAGAACCTGGAATTCCTGCTACTTGGAAGTTTATCCAAGTTATTTTGACAATGATGGTCGTTGTACCAACATTGATGACGGCATTTTCACTATTCGCTACATTTGAAATTACGGGCCGTAAAAAAGGATACAAAGGATTATTCGGATGGTTTAAAGCTTTACCTTGGAAAGACGTTCGTTTCTTGGCACCGTTCTTAGGAATGCTTTTCTTCATCCCAGGTGGAATCGGTGGAATTATTAACGGTTCTCACCAGTTGAATACAGTCGTTCATAACACGATTTGGGTAACCGGACACTTCCACTTGACGGTTGCTGGAGCAGTAATTTTAACGTTCTTCGGTATTGCACACTGGTTAATTCCACATTTAACGGGAAGAAAATTAACCCCGCAAATTAACCGACTTGGAATTATTCAAGCCGTTCTATGGACAATTGGAATGACAATTATGTCAGGTGCTATGCACATTGCTGGACTGTTAGGTGCACCGAGACGTTCGAGTTTCTCTGAATATGCAGGTGGAGAACAAGTAACAGAATGGATTGGTTATCAAGTTGCCCAAGCAGTCGGTGGATCGATTTTATTCATCGCAATTTTGTTAATCGTCTACAACGTCATCAAAATGGCCTTCTTTGCTCCTAAAGGTGAAGAAGAGTATCCACTTGCTGAAGAAGAAGAAGACGCAGAACCTACTCCAGCGTTCTTCGAAAACTGGAAGCTATGGATTGCGATTACACTCGCATTAATCATCTTCGCTTACGGTGTACCGTTTGTGGATATGATTAATTACTCACCACCAGGATCACCACCATTCGACTGGCCAATCGGAAAATAACGATAAAAAACAGGGGAATATTCCCCTGTTTTTTTATGGGATGTGAGATGGACCTCCCCCCTATTCTCTTCATCATCGTTCATTCTTACTTGATCTTTTACCAAAATATTGGTAGTAATCCGTGCGAATAAACCCATTGAAAAGCTTTCTTTTCTTCGTAGCCCTTCGTCCGAAATATTTCTCAAAATCTTTAAATGCCGTTAATATATACACACTCCAACCCGGATGCTCATTCATGATTTTTCCGAGATCTTTATACATACTTTTTACGATTTCTTTATTATTTAACCGTTGTCCGTACGGTGGATTTCCAACTAAATAACCATACTCTTGTTGGATACGCAAATCTTTTACTTGCATTTGTTTCCATTGAATCAAATCCGTTAATCCAGCTTCCATACTATTATTTTTAGCGATATCAATCATTTGGTGGTTAATATCTGAACCCAAAATATGTAGCTGTTGATTATAGTTCGCCTGATCTTCAGCTTCTATAAAAGCTTGTTCCCATACTTGATCTGGAATGAAGCTCCACTGTTCAGAAGCAAAATTTCGATTGAACCCCGGTGCGATATTTTGCCCAATTAAAGCAGCTTCGATGGGAATCGTTCCAGAGCCACAGAAAGGGTCGATGAATGTTTCATCTGGACGCCAATTCGTTAACATAATAAGCGCAGCGGCTAATGTCTCTTTAAGAGGTGCTTCCCCTTGACCAACCCGATATCCTCTTTTATGCAATCCTTCACCTGAAGTATCAATGGTAAGGGTTGCTATATCTTTATGTAGGGCGACTTCAATTTTATAAAGTGCTCCGTTTTCTGGCATTTTCGAGGCGACACCGTATTTTAATTTTAATCGTTCAGCTACCGCCTTTTTTACAATTGCCTGACAATCGGGTACACTATACAATTTCGATTTGTGTGATTTACCTGAAACAGGGAATTTACCGTCTTCACTAATAAATTGTTCCCAAGGCAAGGCCTTTGTAGATTCAAATAACTCGTCAAAAGATGTCGCTTTAAACGTTCCTACGACAAGTTTCACTCGATCAGCTACACGTAACCATAAATTACTACGAGGTATTGCAGATATTGGAGCTTCATATATTACTTTCCCATTTTCAACAGTCGTTTCATATCCTAAGCTTTTTACTTCTCTAGCCACGACAGACTCTAAGCCCATGGCGGCTGTGGCAATTAATGTAACATGTTGCGACATTGATTTGTTCCTTTCATTGGAAATGTTTTTCTACCTTCTTAGTTTATCATAAAGCTGATTTCCTATCAGTGCATGATTTCTAAATCGATCCATCTTTTCGAATCATTATCTATATTTTCTTTCTTCTATTCATGTTGTCTTACAATTGAGACATGAACTATCCATAAAAAAAGGAAAAATAACTTTTGATTGCGTTTTTTACGACAAAAGTTATTTTTCCTTTGCAGTCGCCTGATTGAATACTCGATAAGCCATGTTCTGTTCCATTGTATCTATTCGATGGCAATCTCATACAATGGATGTAATCATCTATCTACAAGCAAATACTTGTCCCTCTTTCGGTTCTTTTTCCCTAATCAAGGGTGCCCCTACCTTTGTTTGGGTTGCTCACTCGTGGGGTTTACCGCGTTCCACTCAGAAAGTTTCCAATCTGAATCGTCACTGTGGCACTTTCAAGGGTATTCCATATTCGTACGAACGTAGGAACCTTCCTGCCGTTAACTATTGTATAGTTACCTTGACTTATGAATTGGTCAAGCACGAACGTTACAATCATCACAGATTGTGTGAGCATGGACTTTCCTCTATATGTTTATAACATACAGCGATTACATGAGTATTCAATTACTGCACCATCCATTATAACACATATGTTAAGGTTTTGCATCTTTTTTCTTTGTATAGATCGTAACATGATATTTTCCGATGAACTTTATTTTATCATGGAACGACCTTTTAATATCTTTCATTTATTCCGAATCCGCATATTTTTTTCCGAACACTTCTTTTTCTAAATTGGACAAGCGTTTTAATATATCATAGTTCACTGGTTGAGTCGGTTGAGTTGCTTTTCGTTGTGGTTCTTCCTCATCTTGTTTTATTTTTAATTGTTGTTCACTCTGCTTCAATCGTTTATTTTCTCTCGTCAGTTGATTGATTTTCTGTTGAAAAACGTGATAATCTTGAATGATAATATCTAAAAATTCATCTACTTCTTCCTGATGATAACCACGCATAGACGTTTTAAATTCTTTTTCTAGAATTTCTTTTCCACTCAGTTGGATATTCTTTGAATCCATAGTGATCACCTCTTGTTTTAAGTTCCAATGGTCATTTGTTTTAGAGCTTGTTTGTATACTTAATCTCATTGTATTACGAACAATATATTTTATGTTCGTTTACTATATATTATAGCATTAAAAAGGGAGCCGAGAAACTCAGCTCCTTGCCCTTTTCATGTCTTAATCCGTTAGATCTGTCGATTTAAAAGAAAAAGGTAATAAATCTGCCATTGTCACGGTTTTTACAAGTTGGTCACGATTTGTTAAGTGGATGCTCACCGTTGGCTTGAAAAACTCGCTCATCACCTGACGACATGCCCCGCATGGTGATATAGGGCTTTTTGTATCCGCTACGATAGCCATTTCTACAAAATTCTTTTCCCCAGCCGACAACGCTTTAAAAATAGCCACTCGTTCGGCACAACATGTCATTGAATAGGCAGCATTTTCGATGTTACAGCCCGTGTATATTTTCTGAGAATGGGTTCGGAGAGCGGCTCCAACGGAAAATTTTGAGTATGGTGCATACGCTTGTTCTTTAGCCTGTAATGCTTCAGCGATTAACTGATTTATGGTCATGTTTCCAACCCCTATTACGTAGTCTTTGTTTATAGAAATGATTACGTCCGGTTGCGTATTCAATGTGCACGGACAGGTTGTTTTTGTTTATATCAAAATAGCATTCCCTTGATTATATATTTCTGAGCAATTGATCGAAAATAAACTGGACAGAATGATTCAGTTCCATATAACGTTTTCGTCTTACATCTTTATAGAAACTATGCATCAGTAGCAACTGCATGTTTTCCTTAGTTGAAATGATTTGCTGCGGATGCACATTGATCCGTTCGGTTTTGATCGTTTGTAAGGCTGTCTCCTCCCACAATTCTAGCAATTGAAAAATAGGTTCGGTTTGCTGTCTAACATTCGAAAAAAATTGATAATCACGCCGGTTTTTTGGGAGCGTTTGCTCTTCGTAGATGGTTTTTAAGTGATCAAGATGACTCTCTAATTGTTTGGTTTGTTCTGTTAAATCCACTAGCCTACCTACCTTTTGCTTTGAATGATTTATTGTACGTACACTTTATCATGAATTGTATCGTTTCGCCAAACATAGCGATGTAAAGAATCGATAAGCGAAAAGTAACCCCTTGTTTAATCACTTATTTGCTTGAGCCGTTGCAATACGTAGGTCATCTCCTCACAACGACGCTGGAAATGATCCATGACGCTGTGTTCAACGCTCGTTAACAAGTTTTCTTCGATTAAACATACTTGTTCACGTAATGCCTCAAAAGCAAGCTCCAGTTCTTTTTTTTCTTCACTGTTTGGATACGGATGAACATCGTAAATGAATCCACTCATATCAACCACCTCGTCCTTTTAAATGTCAATACTGGATTCTGTAATCAAATGTGAACTCCTGCATGTTCGACAAAACTAGAATCGATTAAACAAAACGAGTTGGATCTTTCGTAGATTGTTTGTTTAGGTAAAAAATAGACGAATCAAAGGAATAAGACGTGCGGATCGTAACAAACATTGTCTAGCACCGAGAACGACTATTGAAAATTGGAGAAGATTTGTTTGAAACGACTATAGGCGTACAATAAATACCGTTTACTATAGAAGCGTAAGGACATCTCTTGGAGATTTGGTTTCATAATTGGAGTAAACCATGTTTTCTTCACTTGATAATGATCGAGCCAATCTTTGCGGATCTGGTCCTTATGCCTAATGTTTGGGTAAGCTAGACGTAGCATTGGACTCGGTGGTAAATGTATATTTAGAAACTGTTCATAATCGCGTCTCGATCCCGTGTGGTCAATCGTATGAATAAACTCAAGTAGTTGTCGATAGATTTTACGTGAATAGACGATAGAAGCGACTTTTTTCCCTAAGCGAATCCGTTTTTCGACGTTCGTAAATCCTCTGACAAACTCACCATATATACGAGAAGACTTGGTCGGTATTAGTACAGCGTTCATCATGAAGAAATTTTGTAATCTATAAGGGAAACTGCTAAAGACTTGATCCTTAAAAAAAGGTTGTTTAATAACGGGCTGATCGATGACATGTTGTTCGTTGATAATCAAGGCATGCATCAGTCGGTTTCTATCTGTTGTTTTCCAAAAGTATGTCCATTCTCTTTTCATAAATCGAGATACATGAAGTTCATCCAGTAAATGAAATAGTGGTTGATTTCGAAGCAATGATAACTGATAGACGAGGAGTTGGGGATAAGCATCTGAGAAAATAAGCCAATTTGCTCGTTCATACGTCATAAACAACCGTTGTCGTTCCTTGTGATTAAGGATTTTTTTATACGGGGATAAAGATAAATCAGTCATATTCCAGCCCGCATTTCTCGATACGATGCTTGCAACGAGCGCCCATTTTATTTCCGGATGTGTTCTATAAAACTTTTCATAAGCATTCGTCCGTTCAATATTATCGATATTATGCTTATTCGTCTGTTTTATTATATAATGTAGGTAGTCATCAGTTGTCCAATGCATTGCCATAAAACCTGCTCTCTTTTTTTATGATTTATAAAAAAAACTACATTCGTGTTACAGTTCGATTCAGGAGGTTATCAATTGATATTTTTTCTGTTATGATACTGTATTATACTAGGGGGATATATAATGAATTATCCAAATGGGCAACGAAGAACAAATCATTATAAGTCTTTTTCACAACGTAGACAAGGATACAGTAATCGTGGAATGACTTTAGAAAAAGATATCAACGTTACGAATTCATTTTATTTGAACACGAACCGGGCAGTCATCCATAAAAAACCGACCCCTGTTCAAATTGTCAATGTAAATTATCCGAAGCGAAGTGCTGCGGTCATTACAGAAGCATATTTTAAACAACCTTCGACAACGGATTACAATGGAATATATCGGAATTATTACATCGATTTCGAGGCGAAGGAAACAAAAAACAAAACTTCTTTTCCTTTAGCAAATATTCATGAACATCAAGTAAAACATATGGATTTAATCGTACAACATGGTGGAATTAGTTTTATCATCATTCGTTTTACCATGCATGATGAAACCTATTATCTGCCGGCCGATACCCTTTTATCGCATTGGCATATGAAGAAAAATGGAGGTCGGAAATCAATTCCTTATGAAACAATTGCACAAGAGGGGTATTTGATCCCATTCCAATATCAAGCAAGAGTTGATTTTTTAAGCGTTATTGATCAATTATATTTTGAATGATATTTTATGTTAGGCTCATCGTGCCCACGTTTTTTTATCATTCAATCGTATCGTCATCCATATTTTGTAAAACATGGTAGGGGACGTATTTTTAGAATGGAGGAAAGTTCTATGCCACATAACGGTCAAAGTCGTATGGCAAGAAGAAAACAAAAACAAAAAATATCAAAGAAAAAACCATTTTGGAAAAAGCTTCTGTTATCTATAGCTGTTGTCTTTCTACTTGCTGGTATCGGAGTTGGTGGAGTGTTTGCTTATTATATTGCAACAGCTCCAAAACTGGACGAAGCATTGTTAAACGACCCATTTTCATCGAAGTTTTTTGATAAAGATGGAAATTCTTTTGCTGAACTAGGAGCAGAACAACGAACCAAAATTGAGTACGATGATTTACCTCCCGTATTAATCGATGCTGTTATAGCAACAGAGGACTCACGATTTTTCGATCATCCGGGAATCGATTTACAAAGGATTGGTGGGGCAATTGTTGCAAACTTCAAACGAGGATTTGGTGCAGAAGGTGCCAGTACGATTACGCAACAAGTTGTTGAAAAGTCATTTTTATCACCTGAGAAATCGATTGAATTAAAAGTTCAAGAACAATGGCTTGCCCTTCGTCTGGAACGCAAATATTCAAAAGAAGAAATTCTTGAAATGTATTTGAATAAAATCTTTTATGGTAGCGGTGCCTATGGTGTCGCGAAAGCGTCCCAAATTTACTTTGGTAAAACAGATTTAAATGAATTAACGTTACCCGAAGCTGCTATTTTAGCCGGTTTGCCACAACGTCCGACAGCTTATAATCCATTTGAAAATCCTGATTTAACAAAGAAAAGAATGAAAACTGTTTTAGAATTAATGGTTCGACATAATAAAATCAGCGAGCAAGAAGCGAAAGAAGCGATGGAAATCGATATCGAGTCTCTATTAGTCGAATCTAGACCAGAATCAACAGAATATGAAGCATTTTTACAACAAGTCGATCGGGAAATAAAAGAAAAAGTAAATGGTGCTGATATTTATACAGATGGATTAAAAGTATATACAACACTAGATACGAGTGTACAAGACCATGTTGAGTTTTTATTAACGGACAGTGATGATAACCCTATCCCCTATCCAGATAGCGAGATGCAGGCAGGAATGACCGTTTTAGATACGTCAACGGGTGCTATTCGTGCGATTGGTGGAAGACGAAATAGTGAGGGCGTCGATGAATATAACTTTGCGATCCAAGGTGGACAACAACCCGGCTCGACATTTAAACCAATTGTTGCGTATGCTCCGGCAATTGAGTACAACAAATGGTCAACTTATCATCAAATCAATGATGACAAACCATATGAAGTCGGTGGAACGAATCCGATAAGAAACTGGAACCGTCAGTATCAAGGGTGGATGAGTGCTCGTTATGCTTTGACTCACTCCTTGAACGTCCCGACTGTGAAGACGTTGGAAGAAACAGGACTGGATCAAGCGAAAGAATTTGCTGAAGGATTAGGGATTGAGTTCGCCAATGACAAAATCGATATCCGAGATGCGATTGGCGGTACGGAAACTGTGACCACTCCCCTGCAATTAGCAGGAGCGTACCGGGCTTTCGGTAATGAAGGAATATATAATGAGCCCTATGCTGTTACAAAAGTCGAATTCCCTGATGGAAAGGTCGTCGATTTAAAACCAGAACCAGAAGCTGCAATGAGTGATTACACAGCCTATATGATTACGGACATGTTGAAGTCAGTAATGGATGAAGGAACAGGAAGAGAAGCAAACATTCCTGATCTACCCGTAGCTGGTAAAACAGGGACGACAAACTTACAAGATCAATCAGGCAGTCCAGACTCATGGTTTGCCGGTTATACAACCAATTATACGATATCAATTTGGACGGGATATCCGGAAGAACGAAAACCGTTACCGAATACGAAAATCCCACATGCCTTATTTACAAATACGATGACCGAGATTTCCAAAGACATCGAAACAAAAGACTTTACAAAACCCGATTCGGTCGTGGAATTACCAATTATTAACGGATCGAATCCACCGGCAGTCGCCTCCCGGAATTCAGAAGGTGGAGTCGTAAACGAATTGTTTGTCAAAGGGCATGAACCGAATCAACAACCGCGGGAAAGCGTTGATCAATTAGATCCAGTCAACAGCCTGAAGGCAAGTTTTGATGAAGATACCGAATCTATACATGTGGATTGGAAATACGATAAAGGTGCAGATGTATTCTTTGAAATAAGTGCGAGCATTGATGGTGGTTCGATGAAATTGTTATCTTCGACAGAGGACACATCGATGGACATGACCGAAGTTGATCCTGAAAAAGACTATACCATTCAAGTCGTCGCGGTTAGCAATAAAGACGATTCGCTCAAAAGTAAACCAGCAACAACAAAGGTGAAGATGCCAGGTAAGGACGATGAAGACAAGGATGATGACGAAGAGAAGCTCGGTTCTGTATCGAATTTAAATGCGAAATATGTAGCCGACTCCTCTATTATTGATGTTGCATGGGATTACAATGGTCCTCCTGCTTCCTTTGAGGTTTCTGTAAACGGTCAAGTACAAACCGTTGACTCACAAGGAATTGAAATCAGTGGAGCCCAACCGGGCGAAACGTATAAGATTACTGTTACGCCAGTTGGTAAACAAGGAGCTAATCAAGGGGTCAAAGGAGATCCAACAAGCACAAGTGTGCAAATCCCTGATCAAAATGAAAATGAAGAACCGGATCAAGAGCCAGAACCGGATGAAAATGAAGATCAAGAAGAGCAAAATGATGAGCAAGAACCCGAAGAAGATCAAGGTGATGGAGAGCAAGAAGAAGAACCAAATGAACCGGAAGAACCGGAGGACGATGCTGAAGACGAAGGCGAAGAAGACAACGAAACTGAAGATGAACAAGAAGACGATACCGATCAAGAAGATGAGAATTAAACGAATAGAGAGGCATACGATTTACAAGTATGCCTCTCTATTTTTTAGTTGGTCGAACTTTTCCTTTTCTTTCGCATGCGCTTCTTCCCTTCTCTACATAAATGTAATAAGGGACATTCATCACATTGTGGATTTCTTGCTTTACAGTGATAACGGCCAAAAAAGATAAGTCGGTGGTGTGTGATGCTCCATTCATCTTTCGGTATTTTTTTCATCAATGTTTTTTCCACTTCTAAAACAGAGTCTTTCCACCTACAAATACCGAGGCGCTTGGCAACACGTTCTACATGTGTATCAACTGCGATTGCCGGCTCATTAAAAGCAACCGATGCGACAACGTTAGCTGTTTTCCGTCCGACTCCTGCTAACTTCATCAATTCATCACGATCCGGTGGCACTTCTCCTCCGTATTCATCAATTAAGACGCGACTTAACTTCTGAATCGCTTTAGACTTATTTCGATATAACCCAATTGAACGAATATCATTTTGTAACTCTTCTAAAGGTACTGCTACAAAGTCTTCTGGTGTTTTATATTTTTTAAATAAATCACGGGTAATTTTATTGACATGCACATCTGTAGATTGCGCTGATAATAAAACGGCAATTAATAATTCAAACGGGTTTTCATGACGGAGTTCGCATTGTGCATGCGGGAACATTTTGCCTATTTCATCTAAACAAAAACGGATTTCCTTCTTGTTTAACATGATTTAATCTTCTCCCTCTAGCCAATTATAATAAATGGACGTATCTCTTTTTGCTCGTTTAGGTTGACGAATTGTTTTATGTTTGTGAAAGTTACGACTTGACATTCGTGCTTGTTCAACCGTATGGATCCCTTTCTTTTTCCAAGTACGCAGAATACGATCGATATACTTAAAATTTAATTTCCCCATCAAAACAGATTCTCTAAGAGCTGCTTTGATTAAGGCGGGAATCATTTGATCCTCGTCAAGCCACGTATTGATCATTTCAATTTCAAAAGGAGAAAGTGGACGACCAAATTCCTGTTCAAATAAAATAAAGATCGTACCGTCTCCTGACTGCTTATCCTCTTCAATAGACTCTTCTTTTGTATATAATTTTTCCCAAAGAGGTTGGAGTGAATAGGCTTCGCTTATTTGTTGATGTTCATTTTCACTTTGTTCAATCGATAATATGCCTTGTTGAATGAGTTTACGTAACGTATGGGCACATGTTTTCTCATCGACCGTTAAGTAGGAAACTAATTGTTCGGGGGTCGGAAACGGATTTCCTTGTAATGAGAAACGGTGAAGTTGCAAAATAACGAGCACCTCGATCTCATTTAACCCCAATGATTTATAATCCGTTAATATTTTCATAGGAATCGTCATTTGATCCTCTACAATTTGTTGAATGGGAATGGATTGATTTATCATGTAAACACCTCCCCAACAGTATATCATGACTCCATAGATGACATAAAAATCCCTTGCTCATAAAGCAGCAAGGGAAGGATTGAAAAGCTTATGGGTGATATGTTTTTCAAGCTTTCATATCTGGTGTGGTCATGACCTTGTCTAAACTTTGTGATTTACAACAAAACGTTTAATTCTTTTAGCAGCTTCTACTAATAATTCTTTCGAAGTTGCATAAGATAAGCGTACATTGTTAGGTGCTCCAAATCCAGAACCGGGTACAATCGCTACCTTCTCCTCTTCAAGTAAAGCACTCGCCCAGTCGTCAGCCGTTTCGAATCCGTTCATAGCTACTGCTTCTTTGACATTAGGAAACAAATAAAAGGCACCGCTTGGTTTTCTGCATGAAATTCCTGGGATGTCGATGAGTAATTCATACAATGTGTCCAACCGTTCTGAAAAAACGTTTTGCATTTCAGTCGTTGCATCGCTCTCCGCTTCATAAGCGGCTAAGGCAGCATATTGAGCGACAGATGTTGGATTTGAAGTAGCATGAGATACATGGTTTGTCATCGCTTGAATAATTTTTTCTGGACCGGCAGCATAGCCAATGCGCCATCCCGTCATGGAATGAGATTTAGAAACCCCGTTGATTACAATGGTTTGTTCTTTCAATTGCGGTGATAGTTGTGCAATCGAAATGTGTTCGTCATCCGTGTAGATCAATTTTTCATAAATTTCATCTGAAACGATAAATATGTCATGCTTTAAGCAAACCTTTCCGAGTTCTGTTAATTCTTCTTTATTGTACATCATCCCGGTAGGATTGCTCGGTGAATTAATGATTACAGCCTTCGTATTTTTAGTAATCGCTGCTTCTAATTGTTCTGCTGTTAATTTAAAGTTATTTTCTTCTTGAGCTTGAACAATGACAGGTTTTGCACCTGCAAGTTTTACTTGTTCGGTATAACTTACCCAATAAGGCGCAGGTACAATCACTTCATCTTTTTCATTTAAAATAACTTGAAATAAAGTATATAGTGCATGTTTTGCCCCTGTTGTTACGATGATTTGTTGCGGGGAATATTGTAATGTATTATCTTCCTTGAATTTTTTAACAATCGCTTGTTTAAGTTTAGGGATTCCACCAGATGGCGTATATTTCGTTAATCCGTCATCCATCGCTTGTTTAGCTGCCTCGATGATGAATTTAGGTGTGTTAAAGTCTGGCTCTCCAACGCCTAAGCCGATGACATCATGCCCTTCCTCCTGTAATTCCTTAGCTTTAGCTGAGATCGCTAATGTTGATGACGGTGTTAAACTTTTCACTCTGTTTGCTAATACCATGATATAAAACCACCTTTAATGTTTATTTAAACATTGGTCGAAAACGATATTGTTCGTAGATTGTCCCGTCATATATGGACAAATAATCGATGATGTAACGACCATTGTTATCTATATATGTCAATTCCCACATCGGCTCATTTTCAACAATTGCTGGAATCAATTTGATGAATTCACATTCACCACATTGCTTTCTCCACTCTTGTTGAACCGATTGTGCGGAAACAATCTCTTGTTGATTGACGATTGTTAATTTTTCATTTGTTTCATCTTGCGGTACGAAAACGATCTTTCTTTCCTTGTCTTTTGTTTGGCCAATAATAACATGATAAGCTTGTTCACTATGCGAAAGAATAATGTCGTCAATTTCAACAACATTTGTCTCATTTAAAACGATTTGTTTTGAGTCTTCAAATCCCTCCATTTTATTGGATTGAATACTCTTATACAAGAATATACTATATATGACACAAATAACAATGATTATACAACAAATCCAAACAAACCATTTGAGCCAACGAGGGATTGTTCCTTCTCGAGAAAAAAATTGCTTTTTTTTCATGAATAAATCCTTTGGTTTTTATTTTTTAATTGCTTTGGTAAGCTCATGAGTGGTCTTTCGATAACGAGAAGTAAATGTGTGTTTATATGTGAGATTTGACATCTGTACATCTTTTTCGCCTCCAGTAATAACTGTTCCTGTTATCAAATTTTGTCACATATAGCTGACGCTTTTTTAGTCTATACTAATCGTGATGTTTTACATGTAATGAAACATTTATTCGAATGCATTATTTCGTTTAACAAAATTTCCTAACCCATATATGTTGTATACTGATGCATCTACGCATCAGTATACTTTTTTAAGTAAATACACTTAAAACCATTTGTTTGCATGATCGAATAATTCATATGTGGAATCATATAAAACTGGGACTTCCGGAATCGAATCCAAAAAGAATTTTCCATATTTCGCTTTCTTAATACGTGCATCACATACAAACACAATCCCTCGGTCTCGTGTAGAACGAATGAGCCTGCCAAAACCTTGCTTAAATCGGATGACTGCTTGAGGTAATGACAAGTCAAAAAATGCGTTTTTTCCTTGTTCTTTTAACTGTTCTGCTTTCGCCTCAAAAACAGGGTGATTAGGAGGTTGAAAAGGCAATCTAACAATCATCACACACGATAAATCCTCACCCGGAATATCGATGCCCTCCCAAAATGAACTTGTCCCTAAAAGGATTGACCTTTCGAACTTCTGAAAGTTTTTCTTCAATCGGGACCGACTTCCACTGGAAATACCTTGGGCAATCAACACAAATTTATCCAAGTCCATTGTTTCCTGTAACAGACTGTGGGATTTTCTTAACATATCATAGGATGTAAATAACACAAGCATCCGGCCATCCGTAATTTCGGCTAATGAGATAATGGCTTCACATGTCGAATAAATAAAACGATCAGATTGAACATCTGGGAAATCATTCGGAATTAATATTTGTGCTTGTGATTCATATGCAAATGGTGAAGCAATTTGCTCGGTTAGTAAATCATCTGTATGAAGGCCAAGCTGATCAATCATAAATGAAAAGGAATTTCTCATCGTCAACGTCGCACTCGTTAAAATGACACTTTGTTTACATTCAAAAAAGTCGCTTGCGAGACGCTTGGATATGTCGGCGGGTTCATTATATAAATAAACCGAGTTTTTGGCACCGTAAGCTTCGATTTCGATCCATTTTACATGTGATTGATGATGATCCGTAGCAATAAAAAAGTCTTCCAGATGATCGATAACGAGCTGTAATGAGTCCAAATGCTGATCTAATTGATTTTGGTCGATTTCATCTACGATATATTCCTCGATGAGCGATAATTCGTGGATCATATCCCGTAAATAAAATGTCAATCGCGTAGCCATTTCTTTCAAAATAAGCCAACTGTTTTTATTTGTCACTTCCTCATTTAAACGATATTGAATTCTTCCCGTATCACTTAATGAAGTATGTCCATTATGCTGTTCGATGACATATTGAAATAATGTTCGAAACAATTCATCGAGTTCATATGTCGCATCGTCATAAAGACTGTCCCATTTAGCTATTGGAAATAAATGTGTTAAGCGAGCATCATGTTGCAACATATTCGTAACGAACCCTTGATCGATCGAACTCCCTATTTCGTTGATGGCATATAACGTATTGACATAGTCCAACGTATAGCCATAATGATGGGATGCAATATCACCGAAATGATGCGCTTCATCCATGATTACTCGTTCATAGCTCGGTAACAATGAATAATCATTCAACATGTCCGTACAAAGTAGTGCGTGATTTGTTATGATGATCTCTGCTTTTTGTGCCTTCTGTCGCGCTTTTTGGTAAAAAGAATAGCGAAACCAAGGTGAAGATGGGCGCACAGATCCTTCAGCTTCAGTGGAAACATTATAAAAAAAGTAATAGCCACTGGGTGGTAAATGAATCTCGTCTACATCTCCTGTTTCCGTTTCCGTCAACCATACTAAAATAATCGCTTTTGTAAGGGCTAAATCATAATGATTATTTTGTTTAACTGGCGACAGTTCTCTGGCAAATTTCTCCAAACTTAAATAATGTTGCTTTCCTTTCAATAAAGCAACGTTGAAGGGCCAAGCAATCAACTTTCTTAATAAGGGAATCTCTTCCTCTAGCAATTGACTTTGTAACTGTGTCGTATGCGTACTGATAACAACCCTTTCGTTCATTTGCAACGCTTCGTAAATCGCAGGAATTAAGTATGCCAATGATTTTCCCGTCCCTGTTCCCGCTTCGATTAACGCATGACGATGCATTTGAAAGGCATCAAAAATCATTTCGGACATTTGTCTTTGACCCGTTCTTTTTTCGTAATTCGGAATATGTTTTGCCATCGTTCCCTTCGTTTCATATATTTGATCCAAATAATCATTGAAGGGAAGTGCAGCCATTTGGTTCACTTCGTCCATTGGATCGGTATGCTTAAAAGCGATTCCTCCAAAAGAAACGATATTGTCACATTCAGTTGGCGAAAATGCTAATTCATTCTTACGTTTAATAAACCAATGATGTAAATCAGATATAAACAACGGTTCTAAATTTTGTAAATGATGTATCGTCTCATACGGTAACGCATACAACTTTTGTCTCATTTTTAATAAGATTTCCGCGGTCATGTATGCATCTGCTAATGCGCGGTGCGCTTCATCATGTTCAATACTTAAATATTCAGCAAGTTGCTCCAATTGAAAACTAGGAGCTTGAGGGAATAGAATTCTTGATAATTCAACGGTATCGATGACAGGATTAGTCAGCTTTTCCAAGTTTACCGCTGCAAGCTTCGTATTTAAGAACCGCAAATCAAAAGCGACATTATGAGCGACAAAATAGCTATCAGCAAATAAATGGGCTATTTTAGGTGCAACTTCGGCAAAGGAAGGTGCGAGGCGTACATCTTCATCTGTAATTCCGGTCAGCGAAGTGATGAACGGTGGAATTGATTGGTTAGGATTAATCAATGTTGAATAGTCTTCAATGATCTCACCATTTTCAATGATGACCATTCCTACCTCAATAATTTGATCCGTTTCCACGGAATGTCCTGTTGTTTCCAAGTCGATGATGACAAATCGTTCCATAGTAATCCACCTTTTTCATATGGTCAGTACCACTTCATTTAGGCATGTCGAATATATGTAACCGAAATAACCCCGCATCACTTACATCAAGTGGAACGGGGATTAAATCGTAGATAATGATCATGAAAGGTATACAAATCAACAAAAATGAGCGCCCTACAGCTCCGTTAAGGGAGGTTCTTGCTCGATGAGCTGTTCAATATGATTATGTTCATTCATGATCGCCACTTTTGGTTTAAACGAAGACAGCTGTTCGTTTGCTATTAGAGCATAGGCGATAATAATCACTGTGTCACCTGTCTGAACAAGCCGAGCTGCAGCACCATTCAAACAAATTACTCCTGAATTTCTTTCACCTGGAATCACATATGTTTCTAAGCGAGCACCATTGTTATTGTTCACAATGTGCACCTTTTCGTGTGGTAAAATATCAACTTTTTCCAAGATTGCTTGATCGATCGTAACGCTTCCAATGTAATTTAAATTGGCTTCTGTCACAATCGCACGATGAATCTTAGCTTTCATCATAGTGCGAAACATGTTCATTCTCTCCCTTGGTTGATTTTTTCGACGATCTCCCCTGTGTTTTTAACAATTAAATTATCGATTAAACGAGCTTGGCCGAATTGAACAGCCACAGCTAAGATAACTTGCCGATCAATCAATGTAACAGGCTGTAAGGACGGAAATTCGAGTACTTCCACATAATCTATTTTTCCTGTTGTATACTGTTGAATCGTATCTGTTACCTCGTTTACTATCTTAGCAGGGTTTTGTTCTCCGTCAACTATTCGTTGCTGCCCTTTTTTCAAAGCTTTGAATAGCCATGTCGCTTGCTTTCGTTCCTCGTTTTGCAAATAGACATTGCGACTGCTTTTGGCAAGACCATCACTCTCACGAACGGTTGGACTGCCGACCAACTGTACTGGAAAATTCAAATCATTTATGAGTGCATCAACGACTGCTATTTGTTGCGCATCCTTCATTCCAAAATAGACGTTGTCCGGTTGAACGAGATGAAATAGCTTCGTTAAAACAGTGATCACCCCATCAAAGTGTCCAGGTCGTGAGCGCCCACATAAAACATCGGTTCGCCCAGTTAACGACAAGTTCACGAGCATCGGTTGCGGGTACATTTCATCCTTATCAGGCATAAATAAAACATCTACCCCTGTTTCTTCAGCCAATTGAATGTCTCTTTTTTCATCACGGGGGTATTGGTCAAAATCTTCATTCGGCCCAAATTGTAATGGATTGACAAAAACGCTTGTAACGACTACATCATTTTCATCTCTCGCTCGCTTCATTAATGATAAATGTCCTTCATGGAAAAAACCCATCGTTGGGACAAAGCCAATCTTTTTCTTATTTATCGTATATTCGTAACTCATTTGTTGCATCTGTTGAATTGATCGGATGATTTTCATATCCATCTTATCCTTTTGGTAACAAATTTTTGTTTTGTATAAAGAAAGAGTGCTCATCAGTTGGAAATGATAAGTCCTTGACTTCAGAAATATAAGACTGGATGGCCTCTTTTCCTAACTGATTCAAATTGGCATAGGGTTTAACAAATTTAGGTAAGCGGTGGACCCCATACTTAAGAATGTCATGATAAACGAGAACTTGACCGTCACAATCAACACCAGCACCAATTCCAATCGTAGGAATCGCAATGGTTTCCGTGACAATTTTCGCTAATTCTTTCGGCACACATTCTAAGACGAGTGCCACTGCTCCGTTCGCTTCTAAATTTTTTGCATCTTGTAAAAGCTGTTCACCTGCTTCTCGATCTTTTCCTTGGACTTTATAACCGCCGAGTACATTGACTGTTTGTGGCGTGAGTCCCAAATGAGCAACGACCGGTATTCCAGCCTCTGTCAATCGTTTCGTCAATGTTAATATCTCATCGGAGGCACCTTCCATTTTCAAAGCTTGTGCATCTGTTTTTTGGAATAACTCCCGTGCATTCTCAAGCGAATCTTCCAAAGAAATATGATAGGACATAAATGGCATATCAACGACAGTAAACGTGTTTTTGGCACCTCGTTTGACAGCTTTCGCATGATGGATCATATCATCAAGTGTCACTTGCACGGTTGATTCATAGCCAAGCATAACCATGCCAAGCGAATCCCCTACAAGAATCATGTCAATCCCCGCTTCTTCAGCTAATTTTGCTGAAGGATAATCATAAGCCGTAATCATCGTAATTTTTTCTTGATTGTCCACCATATTATGAAAGTCTAAAATACTATTCATTATTCTCCGCTCCTTCATCGAACCAATCTATTTCGGCAGAATATAATTTTTCCATAGAGCCATCCAGATTTTTTATTAATAATGCACCGTCATCAGCAATTCCAGAAAAAATAGCTTTCCACTGATCGTTCATCGTCTGAATAGAAATCGGTTGTCCTATTTTAAAGCCATAACTTTCCCATTTGTTCTTCACTTCTGAAAAGCCATTTTTCATATATGACGTGTACGTTTTTTCAAATTCCATTAAAAGACGTTGTGTAAATGGCGTCAAATCCCACTTTTGTCCAGTTTCAATCCGTAAAGATGTTGCCTTATGTTGTAGTTGTTCTGGCAGATCTGCTTTTCTTTGGTTTATATTCATTCCAATACCGATAATCAAATACTGTATTTGATCTTGTTCAGCTTGTAATTCAGTTAAAATGCCGGCCATTTTTTTGCCATGGATTAAAATATCATTTGGCCATTTGATTTGTGGTGTTACATCGGTTAGTTCATCAATCACGTCTGCTAAAACAGTTGCCGTCAATAGCGTTAGTTGAGGAGTTAAGACGGGTAGCATATTCGGACGAAGCAAAATGCTGAGCCAAATGCCTTGCTCTTTTGTCGAATGCCAGGGCCGATTCATCCTACCTCTTCCTTCTGTTTGTTCATCAGCAATAATTACAGTACCGTGTTTTGCCCCATCTTGTGCTACTTGATGTGCAATTTTTTGAGTGGAAGCTGTTTTCTTTTTATGTATAATTGTTTTACCTAACCACTCTGTATGTAGTCCCCAACGTAATGTATTTTCGCTCACTTTATGTGGAGACGCGATAATTCGATACCCTTTTCTCGGTTTCCCTTCAATCGTATAACCGTCTTTTTCGAGCTCTTTCATATGCTTCCATATCGCACTGCGCGAGATGTTTAAATAATCCGAAAGAACTTGACCTGAAACATATTCTGATTCGCTTTGTTCTAATAATTTAATTAATTTATTTCTGGTGGATTGCATCTTATCCATTCCTTTAACGAAAATTTCTTATTTAATACATTACCTTCGACGACTTCCCTTTCTAACTTCGTTAATGTTTGTTGAAGCCAAGGGCCTTTTTTTGCATGTGGAAACATTTGAATCAAATCGTATCCATTCAAGGCTAAATCCCGTCTTGAGCGAATGGGGAGGTCGTTTGTTAATTTTTCGATCTCTTTATTATGTACAGGATTGTCACTATAAATCATATTCGTTAAGTTGATAAATCCATTATGATATGCAGAATTCAAACGATAAATGAGCCATTTGCTTAAGCCGTTTTTTCCGTAGTCTGTGAGTGCTTTTGTTAACTGGTGTGCTTCATTTTTAGTTTGATTTGAACATTTCCACTCCTTAATCCAGTAATCGACAGGAATTTCTGGCTCAAGATGGTGAAACAAAGCAATCACTTGACCAAATGAATGGAGTGGTTTGATCTCTTTTGGAACGTCGTAAATGATATACGGATAATCTAACATAATTGGCAAATGTTGGTGAACTTTTGTCTCTTTTAAATAATGAAGACCTGTTTGAACGTGACGGCCACTAAACAGCTTTTCCATTTCATTTGTGATTCGTTCGACAGCAATGCTTTCGATTTGTGGCATGACTTGCTTCATCGCTTCTAACGTTTCTCGTTCAATCGAAAACCCAAGTTGACTCGAAAATCGCAAAGCTCGAATAATGCGCAACGGGTCTTCTGTGAAACGTTTAACACCATTTCCAACAGTTCGAATCAGCTTATTTTCAATATCTTTCTGTCCCGCAAACAGATCGATAACCTTTCCCTTTTTATTCATAGCAAGTGCATTGATTGTAAAATCTCTACGTTTTAAATCTCCGTCTAATTGACGAATAAATTGAACAGAATCAGGATGTCGTTGATCCGAATACGTACCATCTACACGAAAGGTAGTCACTTCATACGATTGTTTTTCATGTCGAACGATGACTGTACCATGTTCGATACCTACGGGAATGACTTTTGGAAAAATGTTTTGAATACGGTCCGGTGTGGCTGAAGTTGTAATATCGATATCTGTAATTGGGCGATTCAATAAAACATCTCGCACACATCCTCCGACAAAGTAAGCTTCATAACCATGTTCTTCAATTGTTTCAATGATATATTTTGCATGCAAAAAAGGCTTGGGAAGCATAGTCATCCTCATTCTCTTTCGTTTGGTTGTGATAAGACTTCATCGTACAAGTCTTTATATTGTTGAATAATTTTTGATGAATGAAAAGTGTTTCTCGCACGTTGTACAGCAGCTTGGGAAAATTCCTTCCACTTTTTCTCGTCCGTTAATAAATCAATCGCATATAATGCAGCTTGACTCGTATCTCCAAGCTCTACGAGATAGCCTGTTTTATTATGCACGATTACTTCCGGAATACCACCGACATTCGTTCCAATACATGGGACCTCACAAGCCATTGCTTCTAGGAGAACGAGACCAAAACTTTCTTTCGTCGATAATAGCAATTTTAAATCAGCTATAGATAACAAATCACTGACATTTTTTTGTTTACCTAAAAATAGTACGCTGTCGCTTAATTTCAACTTGTTAACGAGTTCGAAAGCACCTGCACATTCTGGACCATCACCGACCATAAGTAGTTTCGCTTTCACATGGTTTCTAATTTTTTCAAATGTATAAATTACATCTTCGACACGTTTAACTTTTCGAAAGTTTGATATATGGATCACGACTTTTTCGTCTGGTTGAATCCCATATTGTTGTTTGATATCTTCTAAATATTTCCGCGAATACTCATTTTCGTTCACAAAATTATAGATGACTGAAATCTCTTTATTTACGTTTAAGCGTTCTTTTGTTTGTCTGACAAGATCATGTGAAACCGCAGTGACTGCATCAGAATGTTCGATTCCGTATTTGATCATTTCTTTGAACGTGTTATCTATACCTAAAACGGTTATATCTGTTCCGTGTAATGTAGTTACAATTTTTACATCTCGTTCAGCGATTTGTTTGGCCAAAATCGCACTGATTGCATGTGGCATAGCATAATGGACATGTAAAATATCGAGTTTTTCTCGATCGATTACTTCCGCCATTTTTGATGCGAGTGCTAAGTCATATGGTGGATATTGGAAGACTGGATAATGGCTCATACTGACCTCATGATAATAAATGGATGGATAAATTCGATCCAACCGGAATGGCAAGCTGGACGTAATAAAATGTACTTCGTAGCCTGATTTAGCTAATAACACGCCGAGCTCCGTTGCAATCACACCCGAGCCCCCAACAGTCGGATAAGAAGTGATTCCAATTTTTTTCATAGCTTTCGATCCTTTAGTTTTATTTTGGCCAATAGGCGATGCCAACAGTATTTCGTGTTCGGGCATATATGGGATGTATGTATCTTTATCAATGAATTTCCCCCTAACAATTGAACGAATGTCTTGTAAACTACAAAAACCATCCTTCATGTTAATACATTTTCTAAACCATATACCAGCTTGTCCATTTCCATTACTTTTTCCACCGCAAACTTCACTCCAGCCATAAATGACTCTCGATTGTAAGAATCATGTGTAATCGTTAATGTTTGTCCGTTTCCACCGAAGATGACTTCTTGATGAGCGACAAGTCCTGGTAAACGAACACTATGAAGTCGAATTCCATCGGTTTCAGCTCCACGAACATGTGGCAACGTTTCAACCTCATCTGGATGTCCTTGTGACTTTGCTTTACGTGCTTTTTGAATCAACTCAACCGTTTTCATTGCTGTTCCAGATGGGGCATCAACTTTTTGATCATGATGCTTCTCAATAATTTCTACATCTGGCAAAAATTTAGCAGCCATTTGAGAAAATTGCATCATGAGAACTGCACCAATCGCAAAGTTAGGTGCAATTAACCCCCCTAGTTTATTCTCTTGAGCTAGATCGGTTAATTCGTCGATTTGTTCTTTCGTAAATCCCGACGTACCAACAACTGGGCGGACCCCGTGTTTAATGGCGAGTGATGTATGACGATATCCTGATTCAGGAATGGTCAATTCAATTAAAACATCAGCGTTCGTTGATTGTAAACATTGTTCAGGATCTTCGAAAACGGGAACATCTAGATCGGGAAGTGATGGTATGTCGCGAAGTTTTTTACCGTCATGTTTTCGGTCAATACAAGCAACGAGATTTAAATGCGGTTGTTCAGTTAGCATGTGAATCACTTCGGAACCCATTCTCCCTCGTGGTCCAGCTACAATTATGTTAATCGTCATATAAAATGCCTCCTATATGCTCGTTATTGGTGTTTACGTGTCCAACGATTTCGATCACGTGTTTCGATTTTTTCGATAGATGTTGCAAATGCTTTAGAAAGATCAATATGTAAAGAATTCCCAAAACAAGCGAGTACAAATAAGATATCTCCTATTTCCTCTTCAACCGTTTTTGGTTGTTCAGTATCTTTTTTTGGTTTCTCGCCATAATAATGATTCATTTCGCGGGCTAATTCACCAACTTCTTCGCTAAGTCGTGCCATTAAACTTAAAGGCGAAAAGTATCCTTCTTCAAACTGTGAAATGTAATCATCGACGCGTTTCTGAATTTCTTTTGTACTGTAAACGGGTGTACGAATGTTAAAAACTCCTTTATAAAATGATCTTCCTTCATGTTAGCTAATTGAACAGTCTTTGACAACTGATTTATCTGTTTGATTAGACAGATGATTCAATAAAACATGATGTAAATAAGAAAATACTTGGGGATCTGAAATGAAAAAGACTTTTCCCAAGTATCAGCTCGACAATGAATGTCCGATTACATGTCCAATTCCAAAATAATATAAAAGGATGACAAAGTTACCGTCATCCTTTCTCATTACTCATTACTTGCTAAAAACATTAAAATAAATCGGATTAATTCAGCAACGGCAACTAAAGCTGCTGCTACATATGTCATCGCTGCTGCATTCAATACTTTTCTCGTGTCACGCTCTTCATTGTTTCTGATAATACCTGTCGATACTAATTGGCCCATTGCTCGATTCGAAGCATCGAATTCAACGGGAAGTGTGACTAATTGGAAAAGAACAGCGGCCGACATGAAAATGATTCCGAACAAGAACAAGTTCGCCATATTCAATAGGATTCCTGCTAAAATTAAAAAGAATGACAAATTGGAACCTAATGACGCAACGGGTACTAATGCCGTCCGAAATTTTAAAAATGCATAACCTTCAGCATGTTGAATAGCATGTCCGACTTCGTGGGCAGCAACTGCTGAGGATGCCATTGAATGCCCATGATAATTATTCGATGAAAGTCGAATGACTTGGCTTCGTGGATCATAATGGTCAGAAAGAATCCCTTTTGTTTCTTCAATCTTTACATGATACAACCCATTGTCATCTAAAATCTTACGGGCTACTTCGACGCCTGACATATGTGAAGATGTAGCTACTTTTGAAAATTTACTATACGTACTTTTCACACGCGCTTGGGCCCATAAAGGAATGATCATTAAAATCGCAAAATAAACGAGATAACTTCCAAAGCTTTCAAACATATGCTTTCCCTCCTAGCATGTAAAATAATCTATAGGTCAATTTTAGTCAAAAAAAAGCCTTCAGTCAATATTTTTATCTTTTTTTAATCTTTTTTTTTGTTCTCCTCTATATTTTCTCCAACTTACATAAGTTAATGTAATCGCAATACATCCACCCACAATGATAATCATCCAATAAAAGGGAATCATCTCCGCATTGGCTTCTTTTTGAGGAATCTTTTCGGAGGCAGATACGAAAGTAGGATGTGTACAAATGATTGTGCCAATTATTAACATAATCCCTATGAATGATGCCGTCCATACGTTCAGTCTGTTGATCATTCGTTTGATCATAGAGACCACTCCATATCTCGATCTATTTATTCTAATGTATGTACGGCTGGTTCAAGATATAACGTGTTATCCGGAAACTTTGGATGATTTTTTGATCGTTAAACGATAAGCGATATAAATCGATAACATACTTAACCAAAACGTAAAATAACCAATTTCATCCATGTATTTTGTTAAATCAGAGTAAATCGGCATCATTCCGAATACGTAATCGATGACATCGTTATGCAACGTCCAAATTGCAGCAACGATGAGATGCCTCATTTTGATTTTATAAAATGGAGCATAGAGTAATCCTTGAATCGCCATTGCTCCGTGAGATAAAATGAGCATGTATCCTTCCCATCCGAGTGACCCAGCAGTCAGCCATGTAAGTCCATTCATTACAACCGCCCACACCCCATATTTAAACAGTGTGACGATGGCCAAAGCTTCAATATACGGTACATTCACATTCCAAATAAAAAAGAATAAGAAAATTGTAAAAAAAAGACTTGCCGTTGGACTATCGGGAACGAATGGTATAAATATAGGTGGTGTAATGGCTAATTGATGTTTATACCATATAAAACCGTATATTGTCCCAAGCAAATTCACTATAAATAAGACGAATAAAAATCGTTTGCTTAATAAAATACGTTGTATGTATGTTACCATTTGGTATCTCTCCACTTCGTGAACGGTTTAAAATGAATGGTCTCCGAGCAAAGTATATCGGCTCGGTTCGGATACATTACGTATAAGTTAGAAAACACCTTTACCGATTTTTGGTAAAGGTGTTTCAGTTAACGTTATTCTTCTGACTCTTCGTCCTCTTCATTGAGAGAAGCGATGAAGGCAGCTAAATCTTCGAGCTCTTCATCTGACCCGTCAAATTGATCCGCTGGCATCGTACCAATACCTTCTACAGCTATTTTAGCAATTTCATCTTTACCGTACTCGGTACCAATGAGACCAGGACCTGATGGTGTACCTTCCAAATCTTCACCATGACAACTCATACAGCTATTTTCATAAACTGCATAGCCCGGGTCATCCTTGTCAATTTCAACGTCTGAAGGAGGAATTGGTTTGTTCTCTTCAGCACGTGCTTCCCAATCAACGTTTGCTGCAGACGTATATGTCAACCAAATTACTGAAGTAAGTGCAAGGAGCATCATACTAACAGCGATTGGTCTTTGATGAGGTCTTCTTCCAGGCCCATTATCTAAAAATGGAGCGAGTAAAAGCGCACCAAATGCTAAGCCAGGAATGACGAGAATACCCATGATTACATACGGTCCACTAGCAAATTTATATTTAAGCAATTCATATAAGAACAAGAAGTACCAGTCTGGCAACGGTATATACGCTGCATCCGTTGGATCTGCTACACCCTCAAGTGGCGATGGATGAGCAATTGTTAAGGATAAAAATCCAACTAAAAACACCGCACCTACCAACCATTCTTTTAATAAAAAGTTGGGCCAAAAAGCTTCTGTTCTCCCGGGATATTCAGAATAATCTTTTGGTATTGTCGTTGTTTTTTCGGCGTTAATACGTGAATCGCCGACATATTTCATTCCTTTTCCCCTTTTCACAGCTTTCCCTCCTTTTTATAGTGGTCCAGAAATTCCTTGTCTACGGATTAAAATAAAGTGTACTGCTAGAAGTGCAAACAGTGCTGCAGGCAAGAAAAACACATGAATGGCGAAAAACCTTGTCAGTGTTTGTGCCCCAACAATGTCAGGGTCTCCAGCTAGAAGTGTTTTCAGCTCTGGACCTATAAACGGCACTTGTTCTGCAATTTCAAGTCCAACTTGAGTAGCGAAGAACGCTTTGTTGTCCCATGGCAACAAGTAACCTGTAAAGCCTAGACCGAGCATAACAAAGAATAGTAATACTCCTACCATCCAGTTTAACTCTCGTGGCTTTTTATAGGCGCCTTGGAAAAACACACGTAGTGTATGTAGTAGTAACATGACGATTACGACACTTGCGCCCCAATGGTGCATCCCACGAACAATTTGACCATGAGCTACTTCGGTTTGCAAGTAATAGACTGATTTCCAAGCGTTTTCAATGTCCGGAACGTAATACATCGTCAAAAACATACCGGATAAGATTTGGATGACGACAACGAAGAATGTTAAACCGCCAAAACAGTATACAAATGCTGAAAAATGATGAGCAGGGTTAACATGTTCAGGAACTTCGTGATCGGCAATATCCCGCCAGATCGGCGTAATATCAATCCTTTCGTCGATCCAATCGTAGATTCTTTGCAACATGAATGATTACGCCTCCCCTCTTGGTTTTGGTTCGCCTAAGTATAGCATACCATTTTCTACTTTGTGATCATATTGATGCAATGGTTCTAGTGGTGGTGTACCAGGAATATTCGTACCATCTTTTTCATAACGTCCATCGTGACATGGGCAGAAAAACTCATTTGGATACTTTTCACTACCTTCCCATGAAACTACACAACCAAGGTGTGTACAAATTGGGGAAAGTGCTATGATTTCATCATTATCATCTTTGAAAACCCAAGCAGCTCGGTCGACCTTTGATTCGTACCAACCGTCTACTTGTTCAACCTGCCATTCGACACGTTGTGGTTCAGTTGTGATATCATCAACAGCCAAATCAACACTCGTGTAGTCACCTGAGGTTGATGCTTTTAAGACTGGGTCAATAGACATTCTCAACATCGGCACGAGCATTCCAGCTGCCATAAATCCACCTACACCTGTAAGTGTGTAATTCAAAAATTGCCGACGGGATACTTGTTGTTTTTTCTCACTCATGATTTTCCCCCCTCTACTTTCATATAATCGTTTACTAAATCATATTGATTCAGATTACTAGGACATTACCATGATAGCGTAAACTATAGGCTTGGTCAACAAATATTCATCTTTGTCATAATTTTTTTATATTCCACTTATAATTCTAATTGTTATTCGTCATTTTTTCTTCGTTTACGTTGCATTTACCAATAGGATCGAATCAATTCGCTTACTTGCGAGACTTGATCTTTCACCATTGCGTGTGTAGCTGAAGAATATAAATCTTCAGATGGAACACTTGGAATCCAAAGAAGATTGCCTTGTAATGATTGTTCGAACTTTTTCCATCCTGAATCAAAGGTTAGGAAAAAGATATGCGAAAATGGCTGCTCTTGTATATTATTTACAAAAGCGTTGATTCGATCAATTTCCTCACTCTTATCCGTTGAAGTTAAATAGGAATAATTAGGAATGAGCATCATTCGACCGGACAATTCCCTTTCCAATTCATTTGTTAATAAGAGAAGTACTTCACCTTGTGAAGCATATTTTGTAGATTCCTTGTCCTTTGCGATTTGGAAAGGAAGTAGCGGGATGACGATTGTATCGATATATTCTTTCGCCTCCATATATTGTGTCATATCTTTTTTTGTCCACTTCATGATCGTTTCACCCTTTTTATATTGTTTACCAATTCACTTAAATCAATCCATAATAGAATCTTATCGTACTTGAATAAAAAAAATCAACCTATTTTGTTCTCTAAATAGGTTGATGGGGTTTGTTTTTTCTTAATTTACATAAGATTTCGGTTAAGTGCATAAATTCCTGCTCATTCTTTTCATCAAGTGCATGGTTAATTTTTTCTTGAAGCTCTTGTTCTTTATACGCGTAGAGTGCTTGATCCAGAACATATTCTGCCATTTGGCGATCATTTTCGGTAATAAAATATTCGTCGCTAAGGAATGGATTCTCTTCAAGAACAGATACGTATAAAATATTTTGGTACGCACCTTTAAAGTTGAGTTGAATGTATAATGACTCATCTCGATTTAAGCGAATATCGTGGAAAGATTTCTCGGGATCTGTTGTGACAATGTTGTTTTTGTAAAATCGAAATGGGATGTCATCGGAACAATGACTAGATATGATAATCGCCCGTGGACAAAATTTCGCTTCTCTCACAAAATGGACATGCTTTAAGATCTCTTTATGATTGATTAAATAATTTAAAATCCACACGCTTTCTCGTTTCTTTAACTGAAAATTACGCAAAAACCAATGGATAAAACTGACTTTATCATGAACTGATATAGGCGCCTGCATCACTAACAGTCCCCCCATACTAATCTGGCAATGATTGATCATTCCTAGATGCGTTGGTTAATCAAGCTTTAAACGCTCTACAAATTCATAAACCTCTACATCTGATGGTTCTATTTGTAAGTAAGATTCAAAGACAGGTATTGCTTCTGATGTCCTGCCCTCTTCGATAAGAAAGTATCCATATTCTTTTAAAAAGTCGCCATTCTGGTTAAGATTAGTATATGCTTTCTCATAATATTTTAATGCTTCACGATATGATTCCATTTCATAGTGGGCACGCGCTAATTCCCAGTCATAAAGTGGATCATTTGTGCCGGTTTGTTGTACGTCTCTAATCAGATCGATCACTTCTGAAAAATCATTCCGTTGCTTCATGAGATCGATTAAAAACAAAACAGCTTCCGTATAATCCGGGTCTAATACGAGCGCCTCTCGAACGTGGCGCTCACTTTCAGATGGCTTTTGTAAGCGGTTAGCGAGTTTTCCGGCGAGAAAGTGTAGTTCTTTATCGAATTCATTTTTTTCCAATCCTTTTTTTGCTATTCGATAAGCGCGTTCAGGCATTTTCTCCTCAATATACGCTTTGGCTAATTGAGCATATACCGAATAGTAAAGTGGGTCTCTTTTAAGCAGCTGTTCCCACATCTGAATGGCGATGTCATTCCTATTCGCTTGGGCTGCTGTAAAGCCATATTTGAATAATGTATCAGGGTTTTCATGTTCTTCATCTCGAAAATAATCTAGAGCGACTTCATATTTTCCGATTGCTGCATATGACTCTGCCAAACGGCTATAAATCGAAACATTGGCTATCACATCGGTTGTTATTTTTTCATAAAATGGGATCGCTCGATGATACTTTCCAATCGAAAATAACAATTCTCCGAGTGCAAAATCAATTATTTCCTCCTGCGGTGCAATTCGTTTGGCTGTGAGTAGCTTTTGCTCAGCGACTTCATACAATCCTTGAGACTCATAAAGATCAGCTAATTGGACGAGTGCTTGTAGGTACGCTTCATCGTCCGGTTTGATTTCGCTTAATAAAGGAATGGCCAAATCATCGTGGTGCTCTTCTATATATATGTGAGCTAGTAATATTTTAAGCTCACCTTCGTCTGGATATGTTTTTAACAATTGCTGAAGGATATTTTTTGCTCGGTTCAGAAAACCCCATTGCACGTAGAATTCCGCTAAGATAAACTTTTCATGATCCGTGGCTGTTGGCTCGTAGGAATCTAACAATTTTAAAGCTTTTTCTAGTTCGCTATTTTCCATCAGTTGTAAAGCTTTTTCGATTGTATGCATATCAATACATTCTCCTATAGACATTTCAATATTTATGTTCAATACTCAAGATGATTATTTTTCCATTAATTGATGTAAATCATCAAAAAAAGTAGGATACGAAATGTTAATGGAAGATAAATCATCAATCCAAATATCCCCTTCTGTAATGAAGGATGCAACAACAATCATCATCGCCATCCGATGATCGTGATAGCTAGATACATCTCCACCATGTAGCGAGGTCTTTCCATGAATGATCATGCCGTCCTCTGTGTTTTGGATGTTCGCTCCTAAGGTTGAGAGGACCGTTACGATTGCGTGAAGACGATCTGTTTCTTTCACTTTTAGCTCTTCTGCATCTTTGATGATCGTTGTACCGCTCGCCTGCGTTGCAAGCAAAGCGATGATCGGGATTTCATCTATTAAGCGCGGGATGATGTCCCCAGCAATCACCGTCCCTTGTAGTGGACGATAAGTAATATGAATATCCCCAAACATTTCCCCGTTTTTCGTTTGCTTATTTGTGATTTTTAGTTCGGAACCCATTTTCATTAGAATATCTAAAATCCCTGTACGCGTATGGTTCAGATGAACATTTTTTAATGTAAGACGACTTCCTGGTACAATAGCCGCGGCTACGAGGAAGAAAGCGCTTGAAGATATATCCCCGGGAATGTAGATGTTCGTTGCTGATAATTTTTGCTGACCTTTCATCCGAATGGTTTGTTGATCAATCGATAAATCAACGCCAAAAGCTTGTAACATTTTTTCGGTATGATCTCTTGTCTTCGTTTTTTCAATAATCGTCATTTCCCCACGTGCACATAAGCCAGCTAACAGTAAAGCCGATTTTACTTGAGCACTTTTAACCGGTAATTCATATCGAATACCGGTCAGTTCAGTTCCTTTAATCGCAATCGGTAAGTACGCACCGTTTTTTCTACCATCAATCACCGCTCCCATTTGCTCTAATGGTCTGACGACACGGCGCATGGGCCGATTGGACAATGACTCATCACCATAAACAGTCGAAAATAATGGTAAACCAGCTAACAGGCCAATCATCAAACGTGCTGTCGTTCCCGAATTACCAAAATAAATCGGCTGGGGTGGCTCTTGCAGATTGTCGATCCCTTTTCCATGGACATATACTGTTGAATCTTTCCTTTCTATGGTGATGCCGAGTTGTTTAAATGCGGCAATCGTACGTAAATTGTCTTCTCCAGAAGAGAAATTTGTAATCACGGTTGTTCCTTCAGCTAGTGAAGCGAGCATAATTGCACGATGGGACATCGATTTATCACCGGGAACTTCAATATGGCCTTCTAAAGGTACCATTTTGTGATTCAATTTGATCATAAACACCTTACCCTCCTTACATTTTAACGCACTGTGATCATAGTAAACAAGGTACATCAACCCATTAAAAACTTGATTGAGGCTGATTAGTCGTTTTAAATGTGTATACGCTGTAAAAATGTTTTGACATGTGTCAAAAGCGTTTTTTCATCAATCTTAACAATGGTCGGCTTTTCCACTTGTTGTAATAAAACCATTTGCAACTGATTATGTGACGCTTTTTTATCCGATTTCATACGTAATAATAACTTTTTCGCTTCTACATCGGCAATTTGTAAAGGATATGCGTTTCGTTGGAACCATCGACGTAGAGGTTCAGTCGGCAAATCGATCGAATATGTTTGCTCGCTAACAAAGAAAGTGAACAATAAACCGATGGCTACTGCTTCTCCGTGAGTAATTTTTCCATAGCCGAGTTCTGCTTCTAAAGCATGAGCAAAAGTGTGACCTAAGTTTAAAAACTTTCGTTTACCTGATTCTTTTTCATCTCGCTCAACGATTGATTTTTTTATCAAAATTCCTTTGTGTAAATGTTCGATTAATTGTTGATTATCTAATGATTGGAGGTCTATTTGTAATAATGTTTCGAAAAACTGTTGATCAGCGATCAATGCTTCTTTAACAAGCTCAGCATAGCCTGAACGAACTTCCTTAACTGATAATGTTTGTAACATTTCGACATCATAGATGACCATCTTTGGAGAGTAAAAGCTACCGATTAAGTTTTTTCCTAATTCATGGTTGATCGCAACTTTTCCTCCAACACTACTATCGTGTGCCAAAATTGTTGTCGGAACTTGTATAAAATCAATACCACGCATAAATGTGGATGCAACAAAGCCTGCTAAATCACCAACAACCCCTCCACCAAGGGCAATGATTAGCGATTGCCGGTCCAATCCGTATTGGATTGCCTTCGTTTGTAAGTCGTAGTATGTATGGATATTCTTCGATGCTTCCCCGGCTGAAATCACCTCCACATAAACTTTACGGTTACTCAGCTGTTCAATGAGATCATCTGCATATAATGGTGCGACCTGTTCGTCGGAAATAATCAGTATGGCTGAATAGGACTTTGGCAAGAGCTGATCGAATTGAAATCGAATGTGTTTACCTATATAGATTGGATAGGATCCTGAGCTTGATTGAACTACAACTTTTTCCATTAGAAACACCTGATTTCTTCTCGGTAGTTGTCCAATGCTTTTTTCAGTTCTGGAAATTGATCACTTGAAAATTGCTCGGTGATCGCTTTCGCAATTTCAAAAGCGACGACATGCTCCATTACAACGGCTGCAGCTGGTACGGCACAAGAATCTGAACGTTCAATACTCGCTGCAAAGGGTTCTTTTGTTTCGATATCAACACTTTTTAACGGCTTATACAATGTTGGTATTGGCTTCATGACCCCTTTTATAACAATCGGCATGCCGGTGGTCATTCCACCCTCAAATCCACCTAATCGGTTTGTTTTACGGTAATATCCTTCCGTTTCATTCCAGGCAATCTCATCATGAACTTCACTTCCATTTTTTCGAGCCGCCTCAAAGCCAATACCGATCTCCGCTCCTTTAAACGCATTGATACTCACGACTGCACTGGCGAGCTTTGCATCGAGCTTATGATCATAATGCACATAAGATCCAATCCCAGCTGGTACACCTTCTACATAGACTTCCGCAACGCCACCGATGGAGTCACCTTCTTCTTTCGCTTGATCAATTGCCTCCATCATTTCTTGTTCAACATTTGCATCGAGTGTTCGAACAGGAGACTTCTCGGAGATCATTTGTCGTTCTTTTACCGAAAGTGATTCATCCGTTTTAGCACGAATGCCGGCGATCTCTTTTACATAGCCGGACACTTCAATGCCTAGATGTCTCAACAATGTTTTGGCGACAGCCCCAGCCGCTACCCTTGCGGTCGTTTCTCGGGCGGATGAACGTTCAAGTACATTTCGCATGTCTCGGTGTCCATATTTCAATGCTCCATTGAGATCCGCATGGCCCGGTCGTGGTCTTGTCACAACTCTTCTAAGCTTTATATCTTCTTCAATCGGGTCTTCGCCCATAATATCTGTCCAATGTTTAAAATCATCATTATGGACAACGAGTGCAATCGGAGATCCAAGTGTGTAGCCATGTCGAACACCACTCGTGATCTCAACTAAATCTTTTTCAATTTCCATTCGCTTTCCGCGACCATGTCCTTTTTGCCTCCGTAACAGCGAAGCATCAATGTCTTCTTTTAAAAGTGGCATATTAGCTGGTATACCTTCTATAATCGTTGTTAATTGTTTTCCGTGTGATTCACCTGCAGTTAAGTAACGCATCATCAGTTCCCCCTCATATGTAATTGTGTATTACTATACCATATTTGTATTTGGCTGTGGTATTTGGCCATTCCCTAGTCAAGTGATTTATGATTGACAATAAAAATACCCCTATCATCAACTATTGGATAAGGAGTAGATCAATTCATGATTTTTTTATAAAAAACGTTTCCATACTTTGTAAACTGTACTGCTCTGCATTAAAAATCTGTTCGTACTTGATTGCCAAACGAGTGATAAACTCTTCACGCAGCTGTTAGTCGTTTTTGAATACGTAAAAATATGTATGGAAATATTAACTCTCGCTTATTATGTAAAGGTGTAATCCAACGTTCAACTGTGTCTATTGGAAAATGATCAAGCAATACGTATTTTTTCGCCACTTCGTAAACGTAGCATATTCGTCTGCTATCCTATTGCCTCACTTGTTGTTAAAAAATGCCCCCGCAGTTTACGGAGGCACTCGGATTTATTTAGTAGATCCACTCATGATCTTGTTTTGTATAAGATAAGAGCTGTGCTTCATCGAAAAACAAATTAATCTCGCGTTCAGCACTTTCCGGAGCATCGGAACCGTGGATGACATTTTTATCAATTGTCAAACCGTAATCCCCTCGAATCGTTCCAGGCGCCGCATCGGCTGGGTTCGTTTCTCCCATCATTTTACGTGCCGTTTTTATGACATTTTCACCTTCCCAAACCATTGCAAAGACTGGTCCAGAAGTAATAAAGTTGACAAGGTCATTGAAAAACGGACGTTCTTTATGTTCTCCGTAATGTTCTTTGGCTAAGTCTTCTGATATTTGCATCAGTTTAGCGCCAACAAGTTTAAAGCCTTTTTGTTCAAATCGTGTAATGATTTCTCCAACTAAATTGCGTTGTACACCATCTGGTTTAACCATTAAAAATGTTTTTTCCACATCTACACCTCATTTAATATGTAAATTACTTCATAATATTATGTTACCGTTAAGATTTTAGCAAATTACTGAAAGAATTACAATAAAATTAAGAACTTCGCTGCCCGATATACTTGGCAATGTTCGTAAGCGTTTGTTTTGGTTTCTTATCGGGTAACCGGTCCAAAACACGTAGTGCCTTATTTAAATATTGGTTGCTTAGCTCATATGAATACTCAATTGCACCTGTCTTCTTTAATTCCGCAATCAACACATCCATATCTTCATTTGTCACATGATCAGGCACTTTAAATGTATCGTTTAATAATTTTTTAAATGATTCATCTCGCATCGCATATAGCACAGGTAAAGTCACATTTCCCTGAAATAAGTCATTGCCTGCTGGCTTGCCAAGTTCTTTTGGAGTTGAAATGAAATCTAAAATATCATCGACAATTTGAAAACTCATGCCAATATAATAGCCATATTGATATAGACTGTGAATATACTGATCATTTAAATTTGCGGCGACTGCCCCTAATTTACAACTCGTTGCAATCAACAGAGCCGTTTTGCGTTTGATTCGCCGTAAATAATTACGCAAGTGTTGATTCCAATTATATTGATCTTTCATCTGTTCAATTTCACCAACACAAACCTCTACAATCGTATGTGATAACGCATGATGAACAGCCGGATTTTCAATCGTTGTAATCCGCTCTAATGCCCGAGCTAAAATATAATCGCCTGTATACATAGCGACTCGATTACTATATTGATGTTTAATCGTTGGCTTCCCTCTGCGCAATTCGGCATCATCAATGACATCATCATGAACAAGTGTCGCCATATGAATTAATTCAAGTGACACGGCAATCGTCTTGACTTGTTCCATGTCGACATCTCCGAATTGACTGGATAGCAAAACGAAAACGGGACGGATTCGTTTTCCACCTGCCCTTAACAGCTGTGTAGAAGCTTTCCTTAAAACAGGATGTTCAGCTTGGATGACATCGTCTAAAGCCTGTTCGATAATATTTAAATCACGTTTTAAATAACTATATGCTTTTGCTAATTTCATGTAAGTCACCTTTTATATGCATGTTTTCAACCTTGATCCGCACTAACATGATCCCCCTTTAAATATCGTGAATCACATGAAATGCATCCCAATATTTATCAGCTTGTTTTTGTTGATCATGGAATGTTTGTATGACGGAGTCAATACTCACTAATCTAGTCACACAAAAATGCTCGTTTACGGATTGTGCGGTTATTTGTATCCTATATGCATGGCAGCCACTCCACCAGTATAACTTTTCATCTCTACTCGTGAGAATCCTGCCTCTAAAAACATTTGTTTTAATTCATATTTGTTCGGGAAATCTTTGGCTGACTCATGAAGCCAAGAATATTCCTCATAACTTTTTGCAAAAATTTTTCCAAACAAAGGCATGATGAAACGAAAATAAAAATAATACAATTGACGAAACCCAAACATTGTCGGTTGCGAAGTTTCTAGGCAGACGACTTTTCCTCCAGGTTTTACGACGCGATACATTTCTTTTAAGACGGTCATATAATCTGGAACGTTTCTTAATCCAAAACCAATCGTTACATAATCAAAGGAATTATCTTCATATGGTAACTCCATCGCATTACCATGAACAAACTTGAGGTGATCCATATGTGATTCATCCCGTTTTTCTTCTGCAACGCTTAGCATGTTTTCACTGAAATCTAAACCAACTACTTCTCCATTAGGTCCAGTTTCCTCTGCTAATGAGAGTGACCAATCACCAGTCCCACAACAAACATCTAGTGCGCTTGATCCTTTTGTTACATCCATTCGTTTCATGACATCTTTTCGCCACGATTTATGTCTTTGAAAGGATATGATCGAGTTCATCGTGTCATATTTATCGGATATCTTTTCAAAGACGTTGTGTACACGTTCTTCTTTCGATTGTTCCTGCATGTATTATCCTTCTTCCGCAATTGAAGTATTCTCATATGGTAATTGATTCAAAAAGGTTGTCATTCGTTCTCTCATCAAACGATGATGAGGAGGTATTTGACACAAAGACTTTTCTAATCGTGCAATTGTTCTTTCAATTTGTTCATTTACATATGCGTCAATGGTTTGCTGGGAATAATCTTGTAGCCATATTTTAATGCGTGGTGATAAACCGCGTATCATTAATTTCTGATCTGTGATCAACCGATCCAACAGCAACCAATCTTCAATCATCGAATGCAAAGAATCGTCATTAATATGATGAGCGAAATGAGTGAATAAGAGCGATTCCACTTTCTTCACAAGATGGGTAAACTCATCAAACGACATAAATTCCTGATAATAAAGACGCATTTTAAGTTCATTAATCTCTTTAATCGCAATAGCCAACGCATGAATCAATTGATAATCTTCAATTTCAGCTAATAGTAAATAGTACAGCCCACTGTAATAATCACCAGCTAATACAGTCAACTGCCTCGTTGATTCGACGGATAGAGGTTCAACGGTATCGTTCTTTTTATCTGTTACAAGATCATGTGTATCTAAGGCAATTTGTACAAGCATTGTCGTGATCATATATTTTTCCTTTTTTTTAACGGGCATATTTATATTATTTAAAATAGCATGTAATACAAATAATTTTTCTTCATTGATTACGGGCTTTTGAATATATTTTTCTAAGTATGAATGTTTCATCTTCGTTTGGAGCAGCGATTTCAGATGATTTAGTTCCATATCAGCATTTTGCAAAGCAATCACCATAGCCCTTTCCGATATTCCTTCTAGCATTTGTTATTATAACATAATTCGTCGGTGTTAGACATGATTGGAATCAGAAAATGTTCAGCGAACTATTCGTTTCTGATTTCTCCATGGTTTGTTTGAATTAATGCCTTGCCTCTTATTTTAACTGCTGAAGTATGCTCCGTGAATTGGGCGATCATCACTTCGCCTTTATCTAATTTTTCTGAATGATGAAACCTCGTATCTGTTCCTCGTGTTAAGCCGATCACATTTACTCCATCTTCTAACGCTTTAATGACAAAAAAATCTGCTTTAGATAAAGAATTTTCCATTAGCTACTCTCCTATAAACATACTTCCTATTAATATCGCCTATTATTCCGTCTATGTCAAAATATATAACTGCACAGTAAAATATTATAATTCCGAAGTTACAAGGTGATTCTATTGAATAAATGAAGCTTATCATCGTAATTCTAAATCCAAATGGAACTCATAGATTGGCGACTTGTGAACAAGGGGCTACTTCACCATCGATATTCCTCTCTCGTCAATTGCAAACGGGTTTAGAATAGAAAAAAGGATGCGACTATACGCATCCTTTCTATGCCCTATGTACGATTATTTAACAGCTTCTCTAAGGGCTTTTCCTGCCTTGAATGCAGGAACTTTACTAGCTGGGATTTCAATCTCTTCCCCAGTTTGTGGATTACGACCTTTACGTGCAGCACGTTCTCGAACTTCGAAGTTACCAAATCCAATTAATTGGACCTTTTCACCTTCTTGCAGTGAATCCGTGATAGATTCTAATACAGCATCAACTGCTTTCGCTGCATCTTTTTTCGATAGTTCACTTTTTTCAGCAACCGCAGTGACCAAATCTGATTTATTCATGACAGTCACCTCCTCCCAATAATTTTCATCGACAGTAGAACAAATCTTCTATAGTCATTTGTTCACCAATTGGCCATCTTTTATACTCATACATTACCAATATTATCGGTAACAACGCTTATAATAACTGAGTTTCGGTGAAAATTCAACAACTTTCCAGGTTTTTTAAAAAAATATCACGTTTTTAATATGACAAGGCTTAATAACTTTAAAAATCGGAAAAGTCACTATAATACAATATATACGACATGGCTTAGCAAACTCCTGCTCGACATCGCGTTTATAACCTATTTTTTTAGATTCACATAAAAAAACCAGCAACTTTTAAGTGGCTGGTTTGAATATCTGTCTAAAATTTATTCGTTTTCACGGCTTCTTAGCGAACTTATAAAATGATCGCGATCAATCCCCCGGAACCTTCATTAATAATTCTCTCGAGTGTATCTTTCAATTTGTACCTCGCATTTTCTGGCATGAGGGCAATTTTCGCTTGGATTCCTTCCCGAACAATGGAGCTTAATGAGCGTCCGAAGATGTCGGATTCCCAAATCGATAGGGGATCTTCTTCAAAATCTTGCATTAAATAGCGAACAAGTTCTTCGCTCTGTTTTTCTGTTCCGATGATCGGGGCAAATTCAGACTCCACTTCAACCTTGATCATATGGATGGACGGTGCTACAGCCTTTAGTCGAACACCGTACCTTGATCCTTGGCGAATAATTTCGGGTTCATCCAATTCCATATCCTCTAGGGTAGGGGCTGCTATACCGTATCCGGTTTGCTTCACCATTTGAAGAGCGCTCGATACTTGATCAAATTCCCGTTTAGCAAATGCAAAATCTTGCATTAATTCAAGCAAGTGATCTTTTCCGCGTATTTCTTCGCCAACAATTTCTTTTAATACTTCATCGTACAAGTATTCAGGGGCATGTAAGTCGATTTCAGCAATGCCCTCTCCCATTTCCATCCCTGCAATATTAGCATTGTCAATGTAGTCATAATCTCTAAATTCATTTACGATGTGATCGACGTCGCGAAGTCTTTTAATATTTTTTACAGTCGACTGAATTGCCTCTTGATAATTTCCACGTAACCAATGATCTTCTTTAAGCACCATGACCCAGCTCGGTAAATTTACATTCACTTCAAGCACTGGAAACTCATATAATGCCTCACGCAATACATTATGAACATCATGTTCGGTCATCGTCTCGATACTCATCGCCAAAACAGGAATATCATAGTCTTCTGATAAACTTTGTCTCAACAATTCTGTATCTTGACTCGTAGGATTCATGGAATTAACGACCATGATAAACGGCTTTCCAACTTCTTTTAATTCTTCAATGACTTTCTGTTCAGCTTCTACATAATCGGCGCGTGGGATTTCACCAATCGTTCCATCTGTTGTGACGACAACACCAATGGTGGAGTGTTCCTGGATAACTTTTCTCGTGCCGATTTCAGCAGCATCATGAAATGGAATCGGATCTTCATACCAAGGAGTATGAATCATACGTGGTCCATTTTCATCTTCAAACCCTTTTGCTCCTTCAACAGCATATCCTACACAATCGACTAGCCGAATGTTAACATCCAAACCTTCGTCCATTTCCACCGTAACGGCTTGATTTGGGATAAACTTCGGCTCGGTTGTCATAATCGTCTTTCCGGCGGCACTTTGTGGCAATTCGTCATGAGCTCGAACACGTTCACTTTCATCCACTATATTAGGAAGAACAACCAATTCCATAAACTTTTTTATAAATGTTGATTTCCCTGTTCGAACAGCACCGACAATACCTAAATAAATATCTCCATTCGTCCGTTTCGAAATATCTTTAAAAATGTCAATTTTATCCAAGTGATCCCCTCCCGTTCTCCTTAACGAAATCAATTACCTACGAATAATTAACAATACAAGTCTATGATGTTGTCCTATTAGAATATGACTTGTTCTGAGTAAAACAACCAAAGAATATAATGAAAATATATTTTTTCTTTCATTAGATTCTTAACACAGGGAAAACGCATAAAAAAATCCCTTGCAACAATATATGTTGAAAGGGAAGATATATGCTCAAGATCTTTTATTTTTGCAAAAAGACAGGCTCTCCTTCATCAATCGTATACGGAAGGGAATATACTGGTAAAAACGGTGTGTTTTCTGCTAAAATATACCGAATATCGTCGCCTTCCTTATAATCGTGCTCAAACTCTTCGAGAGCATCGTTTAAATCCTTTCGATAATCGATATAAAGCTGGCCTTCAGAATCCATAATGATTGGTAAATGATGGTCGGAATAGGGACTTTTCACATATGGCGAAGATTCCATATTCAATTGTTCATAATCGATTGCATAAATTCCGTCAGCAATCTCTTCGCCGAATGGTGGATACATATTTTTATCTCGATATATATCGAGTTGAACATTAACACTGCGTAATTTCTCTGTCATTCGTAAATCGATTAACTTTACCTGTGGATCGTCTTCTGGATCAATCAATGCATACTGATAGACGCCACCATTTTCATAAGCTGTCCCGGGGATTTCCGTAATCATATTCGCTTCTTTCAGTTTCGTAAAATCAATTAAATATTTTTCAAAAACAGGTGTGTCATTTTCTTTTGTTTTGATCGGAACGAGTCCGTTATTTTCTTGTTTATATTCGACTACTGCTTCTTGAATCATTGTTAATTGATCTTCATTTGGAACTTTGTTTTTTTCTAATTCCTCATCGGGATACAAACATCCGCTTAATAAAAAGAGAAAAAGGATCATCCCTATTGATTTAACCGTTGTATGCATGATTTTTGAACCTCCTTTTGACTTAGCTTGTAGGGCCACTAAAAACGATATATAAGATAATTAAGCCACCTAAAATCAAAAATATGTATGCAAGGACTGTAACGATTCCTGCTAACCAACCTTTTAGTTTATATCGGCTGAGTAATATAAGTCCAATGGCTAAAAGTAGAAAAATCATTCCTGCGAATGAAATCCACATTTTCAACATCGATAATGACATGATTTTCACCTCTACCTCACTCAATCTTTTCTTTGCACACTGTATTATATCATACGACAAATATAGGCAATATCAAAAAGGATGATTTTTGACTTTTATTTTCTAAACATACAACGTTAATCAATGAAAAAACCGAGACGAAGAGGGGCTTTCTTCATCTCGGCTTGACTAAATAATATCCCAAGCAACCCTATCAATGAATGCTTGTGCATTTTCATTTTATGCAAGTCTATACTTATATGCATCCTCATTTGCCCACGTTTGATTATTTTTTAAACATTTGCGTCAATGATTGCATATCCATTGGCATTTTGTTTTGTGTGATCGATTGGACAAGCTGATCTTCCTTCTCTTTAGAAATGCGTTTATTCGCCATTTTTGCCAATTGCCTCACAAGTTGTCTGACCGTTTTTTCATCCGAAAAATCGGCATTTTTGACGGAATCTGCCACTTTGTAAATTTCACTCGGGCTTAAATTTGTTTGCGATTGAATTTTTTCAAAAGGGTTCCTCTGTCTACTCACACACTCGCCTCCTCGCATTCATGATTCAACACATTATATGCAAGGTACATGATTGTGTGTTAACGAGCATATTTATTTTTCAATAGCGTTGCAAGATCATCCATTTCTTGACGTTTATCTCGATTCATAAGTTGATCGACGACTTCTCTTGGGGGTGTGTTTTTAAATAGAATTTGATAGATTCCCGCTGTAATCGGCATGTCTACTTGCTGTTGTTTAGCGAATTCATATGTTGCTTTTGTCGTACGGACCCCTTCGACAACCATCCCCATACGCTCTAATATTTCATCCAAGTTTTTTCCTTTTCCGAGCATATGGCCAGCTCGCCAATTTCGACTATGGACACTTGTACACGTTACGATTAAATCACCGACTCCAGATAAACCGAGAAATGATAGCGGATTTGCTCCGAGTGATGTTCCTAATCTCGTAATCTCTGCTAGTCCTCTTGTAATGAGAGCCGCTTTTGCATTATCTCCATAGCCTAGCCCATCCGATATTCCCGCTCCTAGAGCGATGATGTTCTTTAAAGCACCACCGAGCTCGACTCCGATCAAATCGGTACTCGTGTATACTCGAAATGTATGATTAATAAACAAATCCTGTGCAAATGCTGCATGCTCTGGAATCGATGATGCGACCGTAACCGTTGTCGGTTGTCTTTCGGCAACTTCTTCCGCATGACTCGGCCCTGACAAGGCAACGATTTCTTCATGAGAGTATTCATCCATTTCTTCACAGATTAACTGTGAAACTCTTTTTAACGAAATCGGTTCAATTCCTTTTGAAGCATGAATAATCGTGACGTGATCAGTCAATATATCATTTAATTGTTGGCATACGTCGCGAATCGCTTTCGTCGGTACGACAATAACAATCGCATCAACATCATCTATCGCCTCATCAAGTTGATAATATGCCTGAATTTGTTTAGGTATCATAATTTTTAAATAATGTTTGTTTTTATGTGTTTGATTAATTGCATCTGCCTGTTCTTTACGATGTGTCCATAAACGAACATCATGACCATTATCCGATAGTACAATACTCAGAGCTGTTCCCCAGCTTCCCGCTCCTAAAACAGCTACTTTTGCCACAGTCCATTCCTCCTTATGTACGTCGTCTTGCAATGATGTTTATAGGTGTTCCCACAAAACCAAACGCTTCTCGGATTTGGTTTTCCAAAAATCGCTTATATGAAAAGTGGAGTAATTGTGGATCGTTTACAAATACGACAAAACTCGGTGGCTTCACCGCTACTTGAGTTGTATACAATATTTTTAATCGTTTCCCTTTAAATGTAGGTGTTGGTTTGATCGCCAAAGCATCCATGATTACATCGTTTAATATATTTGTCGGAATTCGTTTTGCATGGTTTTCACTAGCCATACGAACAGCTGGCAACAATGTATGGAGCCGGGACTTTGTTTTTGCCGATAAAAAAACGATAGGTGCGTAATCTAAGAATTGAAAATGCAAGCGAATATTCGCCTCAAATTCACGCATAGCCTGCTGACTCCGTTTTACAGTATCCCATTTATTGACGACGATAACAATTGCTCGGCCCGCTTCATGAGCATAACCAGCAATGCGTTTATCTTGTTCCCGAATCCCTGTTTCCGCATCGATTAAAACGAGCACAACATCTGAGCGATCAATAGCTTTTAATGCACGTAATACACTATATTTTTCAGTTTTTTCGTAAACTTTTCCCCGTTTTCTCATACCAGCCGTATCAATAATAACATAATCTTGAGAATTGCTCTTGAAGTGTGTATCGACAGCATCACGAGTTGTACCAGCGATTTGACTAACGATAACGCGTTCTTCGCCTAATAGGGCGTTGACGAGTGAAGATTTTCCTACATTTGGGCGACCGATCAAACTGAAATAGATGGTATCTTCATCTTTTTCTTCGTCAGATAAGTCTGGGAAATGTTTAACAACTTCATCGAGCAAATCACCTAGTCCGAGTCCGTGTGCACCTGAAATGGGATAAGGTTGTCCAAAACCTAATGCATAATAGTCGTAAATGGCGTCTCTCATTTCTGGATTGTCTATTTTATTGACCGCGAGAACGACTGGTTTGTTAGCTTTATACAATATTTTAGCAACTTCTTCATCTGCTGCCGTAATCCCTTCTCGACCATTAACAATAAAAACAATGACGTCAGCTTCTTCGATGGCAACTTCGGCCTGCTCACGTATTTGCATCAGTAAAGGTTCATCCCCAATGTCAATACCACCTGTATCAATAACGTTGAATGAGGTCGATAACCATTCTGCTTCTGCATATATGCGATCCCTCGTAACACCAGGGGAATCCTCCACGATCGAAATTCTTTCCCCGACTAATCGGTTAAAAATCGTCGACTTTCCAACATTCGGTCTACCGACGATTGCAACTATAGCTTTCCTCATGAAAGGAACATCCTTTCTCCGTATGATTTCATTCTTGTTTCTAAACAATTCAACTTTAATCATTCTAGCAAAACTAAACCATCTTCACAATTGTTATTACGAGCGATTTACTTTTTGATAAACGGGGTGTACGTCTGTTTCTAAATCATAAGTCGGAGGATCTTCTATCAATCGTTGCTTGACGTTTTGATATACCTCTAGGATGATTAACAAAAATATCGTTATGAATGTACTATCCAAAAAAGCCATGGTACCGATTCGATCTTGGATTGCATAATTTGCTAGCAAAAAATTAAATACCATCTCACCTGTACACATACCGATGATGCTAATCGCACATCGATTATAAAACCCGTTCGCAAGGATCGTCACTAAAACTATACCGATGAGCGAAATGAGAATAAAGCGAGGACCAAACACCCAGACAGGAGCCTGTTTTTCCCAAATAAGTATACTCGTATAACCAATCATAAAGGTGAATGCAGCAAAACAATGATAGACGACTTTGTCGTTGTTTACTAACAAAAGTAAGCTGCCAATCCATAGAATGATAAGTGTTAAATTAATCTCAAAAATATGAACGTTAAATTGGATATGTGCACAAATCATCAAAAGCAGGATCCAAATAGATAAAAGTGTACGACGTTTACATTTTTTCATAAAAAATGTCGTGAACACCCAAAACACCCAGCCTAGCCAATAGAAGATCACGCCATCAAGCATTCGCCTCACCTACCATTAGCATTATGGCTAGAGCGAAACAAATTTAAACTTAGAATTTTAAAAACCCTTTTCCAATGTGGAAAAGGGTTTTCGTACAATCATTGCGTTCATCCATTATTTATATTTATTTAGCTTGTCTCCGATGATGTCACTAAACTGAAAGCTCGATTGATCATCGCTTTTTTCATATTGTTTTAAGTCATCCGACTCTTGATCTTGCTCTAATGCTTTAATGCTTAGGGACATTCTTTCTTCTGCTTCATTAACGTCTAATACTTTAACGTCAATTTGTTGTCCCTCTTCTAAGACTTCATCAGGTGTGCCGATATGACGATTAGCTATTTGGGAAATATGTACCAATCCTTCTACACCTGGTAATACTTCTACAAATGCACCGAAATCAACTAATCGTTTAACTGTTCCTTCGAGTACATCGCCTCGTGATACACGTTCTTCAATATTCTCCCACGGACCGGGAATGACATTTTTACGTGAAAGGGAAATTCGTTCGCGTTCACGGTCGACGGATAACACTTCTACTTCAATTGTCTCGCCTTCTGTTACAACATCAGATGGCTTTTCGACATGTTCATGAGCTAACTCAGAAATGTGAACTAATCCATCAATTCCGCCGATATCTACAAACGCTCCAAAACTTGTTAAACGTTGGACAGTTCCTTCTAAAACTTCCCCTTCCTCAAGCTCTTCGAGTATTTGTTGTTTCTTTTTCTCAGCTTCTTCTTCAACAATTGCTCGATGGGATAAAATGACACGGTTTTGTTCTTTATCTAAATCAACAACTTTAACTTCTAACTCTTTATTTTTGTAGTCCGAAAAGTCGTCGACAAAATATGTCTCGACAAGTGATGCAGGGATAAAACCACGAACACCAACATCAACGACAAGACCACCTTTGACGATTTCTTTCACTTCTGTAACGAAGGATTCATCATCATTATATTTTTGTTCGAGATTTTCCCATGCTGCATCAGCATCAACAGCTCTTTTGGAAAGGATTACTTGATCGTCTTCCACTTTTTTAACTTTTAACGTCAATTCCTCGCCTTCTTCAACGATATCGCTTGCGGATTCAACATAGAGGCTTGATAATTCACTGATCGGTACAATCCCTTCCGTCTTATAACCGATATCAACAAATACTTGTTGATCCTCTATCTTTACAACCGTTCCTGTTACTACATCCCCTACATTCAGTTGTAGGATTTCATTATTTTCTTCACCCATTTTGCTTCCTCCTTCAAAGACAAAAAACAACTTACATGAAAACTAAATGAATTCGTCTTTTTCATTTATCATTAGGGTTATAAAAAGGTTCTTTTTTATAACTTCTAATAATTATATTTATTTGTCAAGTAAAGTAGATTATCTACCTTCATGTTGGTCCATTAACTTTTGAATTTCTGCCATAATCGCATCAGCTGCATCTTGTGCCGATTTTTTTTCTGCGCGATAATATTCCATATTCAAAGGGGCACCGTAAATCACTTTTAACTTCTTAAAAGGTCGATAAGGTCCAATGATCGCACAAGGGATGACAACAGCTTCTGAACGTAAAGCAAAAAATCCTGCTCCTGCCAATGGTTTTCCCAACTTACCTGTTCTACTCCTCGTTCCTTCTGGAAAGAGCCCTAGTACTTGATTGTTTCTTAAAACTTTCAAGCCTTTACGCAAAGCATTTCGATCGATCATTCCCCGCTTGACTGGAAACGCCTGAATGCCACGTAAGAGCTTATCCAACCATTTTTTTTCAAACAATTCATCTTTCGCCATGAAGTGGATATCGCGAGGCGATGTAATTCCAACAACTGGTGGGTCTAAATTTGATATGTGATTGGAACAAATGATGACAGGGCCTTCCTTAGGTATGTTTTCTTTACCAATCACTTCAATGCGATAGAGTGGATAGAATATGCATGATACGACGAACTTAGCAACATGATAAAAAGTCACTTCAAGTCTCCTCTTTAACATCCGTAATTTGCGAAACTTTTTGTAAAATGAATTGGACAACTTCATCAATCGTTACAGAGGTCGTGTCAATCTCTATCGCATCTTCTGCTTTAATTAACGGAGCAGTTTTTCGCTTAGAATCGATTAAGTCGCGTTTTGCAATTTCATTCTTAATTTGTGCAAAATCAGAGGCAAATCCTCTTTTCAGATTTTCCTCGTGTCTACGCTTCGCACGTTCTTCTACTGTTGCGTTAAAAAACAATTTCAATTCCGCCTGAGGAAGAACTTGAGTTCCGATGTCTCTTCCATCCATGACGACGCCTTGATTTGCTGCAAATGCTCGCTGTCTTTGAACCATTTTCTCACGAACAGCCGGATGTTTAGCAACTTGGGAAACGTGGTTTGTCACATTTTTTGCACGAATCTCCTCTGTGACATCACATCCATCAAGTTGTACGAGCTGCCCGTCATCTCCCTCAGTTAATTGGATATCTGTTTCGTCAAGCAACTGTGTTAATTGTATCTCATCATCTAATGGTACTTTGTTCTTTAACGCTTTTAAAGTTAATGCTCTATACATCGCACCCGTATCAATATAAATATAAGCAAGTTGATGTGCAACGATTTTTGCTACCGTACTTTTGCCAGCAGCTGCTGGACCGTCTATTGCAATTGCAATCGGATTTTTAGTCATCAAAATCGGCCGTTCCTCTCATTCATCATATTACTGCAAAAAACAAGTATATAGGATATACTCACTATAAATCATACCATATGAATGAAAAGAAGGTCTATCATTATTCCCCTTTACATGAAAATTTATTGTAGTTTGAACGTTTCTCAATGCGAATGTCGCTGTTGGGGGAACGTTTGTGTTCAATTTCACGACCCTGCATAGTTCGTTTCGGTCCCCCCAAGTTTTTCAACTTGCTCTTCTTGACCATGATCAGCGTTTATAAAGATCCGATACGTGTCTTGATCCAATACGCCAATAAATTCATAGGTCAAAACTTCCTCTCCAAGATCGTTTTCAATAATCGCTACATTTTCTTCTTGTATATCGACATTTGGATTGACATTCTTTTTAGCTTCTTCTTTTGTTATATTAGGCTCTGGAATGTCACGATCATGATGATGCATGAAATAATTTTTGGCCGATACCCCGAGTATATCACCTTGATCGAGTGCTACTTTAATTTCTATGGAATCTGGATAAATACGAATGTCATCTTCTTCATATACAAATGAGTAAACGCCGACATGATCATATTCACGGCTTTCGGATAATGTCATCTGCTCGAAGTTATGATCACGTAAATATTGTTCACTCTTTTTCTGCCCTTCATTTAAGCTCAATTTCTTTTCTCCTATTGGACGATCCACGAGTAAGGTCAACGGATGTCCACCTTTTTGTGTCATATCCATATAAGCTTTTTTATTTCCATTTTGATAGGAAATGCTATATAGTGGAATATCGGAACCATCGCCACTCTTGGCAAGATTTAGTTTTTCTTCATTTTCTATGTTGAATAATGATTTACCTACCTGTAAAGCTTCTTTTTCATTCAATGTTTCTCCTTTAATATTTTTAAATGGATGATCTTCCAAAGATGAACCCATTATGGATGAATTGGCGTTTGCTTCAGAATAACCTTCAACTTTTTTCTCGACTGTTTTAAAACCATCGATAATCGTATTATCACCGGGCTCGTCCTCAGTAGCCAAAGCTAACTGTACATCCATCCACCGCAGATTACGATCTAGAACAACATGTTGGACTTCTCTTAATTCATCTTTAATCTCACCAGCTTGCTCATATAAATCTTTCAATGATTGTATTTCTTTATCTGTCAGCGGTTCCTCATCTAAATCTCTAACTGCTGTTCGATAGGTGAAATCACCGATGTTCGACAAAAATTCCTCCGTTTTATTAAATGGAAGTAATGTTAGGGGGAGCTGCCCTACATTCGACAATGCTTCAGATGTAAGTCGCCATATTTCAACGAGCTGAGGGGATAATTTTTCACGAGAATTCATCGCTAAAGATGTTCCGATCGTATCGTGTAACACATCCATATGATAGGATAATTCGTGAAATGCACGTTGATACGTATTTTCAGATTGGATCAAAATGGCATTTTTTTCTTGATGTTCCGTATATCCCCAAACTCCAGTGCCGATGAGCCCGAGGCTTAAAACTCCGATCGTTATCCAACGTAGCATGTGTGCCACTCCTTTCTATTTACAAAAAATATGTTTACCAATTGTTTTTATTTGCGGTCGCGTCCAAATCCAAGCGGAAGTTGCTGTGTCTGGATTAAAATAATAAAGAGCATTTCCTGAAGGGTCCCAGCCATTAATCGCATCCACAACTGCTTTTTTTGCTGTTTCATTTGGTGTTAACCATATTTGTCCATCGGCAACTGCAGTAAACGCTCTTGGTTCAAAAATAACTCCTGCTACATTATTAGGAAAAGTGGAGCTTTCCACCCGATTTAAGATTACAGCAGCGACTGCTACTTGACCTTCATACGGTTCTCCTCTTGCTTCCCCGTGCACAGCATTCGCCATTAAATTGATGTCGTTTTGAGAATATCCTGAGGGAACATTAACGCTCGCAGTCGTTGCTTGTTGAGCTGATTGCTTCTTTTTCCCTTCTTTACCGTAGTGTGTAAATTTTTTGCCTTGGTCGATTTGACTTTTTACGTACTTTTCGTCATATTGACTCGCTTTCGTTAATTTGGCCTTTGTCGTGCCACCTGCTAGCCCATCGATATTTAATCCAAATTCATATTGAAAGTTTCTTAATGCCCAATATGTACTCCAGCCAAATACACCATCAATTTTCCCATTATAAAACCCTAAATATTGTAGTCTAGCCTGCAATTCAACCACATCATCACCGACGGCACCGTGCTGGATGACTTGCGAACTAAATGCATGTCCAGGTTTAGGTGACATCGCTTGTAAACCGATCAAGAAGACGAAGATTGTCAACCATATAAAAGCTGTTTTTTTATACGTATACATCCACAATTCCTCCTGTTATTTTCTAGTGGAAACGCACTCTTACTTTTTGAATAAATTTGCTTTTTATTCATTGATTTGATTCCTATATGAGCTTTATAAGTAAATTGAATTGTGGACATGTAAAATCCGGTGAGAAAAAGGTTATCAAAATCCAGCTAAATAAGAAATAGGAGTTCAGTTGATGGTTAAACTGAACTCCTTTAATGTTTTATAAAAGGAAATTGCATTCTTTTTTTATTGTGTTCTGTTGACTGAAACGAAAGACAGTTGCTTTCCGCGGGCAGGACTGAAGCTTCTGTAGCTCCTCCTTCGAGTCTCTACAAGGATTTTCGGACTGTTTATTAGTGAAAAATAGGAAAAACAAAAAGAATATGTGAGACGAAGTTTTCAGAAAAGAAAACTACAGAACAAAACAGGATTGGATTAACAAAGTGTGCTTACTCCATCCTTTTTTATGATTTGTGGCTCGTTATGTCCCAACCCTTTTATGCCTGTTCTCGAGGTATTGTTGATTAGCAGATTTCATCCGATGTAAACCGTAAGCCCAAAGCAGAATCATAAATGGAATCATGACGAAGAACCAATCAGAGACGACAATTTCGAGGATGTAATTGTAACTTCCGTGTAAAACAAACGGAATAAATAATGCCAATAATATATTCAATACTCGCTTGGATTCGTACATTTTCGCCTTTCCAAAATGATAACCCATGACAACTCCGAATAAAGCGTGTGATGACACCGGGAAGAGTGCACGCGTAAATGCAAATTCGATGCCATGAACTAATAAATATAAAATATTTTCTACAGTAGCAAAACCTAGACTAATGGACACAGCATAAACAATCCCATCATAATGAGCGTCAAACTCAGTGTGGTGATAGATCACATACATAAAAATAAACCATTTAAAAAACTCCTCTGTCCATGAACTAATGAGGAAAGCTTGCGTAAAAGGTGTCCCAATCCCTTCTACAGAAAATGCATATTGAATGAACATGATTGGAAAAACGAGCAAGGCTCCAAAAATAAATGTTCGAATAATCAGTGGAATGGGTTCAGTAATTCGATCTTTCAAATAGAAGAAAGACATTAATGCTACAGTAGGCGCTATTCCGACAGATAAAATAGTGAACATAACGACGAATCCCTTCTTCAATCATACAAATATCGTACCATTTAATCGATCCCTTTGAAACACTTGTTTATAACAAAAAATCTAAACCGTTCACCGATTTTACATGTCAAACTGATGATTGAATATAGTAAAGTCCATGTCAGAGGAGCTGTTGATATGAAGCATATCGAAACTTGAGTATTGAAAATGGCTTCTAAGCTTGTAAAAAGCACCGATAGGTCGGTGCTTGATCATTTATCTGTGCAATGTGATAATGTTGAAGTAAAAACGAAAGATTAAAATATACTTATTTAAAGTCGATTTTTACAACATGTTCATCCAACGATTCAATATTTTCCTTAGAATACACTTTCAAAATGAATTCCAAATTTTCCTCCATTTCGGGTAGTTTTTCTTTTCCATAATTGTCATCGATCGTTAAAACGATGTCAGCTTTTTTTCCACCAGAAACATCTTGCATCATGTATACCATCATATCATCGACCATTTTTCCATCAACAGATACTTCTTCTCCCCTTACGGTAACCGTATCTTTTCGTTTGTTTTCAACTTCAAAGGTGACTTCGATTCGTTCCCCTTTTTGAAATTCATCAGAAACTCTTTCTGCACGAATTAGTTTTGCTTTAAACTGCTTCGTATCGATAACTTCCTCATTAAATTCTTCGGCTTCACCTTCGTCTTCTTCGCTTTTTTCATCTTTTTTGTCTTTTTCGTCTTCAGAGTCCGCTTCTTTTGTATTCTTCTCGTCAGGATCATCATTCTTTTCATCGCCATTTTTACTCTTTGACTCAACTTTACCGATTGTTTTTTTCTCTGTTTCAGACGATTGCTCAGATGGGGTTTCATCTGATGATTCTTGATCTGATGTTGTTACTGAATCGACTTTAAGCTCTTTATCTTTTGCACACGCTGTTAATCCCCCGAGTAACATGATACTCACTAATAAAATCAATAACTTTCTCATCAATCTACTCCTCCTCGTTGTGTTCGATAACCGAAAGGCTATCCGTATGCAGCAGTCCGTACATTGCACCTCTTTATTGGTCATAGAAAGAATATTCAGTCTTCATATGTTAAAAACTGTTTATGCACACCGAATAAACAACGTAAAATATGTGTCATGGGTTACGTGTAATATGATTAATAAATCATTGACCTTCTTCCCAGTGGGCGTATACGATTGTTTACTACAGAAAAACAGTTTCATTTCTTATGTACGCAATGTGTATGACAGTGCATAAATGCTTGCTAAAATATAACACATAATATACGTATATTATATACTACTTCCAAAATGCGTCAATATCATATTTTTTGATTCCGTATTCTATTTGTAAAGGATCGAGACTGTACATCATATAGCGGATCAACAAATCCATGTGCCCGAAAAATAGGTTACGCGTATCTTCGTGTTTATCATAATCAAGTGATGCACGTACTAATGTTTTTGCATGATCGATTGAGCGATTGCTTCCCCGTGGAATCTGCCGTTCTCAATAAAAGTAGCATTATTATTGTAACCACTGAGTACTACGCCAGCAACGTATAAACCTGGTATGTTTGTTTCATAAGTTTTTTCGTTATAAATCGGCTCACCATTGTTACGATTGACTTGAATACCTGCACGTTGTAAAAATTCCGTATTCGGACGATAGCCAGTCATCGCCAAAACAAAATCATTTTTAATTGTTTTCGAGACGCCTTGAACCGTATATTCCACATGACGATTGGTTATTTTTGTTACATGGGCATTAAACTCCAGGTGAATATCTCCTATTTTGACGAGGGAATCAAACTCGGGTAAAATCCATGGTTTAATACTATTCGAATACGTATTTCCTCGGTATAGTACGGTAATATTCGCGCCTGCTTTGTGCAATTCAAGAGCTGCATCGACAGCAGAGTTTCTTCCGCCAATAATGACGACATCTTTATGAAAATACGGGTGGGCTTCTTTGAAATAGTGTGAAACTTTAGCTAATTCCTCTCCGGGAATTCCTAGTCGATTCGGCTGATCATAGTAACCTGTTGCAATAATGACGTAATCTGCCTCATACTTACGAACTTCTTGTTTATGGGTTTCTGTCTCGAGATAAAAAATGTCGCGATCTTTCATAACATGGATGACTTTTTCAAACGTATGTATTCGTAGATGATTTCGTGCAGCCACGCTACGATAATAGGCCAGCGCCTCATTTCTGACTGGCTTTTGTTTTTCTGTAATAAACGGAATCCCACCTATTTCCAATCGCTCACTCGAGCTGAAAAACCTTTGATGAGTCGGAAAATTGTAAATCGTCTGTACGATATTCCCTTTTTCGATAACAAGTGAATCCATTCCATGTTTCTGTAAAGCAAGTGAACAGGCTAACCCACACGGACCTCCTCCCACAATAATCACTTTCTCCTTTTGCATGTAAAACACTTCCTTTTCTATGTCCGATGCTTTATTTCACACCATGGTTAAGGAAAGCAAGATTTGTTGAATCATTACAATTTGAGCATATTTTTCCCTTTTTTCTATATCGATTATGTAAATAGGAAAAAACTCCTATCACAGCAATACGATAAGAGTTTTTTCATCATTGCCAGATGTTACAATAAAGGTTAAACCCATCCGCGGAAACGAGAAGCTTCAGCAACTTTTCGAACACCGACCATATAGGCAGCTAATCTCATATCAACGTGTCTTGTTTCTGCTGTGTCGTAAATTCGATTGAAAGATTTAATCATCGTTTCATGAAGCTTTTCGTCAATTTCTTCTTCGGACCAATAATAGCCTTGATTATTTTGTACCCATTCAAAATAGGAAACAGTAACTCCACCGGCAGAGGCTAATACATCAGGAACTAATAAAATACCCCGGTCTGTTAATATTTTTGTTGCCTTCATCGTTGTCGGGCCATTTGCTGCTTCTACAATAATGTCCGCTTTAATATTATGGGCATTTTCTTCTGTAATTTGGTTCGCGACGGCTGCCGGAACAAGAATATCACAATCTAATTCAAGCATTTCTTGATTTGATATCGTATCATCGAAAAGCTTAGTTACCGTACCAAAACTATCTCTACGATCAAGTAAATAGTCAATATCCAGTCCATCTGGATCATGTAAAGCACCGTAAGCATCTGATATGCCGATTACTTTCGCACCTGCATCATGCAAAAATTTGGAAAGGAAACTCCCTGCATTGCCAAAGCCTTGGACAACGACTCGCGCCCCTTCCATATCAAGTCCACGCTTTTTAAGCGCTTGCTCGATTACAATTGTAACCCCTTTAGCAGTTGCAGATTCTCTCCCATGTGAACCGCCAAGAACAATTGGTTTCCCCGTGATAAAGCCAGGATTATTAAACTCATCAATTCGACTATATTCATCCATCATCCACGCCATAATCTGTGAATTGGTAAAAACATCGGGTGCGGGGATGTCTTTCGTAGGACCGACGATTTGACTAATCGCCCGTACATACCCCCTGCTGAGTCCTTCCAATTCTCGAAATGACATTTCGCGTGGATCACAAATGATTCCGCCTTTTCCTCCACCATAAGGCAAATCTACGATGCCGGCTTTCAAAGTCATCCAAATTGCCAGTGCGTTTACTTCCGTTTCAGTAACATTAGGGTGAAAGCGAACGCCCCCTTTTAATGGCCCCACTGCATCATTGTGTTGCGCACGATATCCCGTAAAAACTTTAGTCGAGCCATCGTCCATTCGAACGGGTATTCTCACCTTCATCATCCGAATGGAGTCTTTAAGCAATTCATAAACTTCGTTCGGATAACCTAACCTTTCCAAAGCGTCTTTGATGATTAAACGGGTTGAAGTTAAAATATCCGTCTGCTTTTGATCTTCTCCGGAAGAATCTGCTGCTTTATCGGCTACCATGAATTTACCTCCTAATCAATCTAATAAATATATAATCATTACGCTACTCAGTAGTATACACCTTCATGATAATTATGCAATGAAAAATAGTTATTTTCAATCGCTTTATTGTAAGCGATTACATGTAAGGTGAACACGGGATTCATATCCGAGATTAATTGGGTACAAATCAATCGTTATTTCGCTTCTAAAAGCGATTCCTTGAGGAAAATCAACTGTGATGAAAAAAGGTCATGATTTGTTGGACAGCATCTTGTGGGATAATCATTTTTCCGTATTCTTTTAACCGATGTGATGTGATCATTGAGGGGGATGAAAACTCAGATAAAATAGCGATAATATCTCCTTTTTTCTTGTCATTTAATTCATGTGTTTCAAAAAGCATATAGTAAAAACCATCCAAATAATAAATTTGTCCACCTGAAATCATTGATGATGATAAATAGGAAGCCACTTGAATAATATGTTCAAAATCCTTAAACAAAAAGATAAATTCCTTACTTTCGTCTAACATGACTTTCATCTCAATAAAATCCTCATCCAATTCCATATTTCCTGCCTTTTGAGTAACCGTTACATGCATACCTTGTGCCTGCATCAAATGTACTTGCACGAGTAAGCTACCGACGAGTTCCAATCCTAACTCTGTACTCGCTTCTTTTAACATATCTGTAAATAAGTTACGAATACCGTCTGCATCGTACCAAAGATCCTCTCTTGTAAAACCTCGTTCCATTAAATCATCAAATGTTAGGAAAATGGTAAATTGATTATGGGTAACTCTTTCAATTCGCATGTAACATCCTCCTCCATATTCAAATATCATTTGATCCAGACTTTGTTTAAATCCTATTTATAGCATTATATGCATATGTCAAGATAGTTGAACGACATCATGTGTTTTTTTGAAAAATCCACAAGCAACCATTTATGGTCATCCTATTTTTCTTATCCTCATCATCAAGTTATTCTAAGATGCATAAGACAAACTCAATTTAACATACATATGTACAGATTGCGAATCTTTACCGAAAGGAGGAGCATATGTTTACACAATTTAAATATTGGACACCCTTTATAAGTCCACATGATCCGTGTCCACCGATGCGAGTGAAAAGCTTTTCCACTCCCCCTAACCTTTATATTACATTCCAACCGAAAGGACTGCCACAATTTAAACCGATGGAAGCGCTGCATCATGGCACACTATGGCCGGCTTTATACAGTCCATATCCAGATCCAAAACAAAGGGGTGATCATGATGAATAAGACATTGCCACCTGATTATTACGAATTGCTAGAGGAGATTCAAGCTGTAGATTTTGTTTTAGTCGAATTGACATTGTATTTAGATACCCATCCACATGATTTCGATGCGATTGAACAATTTAATCACTATTCGAAAAAAAGTAGATCGTTAAAAAATAAATTCGAAAAAAAGTTTGGCCCCTTAATGCAATTTGGAAAAAGTTATTCCAATTATCCTTGGGATTGGGCTCAACCTCCCTGGCCTTGGCAAGTATAATGTCGCTTATCTTAGAAAAGGAGGAAATACATCGTGTGGTATTATGAGAAAAAGCTTCAATACCCAGTAAAAGTTAGGGATTGTAATCCGATGTTGGCAAAATTTTTAATTGAGCAATATGGCGGAGCTGACGGAGAATTAGCGGCAGCATTACGGTATTTAAACCAAAGGTATACGATTCCAGACCAGGTTGCCGGATTACTAACGGACATTGGCACCGAAGAGCTAGCCCACCTAGAAATGATTGCTACGATGGTATACAAGTTAACGAAAGATGCAACACCTGAACAAATGAAAGAGGCCGGTTTAGGTAGTCATTATGCCGATCATGATAAAGCATTATTTTATCATAACGCGGCGGGATCACCCTGGACAGCAACATACATTCAAGCTAAAGGTGATCCAATTGCAGACCTATATGAAGATATCGCTGCCGAGGAAAAAGCGCGTGCTACTTATCAATGGCTCATCAACATGTCTGATGATCCCGAAATAAACGATAGCTTGAAATTTTTACGAGAAAGAGAAATCGTTCATTCGTTACGATTTCGAGAAGCTGTAGAAATACTAAAAGAAGAGAAAAACAAACAAGTCTATTTTTGAGAAATGAATATACTGAAGAGACGATTACAAAATGGAGCTGTGTTGATTCATAGCTCCATCGTTTATTTACATCATTTTCTATATCGTACCATATATCGTCTAACTCCGGAACATAGCCGTTTTAACCATTGGAATCAGTTCACCCAAGTGTGATCCGAGATTGTTTCCTTTTTTTCATTCTCTTCATTCACCAGGTAGTAGCTGACCGTTAATCTCAATCAAATAAATCGCTCCCACAATGATCACAGTCATGAGAATAATCACAAATAGAAATCGTAAAAAAGGGCGTTTGAATGTTACACGGAGGATTGATTTTTTTTGACTATGTATCTCTTTTCGTGGGGGTAAATTGAGCACATCGATATCTTCATACACGTTTTCATCACGTTGTTCCTGTTCTTCATGATGTTTTGTTTTATCGTTTACCTCATTAATGATTTGTTGTAGACCATCGGACTGGTCTTGTTTTTCATCGCTTTGCTTGTCCAATGTAAGCACCTCACTTTTTAAAATGAATGATCAATCCTAACAAAACATCAATTGTGAAATGAGACGTAATCGTGACTAATAAATTTTCGGTAACTTCGAATAAATATCCCATTAAGAAACTCACAAATATGACCGAAACGAGTAAAACGGGTTTTCGTAAATAACGGATGTGCATCAACGCAAACAACGTGCTTGCAAATATATATCCAAAAACTGTTTGCATCACACCACGAAATAAAAGTTCTTCTGAAACAGCAATGAGCATGGTGATTCCAACAATTTCATTAACCGATAAGCTTGTAAAGATCCTTTCGTTTATACCTCCATCATCAAACATCCGTTTAGGCAATACCTTCATCATGATTAAGTCAATCAAAACGATAAAGAGTCCCGAAAATAGACCAAAATAAATAATCTCTTGCCATTGCCACTTAAAATATACTTGCCAGTCCGATAACTGATCAAATAGGAAGATACTTAAAATGATTGCTATCACGAGAAAGAATAGCTGAGAAAAAACGAGTGATTTTTTAACTTCTTGATCTGACATTTGTTTAATGATTTCACTTTGGTTCATTTGCATCCCCGATTAAAAGTAAGTTTTTTAGCTTAGACTTCCAATAGTAATCCATTGGTTCTGATTTGACAACCGTTTCTGTTGGCGTCCATTTCGTGATTGAAAAACCACAATTGCTACAACATTGATCAACGGGCTCAGCAAAAGATGATTGAAAATGTTTATATAGATGCTTGCGTAAACATGTTTCTTCTTGAATCCAATGGATCATTTCGCGTAATTTTGTTTCTTTATGCTGTAAGCGTTCTTGTCGATATTGCTTGATATCTCGAAAGGCTCTTTCCCAATTTTGTTGATGATAAACAATGATCTTACCTTTTATCATACCATGTTTAATAAATTGTTCATGTAGAAAACGCCACTGCACCTCTCCTACTTGAAAAAGAGTCTGTAAACTTTCTTCATCTTGTGGTAATAGACGATTAAAACGTGAAAAATGATATAAAATTTGCATTGCATTGCGAATTTCGTCTTCTGATGGAAGTTCATTTTGGATGATATGCTTCGGTAAATACACATCATTTTTTTCATATAATAAAATGCTAACACTCGATTCCCCGTCTCGACCAGCCCTGCCAACTTCCTGAATGAAGGATTCGATTTGCGAAGGCATATGGTAATGGATAATTAAACGAATATTGTTTTTATTAATACCCATGCCAAAGGCACTCGTACAGCAAATAATATCTAATTGGTCATTCATAAATTGCTGTTGAATCGACACGCGATCGACAGTGTCCATTCCTCCATGATAAAAAGCGATACGACGGTTCGCAAGTTTTTGTGAAAGCAGTGCTGAAATATCTTCTGTCGCTTGACGACTAGAGAAATAAATTAACGTTGGTACGCGATAATAAGAAATAATCTCAATCAAGAATGTTAATTTCTCCTGTTGATTGACTACGTTCTTGATCGTAAAGGCAATGTTCGGTCGATCAATCGGATAAATGTGCTTCACCATATTTGGCACATTCAATGATTGTACAATATCCGTTTGAATTGTATGCGTTGCTGTTGCACTCAATGCTAGTACAGGGGGATGATGAAGGCGTTCAATCAACGTATTCAGCTTCAAATAGTCAGGTCGGAATTCATGCCCCCATTGTGAAATACAATGAGCCTCGTCCACTACAAATAAGCTGATCGGTATTTGATCTAAATATCTCAGAAATTCTTGATTTTGCAAGAGTTCCGGAGAAGCATACACCAATTTATACTGGGATAAATGTTGATAAATGTTTCTCCTTTCCAATGGATTGACTAAACTATTCAAAGCAACGACTGCTTTAAAGTGATTCGCTTTTAACTGTCTCACTTGATCGATCATCAGTGCGATGAGTGGAGAAACAACGATTGTCGTACCTGGTAACAGTTTAGCCGGTAATTGATAGCACAACGACTTTCCAGATCCCGTCGGTAAAACGCCTAAGACATCTTTTCCATTCAATACGTCGGTAATGATTTCTTTTTGTCCTGTCCGAAAAGAATTGTAACCGAAATGTTTTTGCAAATGATCTTCTAGTTGGATCTGTTTAACCATGATCTTCACCCTGTGTCATATTTAGTTGAGCAAGTACTAAGCGGATTTGAAAATATGTAATGTGCTCGGAAACTACTTGTTTGATTTCTTTTAATTGAGGTGTTTGAAGTTTTTGTGAAGCCCTTACTATTTCTCGTTGAGCTTCTTCATCAACATAGTCTTCAACCGGAAAGCTCGTATCGAACAATGAAATTTCGACAAAATGATCACATATCGTATTTTCTTTTAGCTGTCTGATATGAGCAATTTGTTGAATATCATAGCCTCGTTTGAACAAATTGTAAGTTGTCTGTGCCGACTTTGTGATAAATTGATTTTTCGAAATGTCCCGGATAAACACGGGTAACAGCTTCAGCTGCTCTTGGAATTGCTGAATGAACTGGATGATTTTGTGCGTAATGGCAACGGACAATAATATAACATCCTCCCTTGATAAATCATACTTGACTGCCAGTTGGCTTGTACTAAGTCCATACTGCTTATAACCGCTGAATTGATCGATAAAAAATTCAGCTTCTCGTTGATCCAAATGTCCGAGAATATTGGCTAAATCACGATACAATAATTGTAAAATGAACGCATCTTCATGATTATTGCGGACATAGAACGATTTAACCCATGATGTGATGTGTGCATCATCGATAATCGGAATGAACGTCAGGTGATTCATCCGGCTATTTGTATAGGTTTGAATGAATAAACGTAACCGTGCAAAAAAAGTTGCAGCAAGCTGATGATTGTTAAACCCATTAAAATAATCGAACGGAAAGATTCGTTTGTTAACAATATTTTCCAGCCATGTTTGTCCTCTCTTACTCAATGTAAATAAATCTTCGGAATGGGAGATTTTCTGTAGTAGTCCCTCATGCGATAATTGATGTACACGTTGATTAAAAAGTTTTCGATTCAACGACTGATACGTTCCATAATAATTTTCTAAATGAAACATTCGTGCATCATGAACGGTTTGAATCGACCGTTTCCCGCGCAAAATATAAAATATAGCTGAGATGCTACGGGCATCTTGTATATGGCGGCTACACTGTAAGATAAGACCATTCAAAAACAACGTTGCGCTCACTCCTCTCTATTTCCTAAATCCTATTCAACGATTGTAATTGCAATCAAAAATACCGAGGTTTACAATAGAAGATAAACAAGGAATCAACTAAGAATCGATTCGTAAGGAGGAACTTCCTTGCCAAAAAAATATACAATCGTTGATCAAGAAACGTGCATTGCTTGCGGGGCCTGTGGAGTCAATGCGCCTGAGGTGTTCAATTATAATGATGAAGGCATTGCTTATAGTATGCTTGATGACAATATGGGAGTCACTGAAATTCCAGAAGAAATTGAAGGTGATGTCATGGCAGCCTGTTTAGGTTGTCCCAGCGATTCAATCAAAATTGCAGACAAACCGTTTGTTGGTGAGGCATTGAAGTTTGCAAAAGATGATGAACAATGAAAGTATCAATTACAATATATTATTAAGTGTATCAGACACGGGAAGAACATACCAACTACTGAAATCAGCCGGTATGTTGAGTTGGAAAGCGATTTTTTGCATATTTTCGCAATAAATAACTGACAAATGGATAAAGCAATACCATAAAAATGGCATTCCCCACTGCATGATACGTATCAAACGGTAATCCTGCGACATAATAGGGAAGAAATTTTCCAGTTACTTGATAGGTTGTCAATGAGATGATCAGCCCATATATGTAGCCACTCATGAATGAAAAGCTGACAATGATATATAAAGGTAATTTTGTAGAGTACTTCCCAATCATCCCGCTCAAAAAACCGATCAATGCCCACGCAATCACTTGCCAAATCGTCCAAATCCCCATGCCTAAAATCATATTCGATAAAAAGGTCGTTAATAAAGCGAGTAAAATTGCAGCAACCGGACCGAGTACAATTCCGCAAATAATAATAATCGACGTCACAGGTTGAATGTTCGGCAAAAAAGAGAAAATTGCTCGTCCTACAACCGCGAGTGCTGCCAAAAATGCAAGTAATGTTATTTTATATGTATTCACACGTTATTCCCACGCTTGTAAATCGAAGGTTACTTCATCACCAGGATGTAATTCAAATTCTTCCGCTCCGACTGAGGCCATCTCACCATTGACAAAATACATCCATGCTTTTTCTTCATCATCTTCAGGAGCTACGCCTTCAATCGATGTGATGAAACCACCTTCTTCTTCAATTTCAAAACTGTCTTTTAAAACATCCATTAAAATAGCATCGGCTTCGATCGCAATTTCTTGTTCAGCGATGATTTTTTCCCCCTCGTCTTTAGAAATTGTTATGACGACTGTTTCTTCTGCTTCAGTGGAAGACTGATTTTGCTCTGTTCTCTCTGATTGTTCTCCCGGCTTGTTAGTTTCTTGTTGTTCATCTTGATTTACTGAACACCCAGTGACAAGACCAATTACTAACAACATCGTTAATAAACGAAGTAACCATTTATTCATACGATCGCTCCCTTTCTTCAAGCAAAAGATGACAAGCCAACTCATCGGTGAGTCGGCTTATATAAATTCATTAAATCGCTTGTGTCTTTCATGCATACTAGATGATTCAACATCATTTCCTTTTACAATAACACAATTCACAAATCAATCAAAAAAAGACGGCTATTTATGAGGAATCGTAAAGTTAAAAGTTGTTCCTTGATTGAGTTTGCTTTTCACCGTGATCGTTCCATGGTGGGTATCAATAATATTTTTCGCAATGGCTAGGCCTAACCCTGTACCTTTTTGTTCTTTGTTACGTACCCTTGATTTATCAGCTTTATAAAAACGCTCAAACACAAATGGTAAATCTTCTTCGGGAATACCACTACCGCTATCCTGAATGGCAACGTTAAAGCCGTCTTCATTATTTTTTACATTGATCCGCACAAAACCACCTTCGTTTGTATGTCTGATGGCATTATCGATTAAATTCGTAAATACTTGTTCGATTTTATCAGGATCGAACTGGGCCGTTTCCTCAACTAGTTCTTGATTAAGCTCAAGCTCAATGTTGTTGTCATCCGCAACACCTTTGAATTTACGGATAATTCGTTCGATGTATGCGTCTACTTCTACAGGTTTGATATACAATTGGATATGACCGGCCTCCATGCGCGCTAAATCTAATAAATCATTAACGAGCCTACTTAAGCGCAATGATTCCTCATAAATAATTTGTGCCAATTCATTTTTCTCTTCTTTAGATTCCGCAATATCGTCTACAATTGCTTCACTATATCCTTGTAACATGGAAATCGGTGTACGTAATTCATGAGAAACATTTGCAATAAAGTCTTTTCTCAACTTATCTAAACGCCGTTCTTCTGTCATATCCCGAATCACTGCAACAGCACCTCGGACATATGACTGGTCATACAGTGGAGTCATGAGCATAACCCAACTCCGACCTTGTAAACTGATTTCCTCTAAAACTTCTTTTTCACCCTGAATCACTTCTTGTAAAATTTCGTTTAATTCCGTAGGTAGCTGTCTGTTATTTTCATTAACAGGAAGATTGTATTCAAAGTACCAATCGTCCATAAAACGTTCTGCAGGTGGATTCATAATGATGATATCACCTGATCGATTGAGCGTAACAACACCGTCTGCCATAGAACTGAGAATGCTAGATAACTGTTCTTTTTCCTGTCGCAACGCGTTGATATGAAACTTCAACTGTCGGCCCATCCGATTAAAAGCCATCGCTAATTCCCCGATTTCATCATGGGTTAAAATCGGAACTTTTGTATTGAATTCTCCACGGGTTAAATCAAATGCGGCCTCGCGCATTTTAATGAGTGGTGACGTAATTCTCGTCGATAAGAAAAAAGCAAAAATAGTTGTTAAAATAATCGCAATCCCAGCAGCTAGCAAAATGATATTTGTTGTCTCCGCCTTTGTTTGATTGACGACAGCTAACGATTGAAATACAAATACGGCGCCTTGGTCGTTCTTAACGGGCGTGCCAACAACCATCGCTTCCATATCATTGTCGGGCAAGTTAATTTGCTTTTTCATCACTTTTTTATTGATTAATACATCGTCCAAATCGCCTTCTTGTTTCAGCCAATCTTCATCAAGTTTAGAAAGTCCTGGTTCATCACTGTCAGACATCCATACCGTATCATCTGCAAACAAGATGAGCACTCGGCTTGCTGGATCCTTCACACGCTGAGCTGTGTCAACGATCAATTCACGGTCTTCGTACCTTTCAACCATAACCGATACTTTAGTTGCTGTTTGTAAAATATCTTTTTCCGCTTCTTGAATATGAAACCCCTCAAAAAACTCCAGTAACAAAATCGTTAATACAAAAAGTACAAAAGAAACTAGCAATAAAATGGTTACTGCTAGTTTTCCGACGACACTTCGCCAAAACATTACTCTTCGTCTACCTCAAATTTATAACCGACTCCCCAGACCGTGACGATCATTTTTGAGGCCTCCTTAGAAGCGTTATTTAACTTTTCTCGTAAACGCTTAACATGCGTATCGACGGTACGTAAATCTCCAAAAAATTCATATTGCCATACTTCTTTTAATAATTCTTCACGTGTAAAGACTTTGTCAGGTGTTTTTGCTAGGAAACATAATAACTCATATTCTTTAGGTGTTAAATTAACTTCTTGATCATCAGCTGTGACACGATGTGCATCGTGATCAATCGTTAAATGTGGAAATACGAGTACATTTTTCGTTCGTGCATTTGCTTCACTATAATTCGTTGCTGTGGCTCTTCTGAGTAAAGCTTTTACGCGTAAGACAACTTCTCTCGGGCTAAACGGTTTGACAATGTAATCATCCGTACCGACTTCAAACCCTTGTACACGATTCGATTCCTCACCTTTTGCAGTCAGCATGATGACAGGCGTATTTTTTTCTTTCCGTAATTGTTGACAAACCTCAATCCCGTCCATTTCCGGCATCATTAAATCGAGTAAAATAATATCATAGTCATTTTCAAGAGCAAGTTCTAAAGCATCTTTTCCATTATCTGCTTCTTCGACGATATAATCTTCTCGTTCCAAATACATTCGAAGTAAACGGCGAATTCGCTCTTCATCATCGACTACTAATATGTTAACTTCTTCTTCCATTTCACAAAACCCCCTAAAAGTGACATCTACTTTGATTATATACGAATCCAGATAAAAAGTATAAGAAAACCGTGGCATTTCGACAAAATATGCCACGGTTTCTATAACAGTCCATTATGTTGCATAGGAGTGCAATCCAGCTAAGAGCAGATTCACAGCAATTAAGTTAAACAAAATAATCGCAAATCCACCAATTGCAAGCCATGCGGATTTTTCCCCATGCCATCCTCGTGATAATCGTAAGTGCAAAAATGCTGCATAGAAAAACCATGTAATTAAAGCCCATACTTCTTTCGGGTCCCATCCCCAGAAACGGTCCCAGGCGATTTGTGCCCAAATGGCTGCAAAAATAAGTCCTCCTAAAGTAAATACTGGAAAACCGATGGCTACCGAACGATATGTGATTTCATCCAATAGATCCGGATTCGCATTTTTAACTAAAGGTTGCATCGCTGCTCCGAGTCGTTTTCGGAATAGGAGTCTTAATAGAATATATAATAGGGTTCCCGTAAGGAAAGACCAAATCAATGTATTGAATTTCTTACCAGCATCCTCGCCTTTCATCCAACCTGGTGTTTCAAACAATGGCTCCATGCGATCCTTTGTGAGTAATGTTCCATCTTTCGGACCAGCTATGGCAGGTAAATGATACTCTGTTGTAACGGTTTCACCTTTTATATTTGGATACTCAAACTCTGCCTCATAGTTCTTAAAGGATACGGTAATGATAATAAAGCCTAAAAAGACTACGAGTGAATAAATGATAATTTCTAACCACGTCGTTCGGGTACTTCTTACAGATTGATCGACTTGACGAACTAAGTAAATCAACCCCGTAACGAAGCTAATAGCAAGAATGCCTTGCCCTAAAGATACGGTGATGACATGAATATACAGCCAATGACTTTGTAGCGATGGAACTAAAGGTGCGAGTTCACTCGGATACATACTAGCATACGCAATGATTAGCATAGCAATTGGCAGAGCAAACAAACCGAGAATACCTACTCCATAAATGAAATAGATGATAATAAATCCGAGTACGAGAGCCATTCCTAAGAACGTTGTAAACTCGAACATATTACTTACTGGTGCATGTCCGCCTGCAATCCACCGCGTTATAAAGTAAGTGAGTTGTGCTAGAAATCCGATTACTGTAATCGTAATTCCAATTTTTCCAGCGACATCCTTTTTACTTTTATTCGTCCGTTTATCGCGTATCGTCGCCCCGAAAAAGAACGTGGCGATTAAATACAGTATGAATGCTGCATAGAGCATCACACTGCTGACATCAACTAAACTCATACAAATCCTCCTCGAAGATATCTAATCATGTAACTTTTGCTGGTCGACTACCATCTTAATATCTGTATCAGCAATTGCTTTTTGAATGTCCTTTTGAATGCCGTGCCAATTTTTATTTGTATGCGCGGCTAATAAAATACCTTCATTCTTCGGATGAATCCATACTCTGCGATGTTGCCAATACATACCTTGGATGACACCGATCATAAAAATGGCAGCCCCGATAATGAAGAACGGTAACGTATAATCGCGTCTAACTGTTAATCCACTAACATCTCTTGTTTCAAAGCCGTCCATACTAAGCTTGTATTTGTTTTCTCCCGTTGAATCAATGTTTTTACCAATTCCTACAAAGCTTATTTCGCTCGTATCACTATTTGGAGGGTATACAGCAAATACAAATGCAGGATTTCTTGGATATTTTGATTCAGATCGCGGTTTGCCATCTTCTAGCACGTAATCTGGATAATAGTGGACGATTTCTACACGGAAGCCATTATCGAGTTCATATGTCGACTCTGGATCCATTAACTCATCGATCGTAAATTTCGCTAACGGTTTTTTGTCATCATCGTCTGTTTCATGAATGATAAATGATAACTCACTGAGTTCATCGAGTTGATAACCGGCTTGATATAACGCATATCCATCAAACTTCAATGGTTGGTTCATACGGATATCTTCTTCTTTAATCTTTGTTAACTCAGGTTCTGCGCCAGTAACATCTGCTTCTTCTGCTTGATACACTACTACATCGGTTTGATAGTTACTGGCGACATCCCCTTGTCGCTCAAGCGCTTCTTGAAAGCGTTCATCATCCTCATCATGTGTTTCTAAAGTAAACTTTTTATTTTCTACATAATACTCTCCATCCGTACCTGGGATGACGATTTGTTCTCCTTCTCTAACCCAAACATATTCATCTAAGAAAAACAATGGCGTTTGTCGCAATATAGCTGCCAATAAAATAATGATGAGCCCAATGTGGTTCACATAGGGTCCCCATCGAGAAAATCTCCCTTTCTCAGCTACAACGTGACCATCTTCTTCATTAATTTTATAACCTTGTTTTTCGAGGCGCTTTTTAACCGTGTCAACTTCTTTCGTTGCAACATTTTCTGTTTGACTGAATAAACGCTGTCTCGTCACAAATGTTTCATGTCGTTTCGGGCGTTGCATTTTCAACGCTTTATATAGAGGGACGACACGATCAAGGCTACAGATTACTAGAGAAATGCCAATCAAAGCAATTAAAAGCAAATACCACCACGAGCTATATAAATTATGAAAACCGAATTCATAATAAAGCTTTCCTAAAAAGCCATAGCGCTCTTCATAGAAAATAGCAGGATCACGGGATACGGCATCTGCTGGTATGTACATTTCTTGTGGAAAAATGGTACCGATCGCGGACGCAATCAACGCGATCACAATTAACCAAACTCCGACCTTTACAGAAGAGAAGAAGCTCCAAATCTTGTCAATTAACGTTTTGTTATATGTTAACGATCTGCGAGCACTTCCATCATAACGCATGTTGAGTAATTTTCTTTTGTCGTTGCCATCGATATGTTGGTTGCCCTCAACCGGTTTCCCACATGCCTCACACAGAACGGTTCCTTCGGGGTTGACATGTCCGCACTCACACTTTATTTTATCCATCGATATCCCTCACAATAATCGTAGACTTCTCTCATTTTTCTTCTTCCGGTAAAATCTTTTGAAAAGAGTCTTCTAAACGCTCTAATGTAAGAGCTCCTTCTACAATTTCTACAATTTCTCCTTCAGGACTAATAAAAAACGTACTTGGAATCGGTCCTACTTTATATAAATCACTCACTTGACTTTTATTATCGTGCATAACAGGGAAAGTCAAGTCATATTCATCTATAAACCGATCAATTACGAGTTGGCCCCCATCTAAACTAACGGCCACAATCTCAATACCTTTGTCACGGTATTTTGGATAAAGCTTTTCCATGTATGGCATTTCTGCTTCACATGGTTCACAATAAGTTGCCCAAAAGTTTAGCATGACTCCTTTTCCTTCTAAATCGCTGAGCTGAATGGATTCTAACTTGTTATTTTCATTGACTTGTTTCAGTTTAAAATCGGGAGCTTGATCTCCAACTTTATAAATTGTTTTATCTTTTTGGGCGTTTGATACTAAAGCAAAAACGACCGCGCCTACTAACACGGCTAAAATGATTGATCGGAAAATAAAGCGATTTCTTTTTTTCTTTCTTTTTTTTGATTTCATTTTTTCCAAGCTCACGATGACCACCCCCTGTAACATTATACCACTTAAGCATAGTGTTAAATATGTCTATTGTTTAACAATTTTTCATCGTTAGATTCCACATTTGTTTCACTTCTTTTGGTGTAAGCGCTCGATACTCTCCAGGCTGAAGACCTTTTAAAGTTAATAACCCGTAGCGCTCACGCTTCAGTTTTAGAACAGGATAACCGAGACCATCCATCATGCGTCGGATATGTCTATTTTTCCCTTCTCTTAACGTTATTTCTAACAACATCGTTTGATCTTTTTTGTTGATTGACTTTACTTTATAATGAATGGCTCGTAATAAGTCCTTCCCATCCTTAATTCCTTTACGCAATTGAGAAAGCTCTGATTTGCTTGGAATTCCTTTGACTTTTGTTATATACACTTTATGAACTCCATAGCGAGGGTGCATTAATCGATTGGCAAACTCGCCGTCATTTGTCAGTAAAATCAATCCGGATGAGTTGTAGTCTAATCTTCCAATTGGAAAGATTCGTTCATCAACTTCCGGTAAGTAGTCCGTAATCACTTTTCTATTTTTATCATCTTTTAAACTGGAAATAACGCCTCGTGGCTTATTCAAAATAAAATAAACAGGTTGTTCTTTCTCTAAAACAACTCCGTTTACTTCAATTTTATCTTGTGACGACACTTTGGTACCGAGCGTCGTTATAAGCTCATCATTTACTTTCACTTGTCCATTTACAATGAGCTGTTCGGCTTTTCGTCTAGAGGTTATTCCGCTTTGAGCGATTACTTTTTGCAATCGTTGTAAATTTTTTGCCATATCATCACCATGAAATTATGTTATTTGTATTCGATCCATTTATTTTGATCAATCAATACCTTTTGATTTTGAGCATGTGAACAAATCATAAACCCAACTCAAAAAGATCCAACCGTGGTTACGTAAAAATGATCGTTACAATAAGAATCGATGCTAGTATACCAATTACATCTGCTAACAGTCCAACTTTTACTGCATAGCGTGTTTTTTTAATACCAACCGCACCAAAATAAACCGTTATAATGTAAAGGGTTGTATCTGTACTTCCTTGCATAGTAGATGCTAATCGACCGATGAATGAATCGGGACCGTGTGTACTGATGAGCTCTGTTGTCATGCCGAGGGCTGCCGTACCGGAAATCGGACGAACGAGAGCAAGAGGAATGATCTCTGGCGGAATGCCAATCGCGGATAACAAAGGGGAGATGAGTAGGACAAATGCTTCTAAAGCCCCAGAACTTCTTAATATTGAAATTGAAACAATCATCCCGACTAAAAAAGGAAGTAAAGAAAAGGCCATCTTGATTCCTTCTTTCCCTCCTTCGACAAAACGCTCATACGTCGGCACTTTTTTCCATGTCGCTGTCAATAGAACAACCAATATAAAAATGGGAATAATCCAAGTGCTGATTGCCGTAATGACGTGCATCATTTATCTCCTCCAAACACTTTTATAATAATAAAAGCGGTCAATGATCAGCGCGCTCATTGTGGAAATCATCGTGGCTATTATCGTCGTGCCGACAATTTCTGTAGGTGCAAGCGAATCATACTGCATCCGGATTGCGATGACAGTTGTAGGTACGAGTGTTAATCCGGATGTATTCATCGCTAAAAAGGTAATCATGGACCGTGTCGCGTATTCGGATTCACTACTTAACTCTTTCATTTGCTGCATCGCTTTTAATCCCATCGGTGTAGCAGCATTTCCGAGACCGAATATGTTAGCGGTTATGTTGGAAAGAATATATCCAATCGCTGGGTGGTCTTTAGGCAATTCGGGAAAAATTTTAATGACGATTGGTTTAAATAGTTTAGCAAGCAATTGAAGAATCCCTGCTTCCTCGGCAACTTTCATGATTCCGAGCCAAAAGACTAAAACACTTATTAAACCAATCGATAAGGTGACCGCATCATTTGCACTTTCAAAAATAGCTTCATTCACTTGGTTCATCGTTCCATTAAACATCGCATAAACAATGCCGATGATCGCCATACTTGCCCAAATGATATTTACCATATTAATCCATCCCTATCATTTTTTTATAAATAAAAATAAGTTGTGATGTAAAATTTGCATTGGTTTGAACACCCGCAAAAACTTCTGCATCTTCTTGAGAAGCATGTGTTTTTTTATCAAATCCCCACTCGTACAGTTTAATATGATCGTTCCAATCATCTCTCGCATTCAATGTGACCGCAATCAACTCTTGCTGATCTTTTTCAGCCGACGTCACTAACGTTCTCCCAGAAATCCTCGTAAAACCCGTTTTTCCACCCGTGCAGTAGTCATAATGCATCGTTAACAATTTATTTTTGTTGTACCATAAATAAGATCTTTTTTGAGATTGATAGGAAATGGTTTCTGATACCTTCTTAAATCGATCATTCTCCATTGCATACTGCATGAGCAATGCCATATCGTATGCTGTCGAATAGTGATCTTCTTCATGCAGACCGTGAGGGTTGGTAAAATTCGTGTTTGTCATTCCTAGCCAAGCCGCTTTTTCATTCATTAAATGAACAAACCCTTCTACACTTCCACCGATATGTTCGCTCAATACAACGGCTGCATCATTACCAGACCGAAGCATTAATCCATACAGTAAGTCTTCAACGCTCATCTGTTCTCCCTGTTCTAAATAAATCGATGAACCCCCCGTATGAATCGCACGTCTACTCGTCGTAGCAACCTCATCTAATCGACCGGACTCGATTGCAATGATTGCAGTCATGATCTTCGTAATACTTGCAATCGGTACTTTTTGGTGCGCCTCCTTTTCAAACAGGACGGCTTTCGATGAGGCGTCCATTAAAATCGCATGATGAGCAGACACTTCTTGGTCAAATGTAGTAGCATAACTTACATTCGGATAAGTGAAGGTGATAAGTAAACATATCATTGACGCGATCCTTCTGAATTTAGGCATGGCATTTCCTCCTGCGAAAAGTATGTCTATACATTTTATGCTTGTACATAAACGATATGATAAAAAAAGAACCCTTTTCAATTAGGGTTCTTCTGTTCTATAAAAATATCATGACGCTATTTCATATTTTGTCATTTATTCTCTTCTATTTCTTCGTTAAATTGCTCGAAAAATAAATCCGCTTCTCGCGAAATATTTTCCAAATCAAGATCCATATCTTCTGGTAAAGGCGGTAATTCCTCGATCGATGTTAACCCGAAATAGGTTAAAAACTCTTTACTCGTCGCAAATAAAATCGGCCTGCCAATACTTTCTTTACGTCCCACCTCTTCAATCAGTGATCTGGATAGCAATGTTTTTACAGGCCGATCACTTTTAACCCCTCTTATATCTTCGATTTCAGTTCGCGTAATCGGTTGATTGTAGGCAATAATCGCTAATGTTTCTAAGGCTGCTTGTGACATCCGAGATGACTGTGGGCTTTGTAGCAATTTTTTATAGTACGAACTATGCTCAGGCTTCGTCGTCAAATGATACACTTCATGTGATTTAATGACCATGATTCCTCGGTCCGCCCGTTCGTAATCAGACATGAGTTCGCCGATTAACTTCGTAACAGTTGTGTGATGGATGTCCAAAATGTTCGATATTTGCTTGAGTGTAATTCCTTCATCGCCACTTGCAAATAACAGTCCCTCTATGATCGCCTTATATTCTGTTTGGTTCACGTTCATCTCCCCTACCTTTATCACATGATTTAACATGGTGTCTAAGTTTTGGAACTTAATGTGCTATGTGCGCTGATGACTGACTCATAGTCATAAAGATACAAGGAATCAAAATGTTTTTTTTGCTTACAAATAATTTGGTTTTCCTTCATCAACTCTAAGATCGCTATAAATGATACAACGATTAAAGACCGTGATGGAATGGGGAACATTTGTTCAAAAGCGATGCCATTCTCAGCTCGCTTAACGATGTGCATAATTTCTTCCATTCTCTGTTCAACCGGAATCTCCACACGTTGAACTTTTGTTTCCAAGGGGGCATCCCATTTCTTGCGCTCGAACAACCTTCCAAGAGCATCGAGCATATCATAAATAGACACCTCGCCTTGATTTAAAGAGGCTCTAGGTGTTTCGTCTTGATCGATTGGTAAGGCTGGTCTTGTGAAAATTTGGTTTGCTTCAAGCTCTTTTTTTCCTAATTGCTTAGCTAGCGATTTATACTTTTTATATTCAATGAGTCTCTCCATTAATTCTTCTCGTGGGTCCTCCATATAATCGTCGTGTTGATCCGGCAACTCCTGTTTAGGTAAGAGCATTTGACTTTTAATCTCTATAAGCGTGGCAGCCATGACCAAATACTCACTAGCAACATTTAGTTCAAGCTGTTGCATCGTTTGTATATATTCCATGTATTGTTCAGTGATTTGTGCCATTGGTATATCGTAAATATCGATTTCATAACGATTGATTAAATGCAACAATAAATCAAGCGGACCTTCAAAGGTATCTAATTTAACATGATAAGCTTGATTCATAGATTCTTCTCCCTTTCAGGTTTTGAACATATTTTAATCATCATGTATGGAACAGACGTGCCTATAATCACCTAAAGCATACACGCCCATACATCTTCATCGTGCCTTACATAAGTTATTAACGTAAGATAAATCTTATCATAAAAGGTTTATCTTCAGAAGGGCAAAGGAGGAATTTTTTATGGGAGCTTCTTACGGATATGGTGGAGGTTTTGCGTTAATCGTCGTATTATTTATTTTGCTCATCATCGTCGGCGCTGCTTGGTTTTAAAAGCTGTCGCTAGCTTGTAGGGCCATACGGTGCAAAGTTTATTTCCTGAACCAAAAACCAGCCCTGTATGTATGAAGTGGGGCTGGTTTTTGTTTAATCTTTCTCACTTTCATTATTTTCCTCGCACTTGTTATAAAATTGCTGAATGAGATTACTTGCACATACTGCGTATTGATCTTGATACATTTTTTGGATCTCATTTACCATGTTTCTGCCAATTCCTGAATTTCGATGTGAAGGATCAACAGATACATGCTGAATGATCGCATTGATTTTTTCAATCCGCAGTCCGATTAATCCGAGTACGTCATCGTCTTCTTTCCAAAGATATAGATGCCATTCCGGATTTTCTTCATATTCATGAATCGTTTCCTGTAATTTTTTAACTTCTTTTCCTTCAGGCATAAACGATAGTAAACCCATTGCAATTTTTTCCGAGTTCTTTTTATAGCGAATTAACATATATACCCCTCATTAAAAAATAAATAAAACCGTAAAATTTACTAGCCTGATGACAAATCGCTGATCACGTTCCGCTAATCAGTGATATCATTCAGAGTTCATAAAATAAATTTATAATAAATGTAACCCCATACGATCATAAATACAAGTGAAAATAGCAAGACATTTATATTTTTTCTTCGTTTATTCAACTCGTATCCATCCTTTACTGTCTAGCATGACCGAATCATTTGTTGCACTTAACTGCCTGATTTAAACAGTTGGTTAAACAGTATGTTAAAAAAAACATAACCATCAGACTTTTTGTTGTTTATTTTGTATGGAACAAAATTTGCTAAGGCCATCCATCCATTAAGTAGACTGAATACTAAGATGTATTCACTCGTATAGATTGTATAAAGTATATAAAATAGCAACGCGAACAAGCTGTTCATCAGAGGGCCACATACTGTAATACATGCCATTTCCCAAGGCTTGTAGGGTTGTTTTCGTTCACTTTCTGTTAAACCACCAAAAAAGAAATTCGTACGGAGGATGATGACTATATTTTTCAGGCGAATGGAGCATTTTTCTTTCCCGTTTCCAATGGTCAGATCAATGCGGTCAGCCTGAACGAGCTTCGCCCCCAATGCATGCCCACCTTCATGGATAAGCGTGCTGATCGGGGAAACGAATACAAATAAATAGATGATTAGAATAACCATGTTCATATTTGTTCAACAACAATTACAAACTATTCGTCAGTCATTTTAACTTCTTTCATGACATCTCCATTACGCATTTGCTTTACATATTCCATTCCTGATGTCACTTTTCCAAATACAGTATGCACACCGTCTAAATGCGGTTGTGGTTCATGCACGATAAAAAACTGACAGCTTCCCGTGTCTTTTCCAGCGTGCGCCATCGACAGGGAACCTTCGACATGTTTATGTGGATTTCCTTCTGTCTCACATTTGATTGTATAACCAGCGGAACCAGTTCCGTTCCCATTTGGACAACCACCCTGACTTACAAAACCATCGATGACTCGATGAAATGTTAATCCATCGTAAAATTTTTCATTGATCAATTTTTCAAAGTTCGCTACTGTATTGGGTGCTTCATTTGGATATAGTTCAAAATCAATTCGGTTGCCATTCTCCATGACAATCGATCCTTTTTTCGCCATTGTCAAAACTCCTTTAATATAATATGTGATGAAAACATTCAACGTTCACCCTATTTTATCATCTTTAGCAGATTTTACAAATCGTAATGTTATTTATACGGTAAATCATTTCGGACAACATCCTTATACGTCTCTCTTCGGATGACGAGTTGATCTTTTCCATTTTCTACAAATACGACAGCTGGTTTAGGAAAACGGTTATAATGATTTGCCATGGCATAGCCGTATGCCCCTGTTGAAAAAATAGCGAGAATATCTCCACTTTCCACTTCAGCTAACGGCAAATCCCAAGCGAGCATATCTCCAGATTCGCAACACTTCCCAGCGATCGAAGGTTGTTTTTCGATCGGTGCAGTCGCTTTATTCGCTAAAACCCCTGTGTATTCGGCTTGATATAAAGCAGGACGTAAATTATCAGTCATCCCTCCATCAACCGCGATATAATCTCTTACTCCGGGGATTTTTTTCATCGAACCGACTGTATAGAGGGTTAAACCTGCATCACCTACGATCGATCGACCGGGCTCAATCCATAATTCAGGCATTGGAATGTTCAATTTTTTAACGTTACGTTTAACCGTGCGAACTAGCTCTTCAACATACCGGCCTAAAGGTAAAGGGTGGTCGTCTTTCGTATAGCGAATAGGGAAGCCTCCTCCTAAATTCAACACCTCTGGCGTGTAGCCATATGTCGAATACCATCGGGAAATTTCTTGAAATAGTCGGTCTGTTGCTTTGATAAAATTGTCGGTTTCAAATATTTGCGAACCGATATGTATATGTAACCCTTTAAAGTGAATCGACTGACTTTTTTGCAACAATTGAAATGCTCTCTCAGCTTGCCCATTATGTATATTGAAACCAAATTTTGAGTCCTCGTTACCGGTCATGATATATTCATGTGTTTTTGAGGAAATACCAGGAGTCACTCGAATGAGGACATCCATTGTTTTTTGATGTTTTTGTAGTAGTTGATCTAACAGCGTAATTTCTGAGAAGTTATCAACGATAATACAACCAATTTGATGCTCAATCGCCATCGTTAACTCCTCAGCACTTTTGTTGTTCCCATGGAAATGGATCCGCTCTGGTGGAAAGCCCGCTTGTAGTGCAGTGTACAATTCCCCTTCTGAGACAACATCGATCGATAAACCTTCTTCTTCAATGACTTGGACGATAGCAATCGATGAGAAAGCTTTACTCGCATAAGCGACTTGAAAATTTACACCTGACTTTTTAAACGCATCAACAAAGGCTCGGCAATTTTTCCGAATATGTGAAACGTCATATACGTATAATGGTGTACCGTATTTGTTCGCCAATTCAACGGCATCCGCTCCATCAATGTCTAAATGGCCATTTTCATTAACTGAAAATGGGTACTTTTCTAAGTTCATCATCTGACTACTCCCCTACTATGATACTTGAAAATATTAAAAACACTTTAACATATAGAGGAGTATTAAGAAAGGCTTACCCTTTATTTTATCGATTTCTTAACGTTTTTTATTGACGGGTTGACTATATTTATTTTTCGGATGCACGATACTCGGACGGATATTTGCATAAGGGGTCGGAATTCGAACGATCGTATTAAGAAAAGCTTTTGCATTAAAAGGTATGAATGGCCATAAATAAGGGGTTTTGAGAGCCTTTATTTGCGCTAAATATAAAATACTGAGTGTAAAACTTACCATAAAGCCAATAGCCCCAAAAAAAGCTGTAGCAAGAATTAAACATATTTTGACTAACTTATTAGCGACACTTAATTCATAGCTCGGGGTTATATACGTGCCGATTGTACTAATCGCTACATATAAGATGACCTCAGCACTAAATAGACCGACGTCTATAGCAATTTCTCCAATCATTAATGCAGCGATTAAACCCATTGCTGTTGCTAAAGGAGTCGGCGTATGAATAGCTGCCATTCTTAAAAATTCAACACCAATATCTGCTAAAATAATTTGGAAATAGATCGGCACATTTCCTTCTTCATTCGGTCCGATAAATGATAGTCCCGGTGGTAACAAAGATGGGTCTATGACAAACATTAACCAAAGCGGTAATAAATACAAAGATGCTAGAACACCTAGAAAGCGGATCCAACGAATAACCGTCCCAACGACAGAAGATTGTCTGTGCTCTTCTGCATGCACCAAATGATCAAAAAATGTAGTGGGCAAAATAATCACACTCGGTGACGTATCAATAAATAAGAGAATATGCCCTTCTAATAGATGTTTTGCTCCTGTATCTGGTCTTTCCGTATACCGAACATGTGGGTATGCTGTCCATTTCTGTTTGGAAATAAATTCTTCAATCGTTTTATCAGCCATCGGGATCCCATCGATATCGATCTCACTAAGTTTATCTTTTACGAGCTCGATTAAGTCATTGTCCGCGACATCTTGTAAGTAACCGATACATATATCTGTTTTCGATCGCTCACCCACATTCATGATTTCCAATCGTAATCGCTCATCACGAATTCTTCTTCTCGTTAATCCTGCATTTTCCATAATATTTTCTGTATATCCATCCCGTGAGCCACGGACAACGCGTTCTGTATCTGGCTCATCCGGTGATCTTCCGGGATACTCGCGAACATCAATTACATATCCATGCGGATCTCCATCGATAAAAATGATAATTAAACCAGATAATAATTGGTCAACAGCCTCGTCCATCTTCATTACTTCTTCAAACTGTTGATGAACCATACGATTGGCAATGACTTCATTGATTTTAGCACGTCGATTTTCAATATCGTTGATTTCAACGAGCACCTTGATGATTTGTTGGATCAAACTAGAATTGTTCAACCCATTTACGTAATATAATTGCACACTTTTTCCAAGTACGATGATTTCACGAAATCCAAGGTCAAAGGATTCATCAATTCCTAGGCGTTTCTTTAAATAGGCTTCATTTTCCTTTATATTTTTTGAAATTTTGCGTCCTGACTTCATATATATCCTCCTGTCACTGATGAACGAATAACAACCATTGAAAAAGAGATCCGAAAATCTTACCAAAGACTAACGCCATTACAAACCATAATAAATATTTTTCAAGCCCGATCCGTTTCGTAATGATAGGAAAAACATTGAGTACTTCAGTTAGCGCTGCTGCAAGCATTCCGTTAAATATGCCGTGAAAACTCCCCCACACGATTAATAAAATGAGAGGCTGATTCCATGCAAGTGACGTGAATGACATGTATGTACCGAGTAAGGATCCACAAATGACAGAGGCCACATACATCTTTAATAATGAATCTGTTTTGCTTAATTGTACGAGTCTTGGGATGACACCTAAAAGGGTCATAAAAGCAACAAACCCACCCCCTACAGCAAGTCCACCAGCAAAACCGATAAGGATTTCAACACCTTTAAAAAGGAGGTTGATCATCATGTAAGACATTTTCGTAGTGGCCGACATAGTTATCAAGATCTTGCTGGTATTTATAAATCTCTACTTCTAGTGGGCTTGGTTCTTCATTGAACCGCTTTTGAAACCAATGATTGAAAAACAGTAACATTCCTACCCCAATCCCAATTGAATAGGGTATTTGAATCCATAATGGATATTCCTTTCTTTCACCTGTGAGCAAAAAATGTAATTTTTGTTGAACTGCTTGCATACTCACATCTTCATGGAAATTCATAATGGTCATCGCCGCTCCGATAAATAACAGCAGCCAAACAAATAAAATAACCAATATGGCGGGTGATGCTTGTTTCGATTCAATGCGGATGATGGAGTATGTAGGACCAATCAATTGAATGTCTAAGTGTGGATATCGTTGATTTAAATGTTTAATAATCAAGAAACTGTCGATGACAACGATATTTTTATCCTTTTTCGTAATGTGATAAACGGGGAGGTTTTCGAGCTCATGTTGCTCTTTCTCATCTGCATCTGTAGATATAAAACAAATATCTTTTAAAAAGACTTCATCTCTTTGCCTGCGAATTATGCTTTTTTTCATACGTAAATAAACCATTTTTTTCATATACACTCCACCTTCTATCACTTAGTATTCGTTGAAACGGTAAATATTATCATTAAAAATTACTAATAAAAAAATCATCACTTGAGTGATGATTCTTTAAGGTCTTTAAGGGTTCATTTTACGTTTCATCTCATATAAAATTTTCTTTTCTAAGCGTGATACTTGTACTTGTGAAATACCAAGTCTTTCTGCAACTTCAGATTGCGTTTGGTCTTTGTAATACCGGAGATATAAAATCAAACGCTCACGTTCATGTAGACCGCGGATCGCTTCTTCCAACGTTAGCTTATCAAACCAGCTCGTATCATCATCCGCAATTTGATCGAGTCGCGTAATGGGGTCCCCATCATTTTCAAAGACTGTTTCATGAATGGAGTGTGGTCTCTTTGCCGCTTCTTCAGCATGAACGATTTCTTCTGGTGTAAGATTTAAAGATTCTGCAAGCTCATGAATCGTGGGAGATCGTCCAAACTGTTTTGTTAATTCATCTTTTTGCTTACGAATTTTGTTACCCATTTCCTTTAAAGATCGGCTTACTTTTATACTTCCATCATCTCGAAGAAAGCGTTGAATCTCGCCAATAATCATGGGGACTGCATACGTCGAGAAGCGCACATCGTACGATAAATCAAATTTATCGATTGACTTGATGAGACCGATACTACCAATCTGGAATAAATCATCAGGATCATAACCTCTATTCATGAAGCGTTGGACGACTGACCAAACAAGTCGTATATTTTTCTCGACTAAAATATCTCGTGCCTGTTTATCCCCATTTTGGCTTTTAACAATATAATCTTTGACTTGTTGATCCGTTAAGGTGCCTGTCTGCTTTTTACGATTATTTTTCTTAACATTTACATCCATGGGCATCCCTATTTTAAAACCGTTTTACTCGTCATTAATTGTTTTTTCATGTGGACAGTCGTCCCTTTTTCCGGACTGGAATGCACCTCAACTGAATCCATAAAGTTTTCGATAATTGTAAAGCCCATTCCTGACCTCTCCAAATCGGGTTTAGATGTATATAAAGGTTCTCTTGCTTGATCGATGTTATCGATCCCAACTCCATGATCCGTAACCGTTAGTTCAACCTCTCTTTCGTCAATTACACACGAAAGAGATATTTTATGGTTTGGCTCACTATTGTATCCATGAATGATGGCATTCGTAACTGCTTCTGATACGACAGTTTTAATCTCGGTCAACTCATCCATCGTCGGATCTAACTGTGAGATAAATGCCGCAACTGTAACTCGTGCAAACGATTCATTTTGACTAACACTTGAAAACTCTACGCTCATTTCATTTCTCATGAAGCCACCCCCAATGACTGTAGTGCAAACTTTTCGCTCTCTTCTGAACGAACAATTTTAAAAAGGCCCGACATATCAAACAACCGCTTAATAGATGGTGAGATGGAACAAACAACCATTTCACCACCGAGTTGTAACACTTCCTTATACCTGCCAAGAATAACCCCTAATCCCGAACTGTCCATGAAAGAGACGTTTTCAAAGTTCAGAACAACATGCTTTACTGGACTTTGATACATTTTATCTTTCCAATCACTCCGCAATGCTTCTGATTCATGGTGATCTAACTCCCCGTTCAGCCGAACAATTAAGACATCTTTTTTCCGGTCAAATGTATAACTTAAACCCATTTAATATCCTCCTTACACCCGTTTGTAAGTATACTTTCTCGATTAAATGGGACAATTCCTTCTATTAGTCAAAAGAAGAAATGATTCGTCCTAATCAACAAGAATTCAATACGATTTCGACAACTTTTGAAGCGAGCGTTTCCATAATTTAAAATAGGATGCGCGATCAATATCCTCCGTAACGATCAGTGGGGTTTTTGAGACAACTTCGTCTTTATTTTTTACTGTTAACACACCGACTTGTTCACCTTTATGCAAAGGAAGTTCAATATGGTCATGAAGTTTGACGTGCGTTGTTACATCATCGACAGTCGATTCACCCTTTTTAAACAATAGGCTGACGGGTTGACGAGTCGTCACATCAATCTGCTGTTGATCAGCTTTAAACATGTTTAAATGCGTAATGGTATCGCCTTGCCCAAATAATTTATTCGTTTCAAAATGGTTATAGGCATAATCCAACATATTTGCAATGTTGGCATTTCTCTCTTTAACCGTATCTGCTCCCATGACGACAGCGATCATACGCATATCATTTTTTTTAGCCGTTGCAGCTAAACAATATTTAGCTTCATTCGTATAGCCTGTTTTCAATCCATCAACGCCTGGATAAAATTTCACTAATTTATTTGTATTGACGAGCCAAAATTCATTGTCTGTACCTTTGCGCAAATAATCTTCGTATATGGAAGTATAGTCGGTGATGGATTCGTATTTTAACAACTCGTTCGCGATGATTGCCATGTCATATGCTGTACTGTAATGATCGTCAGCTGGTAATCCTGATGAGTTTTGAAATTTTGTGTTTTTCAACTGTAACTCTTTTACTTTATCATTCATCATTTTTACAAAAGCTTCTTCACTACCCGCGATTCGTTCAGCCAACGCTACACTCGCATCATTACCAGATGCAATCGCAATGCTTTTCAATAGATCGTCTACAGTCATTTCTTCACCTGTTTCTAGGAAAACTTGCGAGCCCCCCATGGAGGAAGCATTTTCACTGATGCGAACGAGTTCATTTTTCTTTAAATTCCCTTTATCCAACTCTTCCATAATCAACAATAAAGTCATAATTTTCGTCATACTTGCTGGTGGGAGTTTCTCATGAACATTTTTGTCAAATATTATTTTTCCCGTATCTTGTTCCATTAAAATGGCGGATTCGACATCAGAAACGATTTGTGTTGAATCACTAGATTCCTTCTTCTCTCCGTACACATGGGTGGTCGATAGCATCACTAAAAACATTATACTGATGGATAGCAAACATTTTTTCATAAACTTACCTCCAGCGATCAATATAATGTTATGATTGCCATCATTTTACTTTTTTATAACAAAGGGTTGGGAAAATATCATAAGCAAGCGCATATTGACATTCAGTCGCAACTTGAAGATTGTAACCTGCTTTTAATTGACCATTTTTCATTAATCATCTTTCATTCGCATAAAAGTCGCATCTAGGTATGTTTTGGAATAGCGACGAGGAGCTACAGAAGCTTCAGTCCTGCCCGCGGAAAGCAACTGTCTTCCGTTCCAGTCGACATAACTCAATAACACGAATGAAATTCCCTTTTATAAAAATTTAAAGGAGTCCAGTTTGATTATCAACTGAACTCCTTTTTCTAATTTTGTAGGGGTTTGTTCCATCCCCTTTATTATTTCGATGGTGTTGTAATAATTTCATAAATAAGCGGAGGTGCTTGAACAGTTTTTTGAGAAACCTCAATACTGTCGTACAGTTTTTTTTGTATCGATGGAATATGTTGTTTGTTCGTATAGATTGTTAACAATGATTCTCCTTTCGATACTTCATCACCGACTTTTTTATGTAAAACGATGCCTACGGATAAGTCTATCTCTGAATCTTTTGTAAGGCGTCCAGCTCCTAGCATTGCCGCAGCCTCTCCGATATGATCGGCTTCAATATGAGCAATTGTTCCTGATTGTTTAGCAAGTAAGTCGATCTTGTAAGTGGCCTGAGGGAATAAATTTGGATGATCAATCACACGAGCATCTCCACCTTGTGCTTCGAGCATCTCTTTAAATTTCGCTAAAGCTCGTCCCGTTTGGAGGCTTTCTTGCAACTTTTCCTTTGCTTCGTCAATGCTTTCCGCCTGCTTCGCAAGTACAACCATTTGACTGCCTAATGCTAAACAAAGTTCGGTTAAATCCTCGGGTCCTTTATTTTGTAATGTAGCGATTGCTTCCTGTACTTCTAAGGAGTTACCGATTGCATTCCCTAAAGGCTGACTCATATCGGATATGACCGCCATCGTTTTTCGGTTTACCCGACTTCCGATATTGACCATGGCATGCGCTAATTGCTTAGCATCCTCTAAATCTTTCATAAACGCTCCATCCCCTGTTTTTACATCAAGGACGATTGCATCTGAACCCGCTGCTATTTTTTTACTCATAATCGAACTTGCGATAAGAGGGATGGAATTGACTGTTGCCGTTACGTCTCGAAGACTATAAATCTTTTTATCTGCAGGTGTTAAATTACCGGATTGCCCGATGACCGCTACTTTGTTTTGATTGACGAGATCCATAAACTGTTCGTTCGTTATTTCGACATGAAAACCCGGTACCGATTCTAACTTATCAACCGTTCCACCCGTATGGCCGAGTCCCCGACCGCTCATTTTGGCTACGGGAACACCAAGGGAAGCAACGAGCGGAGCTAACACGAGAGTAGTTGTGTCCCCTACTCCACCTGTAGAATGTTTGTCTACCTTAATTCCTGAAATAGCAGACAAGTCAATGATGTCACCTGATTCCACCATCTCCATTGTTAATAGAGAGCGTTCTTGTTCGGTCATATCTTGAAAATAAATGGCCATTAATAATGCGCTAACTTGATAATCAGGAATCGTTCCAGATGTATATCCACGAATGAAAAATTGAATTTCTTCTCGAGATAATTCGTATCCATCACGCTTTTTTTTGATAATATCATACATCCTCATGTGAATCACCCTCATTGGCATGTTTTGGCAGTTGTTGGGTTATTCTTTTAACCAATTTTAAAAAGTCTTGTCTCACATTCGCTGTCGTTGCAATAACCTCTTCATGAGTAAGGGGTTGGTCCAAAATGCCTGCTGCCATGTTGGATATACACGAAATGCCTAATACACGCAAGCCTGCATGACGACTTACGATGACTTCTGGAACGGTTGACATCCCTACAGCATCTCCACCAATCACTCGGAGCATATTGATTTCTGCAGGTGTTTCATAAACAGGACCTGTATTAGCGACATACACACCTTTTTTTACGTTCAAGTCAAGTTCTTTTGCACAACGGGTGGCTAGATGAATATATTCACGGTCATAAGCGTAGGACATGTCCGGAAATCGTTCGCCTAGATCAGGGTCATTCGGTCCTATTAAAGGATTTGTTCCCATGAGATTGATATGATCAGTGATGATCATTAGATCACCAGGATTAAACTCCGTATGAATACCACCGGCAGCATTCGTAACAATCAATGTTTCAATACCTAACTCTTTCATGACTCGTATTGGAAATGTAACTTCGCTCATGCGATAACCCTCATAATAATGAAAACGTCCTTGCATCGCGATGACGTCTTTACCTTCTAGCTTTCCGATGACGAGCTGTCCTTTATGTCCTGTCACAGTCGAAGTTGGAAAGTGCGGAATATCTTCATACGGAATGGTAACGGCCTGCTCGATCTCCGCACCTAATACTCCTAATCCCGATCCTAAAATGAAGCCGATTGTAGGCTGAATGGTTATCTTTTTCTCGATATATGTAGACGCTTCTTCGATGATGTTTTTCATTGTGTTTCGCCCTTTCCTGTGGATTGAATATCTTGTAAAAAGCTCATCCCAAACTCAGGCATTTGGATACGAAAGTTCTCTGCAATCGTTGCACCGATGTCGGCGAATGTTTTACGAATAGGTAATTGTTTTCCACACGTAATAGACGGATAATGAATCAATAAAGGAACGTACTCACGCGTATGATCTGTTCCATGATGTGTAGGATCGTTCCCGTGGTCGGCTGTAATGATTAATAAATCGTCTTCTTTAAGTGCTTTTAAAACTTCAGGCAGTCTTTCATCATAGGCTTCCAAAGCTTTTCCATATCCTGCTGGATTCCGACGATGGCCATATTTTGCATCAAAATCTACTAAGTTTACAAAGCTAATTCCAGTAAAATCTTGATCCATGGATTCAACCAGTTTTGTCATCCCATCATCATTATCAATGGTTCGTACCGCCTCGGTAATCCCTTCACCATCATAAATATCGGAAATTTTTCCTAAGGCAATGACATCGTAACCAGCATCTTTTAATTCATTCATCACGGTTCGTCCGAATGGTTTTAAGGCATAATCATGTCGATTGGCCGTACGCTCCAATGCACCGAGCTCGCCAACAAATGGCCGAGCAATGACTCGTCCAACCCTATACTTTTCGTCTCGTGTGAGTTCTCTAGCAATTTCACATATGTAGTACAATTCGTCTAAAGGAACTACCTCTTCATGGGCCGCAATTTGTAAGACAGAATCTGCCGACGTGTACACAATAAGTGCACCTGTTTCCATATGTTCTTTCCCGAGTTCTTCGATAATGGCTGTCCCAGATGCAGGTTTATTACCAATTACTTTTCTATTCGTTTTTTCTTCTAAAGCTTGGATTAACTCGGCTGGAAATCCATTTGGAAAGGTGCGAAAAGGTTGGTCAATATGGAGACCCATCATTTCCCAATGGCCCGTCATTGTATCTTTCCCGTGCGATGCTTCTTGCATTTTTGTATAGAAAGCAGCTGGTTTTTCGACTTCATTAATCCCTTGTATAGCATCGATATTCCCTAAACCAAGCTGCTCCATGTTCGGCATATGTAAACCACCTATATGCTCTGCAATATGACCAAGTGTATGTGCACCTTCGTCATTAAATTTTGCCGCATCGGGCGCTTCACCAATTCCTACCGAATCCAATACGATTAAAAAAATACGTTTAAATCTTTTCATTGCACGTTACCTCCTTATACGTCCATAAACGCGGTTTCTTAAATGATGTATAAATGATTTCGCACATTACAAATGTCTACATCGTTGTTCATCCTTATCAATCATGATTGTAAAAGCAATCACTGATTTGCTTTTACAATGTCGCAGGTGTAGGATGTCTGACAACTAAAATCATAACATATCCGTCCGAGTTCGTCGTGTGTTTTTTCCAAAGTCTCACTGTTTTAAGAACTTCATCCGTCAATTCATTTTGATTGTCCAATTATAACCGTCTATCCCATTGATCCTTGAAGTCATCTTTCATTGTTTTTATGTTGCACCATATCTAGCAATTGTCTACTAAGCACGTGGATGGTAGGATTCATACATGTCTTTCAATCGCGTTCGTGTGACGTGTGTATATATTTGTGTCGTCGATATATCAGCATGTCCTAACATTTCTTGCACAGCACGTAAGTCAGCACCATTTTCTAGTAAATGGGTAGCGAAAGAATGTCGCAACGTATGTGGAGTGATATTTTTCGTAATGTTAACTTCTCTTGCTGTCGACTTTAATATTTTCCAAAAGCCTTGGCGTGACAATGGTCTACCGTGTTGATTGAGGAATAAAACGCTTTCATCCTTTCGTCGCTTTGCTAAAATAGGTCGTGATTTTTGTAGATACATTTCCAAAGCGTCTTTAGCAACATGACCAAGCGGAACAATTCTTTCTTTAGATCCTTTTCCAAAACAACGAACAAATCCCATCGTTAAATGAAGATCGCTTACTTTTAAAGATATGAGCTCGGTCACACGGAGACCTGTAGCATAAATCAATTCTAACATCGCTTTGTTACGCATACGTAAAGGGGTATTTGTTTGGATGTTCAGAAGTTTATCAATTTCTTTCATGGAAAGTACATCAGGTAATTTCCGTTCTTTTTTTGGTGTTTCAATATGCAGACTCGCATCATGTTGAACAAATCCTTCACGAACTAAAAATTGATGGAACAGTCGGACCGATGATATTGTTCGAGCGAGCGTAGCAGCCGATTTTCCATCTTCTTTTAAACCATATAAAAATCCGATAATATCACTTCGATAAACGGCTTCCCAAGTCTTTTTTTCGGCGACCTTTTCAATGTATTGGCAGTAATTTGTTAAATCACGGTGATACGCTTTAAGTGTATTGTCCGATAAGCCGCGTTCAATTTGTAAATAATGAATAAAGTCTTTAAGCGCAACTTTCAGCATGTTCATTACTCCCCTAACCAAAAAAATATATTTAACCGGTCGAGCAAGCTCTGTTCACTATTAAATACTTTGACGGAAGGTCCCTCTGGCGGATCATAGCGATGATATTGTTCGTACTCCAAATGCATCATGCGTAAACCGAAATAAAAGATACATGTGCAGGCGACGAAGATCACAAAAACTTTTATCGCATCCCAAATCAACCGATTCATCGGACATATCTCCTTTTCATAAACTACTATTAATAACAGATATGCCAAAAATGAACGAGTTTATACATGTAACTATAAAACAATTGAAATAATCATCGCATGCATAGGATTGTTTCGTTATTTTTTTGTAATAAACAAATAATGCCTTTCTTCTTTGGAAAAAAGGCACTACTACAGTGTATTTATGTTGATTTAATCGTCGCTTGTTGACATTGTCTGCACAGGCCATGAAAAGTTAATCGGTGATCTTTTACAAGAAAGCCCCATTCGCTTTCAACGATTTTTTCAACCTCTCCTAATAGATCATCGACTATTTCTTCAACCGATCCACACTCTATACAAACGAGATGATGATGGAAATGCTCTGCCCCTTCTTTGCGCAAATCATATCGAGAAACACCATCTCCAAAATTGATTTTATCAACGACTTCTAATTCCAATAGTAATTCTAATGTTCGATATACCGTAGCTAGGCCAATTTCTGGTGCTTTATCTTTGACGAGTAAATAAATCTCTTCTGCACTGAGATGATCCTCTTCGCGCTCAAGTAAAACTTTTACAGTTGCTTCCCTTTGCGGGGTTAGCTTGTAACTCTGTGCATGAAGCAATTTTTTTATTCGATCAATCCGATGTTCCATGGCAGATTCCCTCCCTCATATCCCTTCTTTATTATATGCACTCTTAAAACAACTTGTCAAAACAAAACAGATACCATGAATAATAATTATTATATAATAACTAGTATACAATGTAAAATTTTCGACAAGTCCGTCATGCATCTATTGCTTTATAAAGGAGCGAATGAAGGATCCCATCGCTTCATTGGCGACAAACGCTTCTAAACACGATGCTACAAATGAGATTGTTAACAAAAATGAAAAAAGTACGATATATCTTGCCAACGGTTGGAAGATTGGTTGGGACATTTTATGTGAAAAAATTTTATTCAATAACGTCAATGAAAAGATCATTGATAAGCTACCAGCTATAATATAGATTGGTATGATGATCATATTTTGTGGGGCAATTGATAAAGAGGCTAACAACAACCCTTTCATACCGAGTTGGTTTACTAAAAAACCGACTGAGAAACCAACGACCAATCCTTTCAAAAACAATAAGATCCAAACAATCGGCAACCCGATTACAGATAGACCTAAAATAAAAATGATGAATAAATATTTCGCATGATATAAAAAGCTGTTTTTTAATATATCGGCTTTGGCAATTTCATACTGATCATTGATCTCACCGAAAAATCGCTCTAAATAGAAGAACAGATCTTGTTTCTGGATAAAATTCATACTGTTGACGATCATTGCTCCAAAAACAATCCCTGTTAAAAACAAAATAATCATAAAAAGATATACTGTACCGTGTTCTTTTACGTATTCGATAAATACCGTTTTTTTATTATACATAGGAATCCTCCATTCAAAAGACCTTTACCACCTTCTAGTACAAGCTATGAAGAATTCCTGTCAAACATACCAAAAATCTATCTTTTAAAGGGGCTCATCATAGAGAGACACTGCACTTCCATATGAACTAAAACACGTTTACGTTTTTTTAATCGAAGTTGGGAGCACTTTCCCATATACACCTCCGCCACCCGCCTGAATGGACTGTTTTCCTTCTCGCATATCGATGATCATCGTTGCCAATTGTGTGGAGATTACTTCAGTCAATTCAGCAAAAGTTGCTTGATGAATCACGTACATTTCAGTTGGAAAAGTAGTTAATAATTTTTCTAGCGTTTTTGGACCCAGCTTCGGCAAATACTCTAAGGGAACTTGATAAAAATATGGAGGACGTTCCTTGAACGAGCCTTCTGTATCTTTTAGCTCCTGAATTCGCTCAACAACGCCTTTAATTATTTTTGTAGAACCACATGCTGAACAGTTGGCTGCATCGGCGGGAAGTGGGTTCATACAGTGATTGCAAACTGTCGAATAGTATTTTCCAAGTTTTGGATTCATTCCGAAGTTCTTCGTAATCTTTCTTCCGTTCACATGGTGAAGCGCCCAATAAAACTCTTTAAATGAAGGCTCTTTCATACGTATTTCTTGATATTCACGAGCCATTTTACCTAGAGAGTGAGCATCTGAATTTGTTAAAAACGTATACGCGTGTAACTCTGAAATTTGATCTGCCATTTGGGTGTCTGAGCTTAATCCGAGTTCAATTCCATCGATGAGATCTCGGTCAAATACTTCTGTCAATGATCGCTTAACTCCTTTTCCGTACATGCTTTTAAAAGGAGTGAACACATGAGCCGGTATGAAAATACCAGATAATTCCTTTACCTTGTGTTGTAACTCCTGTGCCGTCCCATAGTAGCGTTGGGAACTTAGAGTAATGTTTTTCATCCGGGTCTTCAACCATTCAGAAAACGCTTGAATCGATTGTAAGGTTGGAAAATAACAGAGAACATGAATGGGACCATGACAATGTTCATCGTACACTTCGATTTCCGAACCTAATAGCAATGTCGCACGTTCGAATTGAATGCCTCCATCTGGTCGTTCTTGAGCTTTACCTGTGGCGATTAATTGCTTCATTTCTTGTTGGACAGAAGGGACATGGCAATCAATAATCCCGATGAGATCAATTCCTTTGCGACGACTTGCTTCTTCTAAAATACTTGTTAATGTTAAGTTTTTAGCACCGGTAATTTTGACGGGTTTCCCATGCATATCTCTACCGATATGAATGTGCAGATCACTGATATATGAACGAAATGTCATTTTTTCAACCCCATCATTTCCAAATACAACACAGCGTAATTTGTTTTCGCATCCTGAATCCGCTCATCAGCAACGTATTGTTTAGCCTCTTCTAAAGTCAATTCGACAACTTCAACAAATTCATCATCATCTCCAGTGACTGGAGTATCTAGCTTTTTGAGATCGTCTGTTATATACACATGCATTTTTTCATCGGCAAATCCTGGTGATGTATAAAAAGACGTCACGTATGAAAGATGATCCGTTGTGTAACCCGTCTCTTCTTCTAGTTCACGAATAGCTGTCACTTCTGGTTGCTCGCCTTCTTCCAATTTTCCCGCCGGGATTTCAAGGAGTGATTTTTCTAATGGCTTACGATATTGTTCGACAAAAACAATTTTTCGATCGTTCGTAATCGCGATCACTGCAACCGCTCCCGGATGTTTGATGATTTCTCGTTTGGAGGTCTGTCCATTCGGTAAAATGACATCATCAACGTGTAAATGAACGACCTTCCCTTTATAAATTTGTTCCGTTCGAATTGTCTTTTCTGCGAATTTTTTCATATATACATGCGCTCCTTTAGTTGTTCTCATTTTATCATAGGTGACTGACATATTTTCCGCAACATCCACCATTAGATCCTAGACAACAAACGGTAAATGTGCAAGGACTCGCTTTTCAACGACTCATCCGCTTTCGTATGATTCCGCATAATGTCCACCGACTAATTGTGTCCGCCTGCGTGCTGTTCCTGCGGGCGTGTAGGATACAGCACGAAGCAATGCGTCTTGACCATGTTTTTTACGAACGGCGTCCATCGCGTAACCGAGCTTTCTTTCTCGCATTCGATTCCTTGTAAATAAATCGAGTTGCACAGCGTCATCGTCACACACTTGATCTAAGGATAGAGAAATTTTTCGCACCGTTTGATGTGCATAAAATTTACGAAATAAGTACATACAAGCACGATACATTTCCATCGTAATATTTGTCGGTGATTCCATCGTTATCGAACGATAAAAACCACCTCCTCCCTCTTCTTGACTATAGCCAATCCCGAGATGAATCGTGCGTCCCGCTTGGCGATTTGCTCGTGCTCTTTGGGCGACTTCTTCGCACATTTCCAAAATAACATAAGCCACATCTTGGGGATGGTGATAATCGCGTAACAGTACTTGACTTTTACCGTAGCTCACTTGTCCTTGTAAAATCGGTGCACCTAATTCAGATAAATCGATGCCATTCGCATGATAATAAAGTTGGCTTCCGATGACACCGAACGTTTTTTCTAGTCGGGGTAACGAATAATTAGCCAATTGTCCAACGGTGGAAATTCCCATGCGATGCAGTCGTTTTTCTAATCGAGAACCGATTCCCCACATGCGCGATAAAGGGGTGACAGGCCATAATTTGTTAGGAATATCTGTATACGTCCAACGAGCAATTCCAGATTGTTTCGCTTCCAAATCGAGGCACAATTTAGCCATTAACATGTTTGGCCCAATCCCGATGGTCGCTGTTAAACCAAATGTATCTTTTAGTTCGTCGCGGATACGTACAGCTACTTCTTCTGCACTCCCCCACAGTTTCTCTGTACCGTCTACATCTAGAAAGCTTTCATCGATACTATAGGTGTGAATCACTTCTTTTGGCACATATTTATTGAATAGACGTGTAATTTCCGCCGAAACTTCTAAATATAAGTTCATTTGTGCGGATACCGTGACAATATTTTCGTCTGCTGGGATTTCAAATACACGATTTCCCGTACGGATGCCAAAATCACGTTTCAATGCAGGCGTTGCAGCGAGTACAACGCTTCCTTTTCGTTTTGTATCGGCAACGACTGCTAAATGGGCTGTTAACGGATCTAAACCTTTTACAAGGGCCGCACAACTCGCATAGAAACTTTTCATATCAACACACAATATATTACGATTTTTCAATGCTTTGTAGTCGATTGGAGGATTCATCACAAGTTCACTCCTCATGTATGCTTACATTTTTCCGATACTGCTTGTTTTGTTCTTAATGATATAATATGCGAATGTATGTTCCTTTATCAAGGTTATTTTTTTCCAATACAAAGAAAATAGACAAGGTAACAAGAAGATCCTTTTAAAAGATGAACTTAAAATAGGAATGAACCTAACACATGACCGTCTTTTTTTCATACATTATTATGAGGGAGGCGCCTTTTCCATGTATCGAAACGATAAAAATAACCGCCGATCAGCTAAAAATGAAATACCTCCGAAAGCACTGGCGGACTTTTCGATTCAAGATTTATTGAAAGGAAAAAACTTAGAGATTGTGGCCGCAGCCTTATTGTTAACAGGAAAGCTCAAAGTCGATTCCGTTGAACTATTCCGAATGAGTCCTGTCGTGAATGTGACCTTAGTAGAAAAGTATGTAACACGTGAAACGAAAAAAATGAACGCCTTAGCGAATTTTCTTGAGGAAAATGGCGACCTCACACTTGATGAAGTGTTTGATGCCATTCAAACAAGAATGCAGAAAGGGGATTCTTCATGAATCATGTAACGATCAATACAGATGAAAATATAATCGAAGCAAGTCAAGGATTTGATGGGAGTGGATTTGCAGGTGGGATTGTCCTCGTCGTATTACTATTTTTAGTTTTTTTGGATCCACCGACATCGAGGATTTAACGAATGCCCCGTAATCAACGTAAGGCTACATATCAAGGTGCTTATTGTTCGCATTGTAAACACCTTAATATGTACCCGTTATTTTTCACTCCTTAACATTGTACACGAGGGTTTCATCAACAATCGTTTTATTGACATAACCGTTGTGTTCAAGAAAATCAAGTTGTCCAATCGTTTCGGATAATGTTAAGTCAAGTTGTGTTTTATATTGTTTCGGGAATATTTTTCGACAAATTTCATAAGGGGTTTGCGGTTTATCCTGTAATAAAGCGAACACATCGTGAGCCCGTTTTTCCTGCTTGAGTAATCGATGAGAAATCAATGGTCCAAGATTCGAAAAGATTTTTCCATGACCAGGTAAGACGGTTTTAATTCCGAGATGGAAGCATTTTTTCAAATTCGCACGATATTGCAAAAGGGGCTTAGCCCTTTCTGCCTCACCTGGAAGAGGGGGTTCTAGTAACGGGTTTGACGAAATATGATGTAGTAGATGATCCCCACCGATCAAGGTCCCATCTGTTGCATTGAAAAAAGAGAGGTGTGTTTGGGCATGGCCGACCGTATTAATCACTTTCCAGTCGCTATGTCCGGGAAGACGGTCTCCTTCATCAATCGCAATCGTGACCTTTCCTTCACCAGCATACGCCAAAGGTTGATGCAGACGAGTTAAAAAGGATTGATGAATTTGTTCGGGAACCCCAAAAGCGACTAAACAATCACTAAAAAATTGTTCATAGTGTGTGAAGTACGATTGATTTCTTGTCAACCATAAATCAACATGTTTATGAGCGATGATCTGTTTAACGCGGGGAAATTTCTCAATTAGACCGATATGGTCGGGGTGATGATGGGTTAAAATAATTTGTTCGATATCGGTTGGAAGATAGCCCAACTCTTTTAATTGCGTTTTCAATGCAGTCCACGCTTCTTCTGTTTTAACCCCTGCATCCACTAAAGACAATACATCACCTTTGATGACGTATACATGTACATCGCCTACTGCAAAAGGGGTTGGTACGGTTAATTGTTGTACAGTTTGGTTTAAAATTTTCATGTTATACAACCTCCAAAATGAATGACCATTCAGTCATTTATCTTTATTTTACCGTTTTTTTATAGAAATGTCACATGACAATCAAAAAATGGCATTTCTTATAAAACAATACCTATGGAAAGTTGACATTTGCAAGCAAAAATAACTACAATCAAGCAAGGGGGAAAAATGATGTTTACAAAAGTTTTCGCTCATCGGGGGGCAAGCGGACACGCACCAGAAAATACGATGCCGGCTTTTCAGCTCGCCTATCAAATGGGTGCTGATGGGATTGAAACAGATGTTCACTTGACCAAAGACAAGATTCCAGTATTATTTCACGATGAACAAGTTAAACGAACAACGAATGGCAGGGGATTCATCAAGGATTTGACAGTGAAACAGTTAAAAACACTTGATGCCGGTTCATGGTTTTCAACCCGATTCAGTGGAACGACCATTACTACCCTTGAAGAATTTTTATCATGGGTAAAAAATAAACCATTGCGTATAAATATTGAGTTAAAAAATAACAAAATCGATTATCAGCACTTGGAATCTAAAGTATACGAAATGGTCGAAGCGTTTCAACTTCAAGAACGAACTCTTTATTCAACATTTAATCCGAACAGTTTAAAGCGATTGAAAAAATGGCATCCGAAAAGTAAGCGAGCATTCCTAACCTCGAAGAGAAGTAAACATCTGATCAAGTTTGCTAAAGAGCTTGATGTTCATGGATTGCATGTCAAATATCAATTATTAACTCGACAGCTCGTTCAAAGAGCGCATCAGAAAGATCTTGCTGTTCGTGTCTATACGGTAAATCGAACAAATCGAATTGTGAACTGTTTGCGCTACAAATGTAATGGGCTGTTTACAGATTTCCCCGATTTAGCCTTGAAAATTCAGCAGACGTATGGAGAATAAATCAAGATAACAAAGACCGAGGAGGACAATTGATGGTAAAACTTTTTTCATCTATTCAAATCCAAAATGAAACATTAAAAAACCGAATCGTCATGTCACCGATGTGCATGTATTCGTCAGACCGTAAAGATGGAAAACTCAGACCTTTCCACTACACACACTACATCTCTCGTGCTGTTGGGCAAGTCGGTTTAATCATGTTAGAAGCAACTGCTGTCCAACCAGAAGGACGCATATCCGAATATGATTTGGGCATCTGGAGTGATGAACAAATCGAAGGTTTAAAAAAGCTGAATCAACGCTTACATACATATGGGTCAAAAACCGCTATTCAGCTGGCACATGCGGGAAGAAAAGCGAACTTACCGATGCCGATTTTCGCTCCTTCTTCCTTACCTTTTAATGATTCATCCCCTACCCCAACTGAAATGACACGAGAAGATATTCAACAGACGATTGATGCTTTTAAAGATGGAGCAAAAAGAGCAAAAATAGCCGGCTTCAATATCATTGAGATTCACGCAGCTCATGGCTATTTAATCAATCAGTTTTTATCACCGCTTACAAATCAGCGAACCGATCAATATGGTGGTTCACGCGAAAATCGCTACCGCTTGTTAGGCGAAATTATTCAAGCGGTCCAAACGGAATGGTCCGGCCCCCTTTTCGTCCGCATTTCAGCCAATGAATATCACGAGGATGGAAATACGCTCGATGACATTTTATATTATACAAAACAGATGGAAGCAGCCGGTATCCATTTAATTGATTGTAGTACAGGTGGAGTTGTTCCAGCGCGTATTCAAACGTACCCTGGTTATCAAGTGACATATAGTGAAAACATTCGCCGACAAACAAAAATCGCTACCGGAGCCGTTGGACTCATCACATCTGGTCTACAAGCGGAAGAAATTTTACAAAATGAACGAGCAGACCTTATCTTTATTGGACGAGCTCTGTTACGTAATCCATATTGGGCAAAAGTAGCCGCAGATGAACTCGGATATAAACTAGATGCTATTCAACCATACGAACGCGGATGGAAATAGCAATCAATAAGGAGACTTTACGATGAAATTAATTTTCCTTGGAACAGGTGCAGGGGTCCCATCCAAACTCCGAAATGTATCAAGTGTCGCACTCTCATTACTCCAAGAGACAAATAATGTGTGGCTATTCGATTGTGGGGAAGCGACTCAGCACCAAATCTTACGTACAACGATTAAGCCGCGCAAAATTAACAAAATATTTATCACCCACTTACATGGTGATCATCTTTTTGGTTTGCCAGGATTTTTAAGTAGTCGTTCATTCCAAGGTGGTGATCAGCTCTTAACAATCTATGGACCTAAAGGAATTAAACAATACGTAAAAACATCGCTAAAAATCAGTCAGACTCATGTAACCTATCCAATCGAAATCGTTGAAATCACCACTGGGAAATTGTACGAAGATGACTATGTCACGATCTATTGTCAGAAGCTTGATCACGGTATTCCGAGTTACGGGTTTCGGATTGTGGAAAAAGATAAACTCGGTGAATTACAAGCGGACAAACTACAAGCGATTGGTATTCCACCTGGTCCAATTTACCAACAAATCAAAGAGAATGATTCGGTAACACTCCCCGATGGACGACAAATTTTTCGAAAAGACTTTCTTGGTCCAATGAAACGAGGACGAGTCGTAACCATTTTCGGGGATACGCGTTACGTAGACCAACATGCAGATTTTGTTAAACATGCAGACGTTCTCGTACACGAGGCTACATTTACTCATGAAAATAGACAATTAGCCGATGCTTATTTTCATTCAACAACGACACAAGCCGCTCAATTGGCAAAAAAAGGGCATGTGAAACAGTTAGTATTGACGCACATCTCATCCCGTTATCAGCCAGATGATTGGCCAAACTTACTCCATGAGGCACAGAAAATTTTTCCGTCGACACAACTCGCCTACGACTTTTTTGAACTGGAAATCGAAGCCCCAAAATAAAGAACGATTCCAAAGCGCATTCAACCACGATGAAACGAGTCCAGGGGAGGCATGGAACGATGCAAACATTGCTTGAACGTCAGCGAAAATTTTTCATATCTGGGCATACATTAGATGAGCGATTTCGTCAAAAGCAACTGCTGCGGGTAAAAAAAATGTTAAAGAAGTTTGAAAAAGACATCTATCAAGCTTTAAAAGATGATTTAAACAAATCTGCACATGAAACATTAACTACCGAACTCGGGATTCTTTATGCAGAAATTGACTTTGTCAAAAAACACATTCATGAATGGATGAAACCGGAACAAACGACAGCACCAATTACACATAAAGGATCGAAAAATATGATTTACAAAGAACCGTACGGTGTCGTCTGCGTTATGGCTCCCTGGAATTATCCTCTCCAGTTAGCCATCCTCCCCGCTATCGGTGCTATGGCTGCGGGTAATACGGTCATCATCAAGCCATCAGAGCAGGCAGAAGCTACTTCTTCACTCATTGCTACCATGTTCGAGCAATTTTTTCCTAAAGAGTACGTTGCCGTTGTTGAAGGCGGACAAAAAACGAATGAACGTTTGTTGGAACAACGCTTTGACTATATTTTCTTTACAGGGAGTCCTACTGTCGGAAAAATAGTCATGCGAAAAGCAAGTGAACATCTGACGCCGGTCACGTTAGAATTAGGGGGGAAAAGTCCGGCGATTGTCGATGACGATGCAAGCATTAAGCTAACAGCCAAACGGATTGTGTGGGGGAAATTTACGAATGCAGGTCAAACCTGCGTGGCTCCAGATTATATATATGTCCATGAAAAAGTGAAAGCGCAATTATTACGAGCGATGAGTAAACAAATCAAATCGTTATACGGTAAAAATCCATTGCAAAATAAAGATTATGTTCGCATCATCAACAGACGCCATTACAATCGCTTAATAGCGCTTTTATCGAATGGGACAATTTATTATGGTGGCAAAACAAATCGAGGACAACTGATAATTGAACCGACAATTTTGGAAAATATTTCCTGGAAAGATCCGATTATGAAAGAAGAGATTTTTGGCCCCCTCTTACCCGTGTTACCCTTCCGTGATTTGAAAGAGGTACGATTGACGTTGCAAACAAAAGAAAAACCACTAGCCCTTTACTATTTTGGGAAAAACAAACGGACGTATGAACACTTGCTTCAACATCTATCGTTTGGTGGTGGGTGCGTAAATGATACATTATATCATTTAGCAAACCCTCACCTACCATTCGGTGGAGTCGGAAACAGCGGAATGGGCGCATACCACGGAAAATATTCGTTTCAAACATTTTCCCATCAAAAAAGTATTTTAAAACAAACGACTTCATTTGATAACCCCCTACGCTATCCGGGTAGCAAACTCGCACATTTCATCGTCAAAAAAATATTGCGTTAAGCGAGCAATTACCGTCATCAACCAAGCTCATCAGCTCATCGAACTTCATGAATCCGATGAGCTTGATCGTTGATGATCATCCAAAACATCCTTCTGAAAACTCGTCGTCAGATGAACTTTGTCATCCTTCCAACGAACAAATGGATTTTTCCCATATTTTTTTGTGAGTTTTTCAATCGTTGTATGTAGTTTTTCTTTTTCTGCTTCCTGTTCGTACGTAAATAGGTCCAACTGTTTGCCAACTATTTCTTTATCTTCAAGATCTTGAACTGTAATGCCGAGTAAACGGATCGGCTCCATGTTCCAATGTTTTTGCCAAAGTTCGAAAGCGACTTGTAAAATATCTTGCTTGGCATCGATATACGTATCGAGCTTTTTACTACGCGTGATCGTTCTCAAATTATGATAGCGAATCATCAGTTGAACGCTACGTCCGACGACTTGTTTCCGCTTTAGCCGACGTTCGATACTTTCAGCAAGCGTGTGCATGAGTTGATGAATTTCAGTGGAATGAGTCGTGTCATGAGGCAATGTTTTCGAATGACCAATACTTTTAAAATCATTTACAGCATCGGGGTCAACCGGGCGGGAATCGATGCCATTGGCGCGATTTTTTAGGCGTTCTCCATTGATTCCGAGCAATTGTTTGAGAAGATAAACATCTTTTTTCGCTAAATCACCAATCGTTTTAACATCAATTGTGTGCAATTTTTCAGCAGTTTTATTCCCTACACCATACATGTCTTCAATCGGTAATGGCCATAACTTATGGTGCATCTCTCTTTTTCGTAAAACCGTCAATCCTAATGGTTTTTCCATGTCAGAAGCCATCTTCGCTAAAAATTTATTCGGTCCAATACCGATGCTACATGGTAAATCCAATTCGTCTATTAACTGTTGTTGGATATGTTGAGCGGTTTGCAGGGGGGTTCCGAGATGTTTGACGTCCGTAACATCAAGATATCCTTCATCGATCGAAACGGGTTCAACAAGCGGTGTAATGTGAGCAAGGATTTTAAACATTTCTTGTGAAGCAGCTCGGTAACGATCGAAGTTTGGACGCATTACCTTTAATGTCGGGCATAGACGCTTAGCTTTCCACACAGGCATCGTCGTATAGACGCCTTTTGCTCGCGCTTCATAACTACTTGTCACGATAATACCTTTTCGTTCTTCTGGATTGCCAGCGATGGCCAACGGCTGGCCTTTTAGTTTAGGATTATAAGCCATTTCAACGGATGCATAGAAACAATTCATATCAATGTGAAAAATAATTCTACGTTTCGTTTGTTGTGTAAGCATGATAAACATCCTTTTAATGACTGTTTATTTACCTTCATTATAACATAGCTTAACATATAAAAAGTGCTTAGAGCATTTCATCAACCCGTTACCTATACATAAAAAAAGACCCCTTATAGAAAGGTGAGATTTCTATAAGGGCTTCGATGTTATTGATGAGCTACTTCTTGAACAATCGCTATCACAAGTTCAGTAATTTTAATCAATTCTTCAATCGGCATCCGCTCATTTGTCGTATGAATTTCCTCATAACCAACAGCCAAGTTAACAGTCGGAATTCCGAAACTGCTAATGACGTTCGCATCACTCCCGCCACCGCTCGTTAATAATTGACTGTCACGACCGATTGCTTTTGCCGCATCTCGTGCGATTTCTACTACTTGATCGCCTCGTTTCTGTTTAAAACCTGGATACATGACTTGGACTTCAACGTCAGCTTCACCACCATGTTCTTGAGCAGTTGTTTCAAAAGCTTCTTTCATTTTGGCAACTTGAGCTTCCATTTTTTCAGGGGTTAACGATCGGGCCTCAGCAAGTATTTCGACATGATCACAAACGATATTTGTTTGCTTCCCACCTTCAAATCGACCGATGTTTGCCGTAGTTTCATCATCAATTCGTCCCAATGGCATTTTCGCAACTGCTTTTGCTGCTAATGTAATCGCTGAAATTCCTTCTTCTGGCGCGACTCCCGCATGAGCCGTTTTTCCTTTGATAACGGTAAATAATTTAGCTTGGGTTGGTGCAGCGACGATAATGTCGCCGACTTTCCCATTGCTATCAAGTGCATAGCCGAATTTTGCTTGCACGGCTTGTGGATCTAAAGCTTTCGCACCAACTAAACCTGATTCTTCACCGACTGTAATGACAAATTGAATCGTTCCATGTTCGAGTTCGTTTTCTTGGATGAACCGGATAGACTCGAGCATCGCTGCAAGCCCAACTTTATCATCTGCTCCTAAAATCGTTGTTCCATCGGAGACGATATAGCCATCTTTAATCGATGGCTTCACCCCTTTGCCTGGAACAACCGTATCCATATGCGAAGTGAAATAAATCGGATCAACAGCTTGTTTATTTCCCTTCATTGTACAAATTAAATTACCAGCGCCATGACCTGTTTTTTCTTTAGCATCATCTTCGACAACGTCGAGCCCTAGTTTCGTAAATTTATCCTTTAATACGTTGGCGATGTTTGCTTCATCTTTTGTTTCTGAATCGATTTGTACAAGTTCTAAAAATTCATTTAACAATCGTTCTTCGTTAATCTTAATTGTCATGGCGATTTTCCTCCTATAAATATTCACGTAAATTACAATGGAATATTTCCATGTTTTTTCTTCGGTCGGTCTTCTTGTTTATTATAGAGCATTTCTAAAGACTGAATCAGCTTCATGCGCGTCTCTCGTGGATCGATGACATCGTCAACCATGCCAAGCCCTGCAGCAATATAAGGGTTTGCAAACTTATCGCGATATTCATCGATTTTTTCTTGCCTTGTTTGCTCTGGATTGTCGCTATTCGCAATATCTTTAGCGAAGATAATGTTCGCTGCGCCTTCTGGTCCCATGACGGCAATTTCTGCATTTGGCCAAGCAAACACAAAATCTGCGCCGATCGATTTACTATTTAATGCTACATAAGCTCCACCAAAGGCTTTACGTGTAATGACCGTAATTTTTGGCACGGTAGCTTCTGAATAAGCATACAAAATTTTAGCACCGTGACGAATGATCCCACCATGCTCTTGTTTAACACCAGGGAAAAACCCTGTTACGTCTTCAAATGTGATAATTGGAATGTTATAGCAATCACAAAAACGGATAAATCGAGCTGCTTTATCACTAGAATCAATATCTAATCCACCTGCTAAATATTTCGGTTGGTTACAAACGAGACCGACTGTTTCACCTTTAATTCGCGCAAAACCAACGACGACATTTTTAGCAAACTCTGGATGAATTTCGAAAAAACTACCTTCATCGACAACTTCGCGAATAACATGTTTCACATCATATGGACGCGTCGCTTCAAATGGTACGATATCCGTTAAATCTTCCCGATATTCATCAGCTTCCTCATACGATTTAATTGGTGGTTTTTCTTGATTGTTCGCCGGCAAGTAAGTGATTAATTCTTTTACCTTGTCGAGCGCTTCTTCTTCTGAACTTGCCTTGAGATGGGCATTCCCGGTTTTCGAGTTATGAACGCGAGCACCACCTAATTCTTCGGAACTTATCTTTTCACCTGTTACGGTTTCAATTACTTTTGGACCGGTAATAAACATTTGTGATGTCTTTTCAACCATAATGACAAAATCAGTAATCGCTGGTGAATACACGGCGCCACCCGCACTCGGTCCCATGATGACAGAAATTTGTGGAATCACACCTGAATAGATCGAGTTCCGATAAAATACGTGACCGTATCCATCCAATGATGAAACCCCTTCTTGAATACGAGCTCCACCTGAATCATTTAATCCGATAAATGGAACCCCATTTTTAGCGGCCAAATCCATCACAGAGGCAATTTTCTTCCCGTGCATTTCGCCGAGTGCCCCTCCAAATACAGTGAAATCTTGAGCGAACAAATAGACGGGTTTCCCGTGAATTTTTCCGTATCCAGTAACGACTCCCTCACCATGAGCTGCGGCCTTGTCCATTCCAAATTCTGTTGCTCGATGTTCAATAAACGGATTAAGCTCCACAAAGGTGTCTTCATCTAGAAGGTATTCAATCCGCTCTCTAGCTGTCATCTTCCCTCGGTCGTGTTGTTTTTGGATACGTTCATCTCCGCCACCTAGTTCTACAAGTCTTCTTCTATCGTATAACTCATTAATTTTATCATAAATGTCCATTATTCGTCAGCCCCTCCCATATGTTGACACATTTCATATAGCACACCATAACTCGCTTTTGGATGAATGAAGGCAATTTGGCTATTGTGTGCACCTTGTTTCGCTTCTTCGTTGATTAGACGAACACCTGATTGTTTATAATGTTCTAATCGTTTGTTAATTTGATCCACCTCTAGAGCAATATGATGAATCCCTTCACCCCGTTTATCAATAAAACGTTGAATTGGAGATGTTTCATGTAAAGGTTCGAGCAACTCGATGCGTGACTCGCCTATTTTCAAAAAAGCCACTTTTACCCCTTCTGAAGCCACCTTCTCGACCGCTTCCAAGTCTAATCCTAAGATATCGGTATAAAAGGCAAGTGTTTCGTCAATGCTTTTAACCGCTATACCGATATGGGCAATCTTTTCCGGTTTTGATAGCTGATTTTGTTCAGGTGCAACAAGGCTTTGTATATATGTAGTGATCGCCTCTGTTGACGAACCGCTCGGAAATATTTTGTTAAACCCTTTTTCCAGTAAGGGTGGAATATTTTCACTTGGAATACGTCCTCCACCAATGACTGGTATCGTTTTTTCATCCTGTTTATTTAACTCAGCAACGACTTGTGGAAAAAATGTGCGATATGTATCAGATGTTGTAAACAATCCGATCACATCTACACGTTCTTCAATCGCTTTTTGGGCGGTTTCTAATGGTGATTGGTGATGTTTTACTTCAATGACTTCCATCCCCACTTCACGTAACATGTTGGAAACTTCCAGTGACTTGTCACAACCACCTTCAGTGTTTGCATCTACAATCAAGACACGTTTTGTTTTCATCTCTTGTTCCCCCTTTTGTCATTCGTTCGTTTGTGTTCTCCGAATTCATCCCTAAGATACACCCGCATAAATCGTCGTAAATGATCGGTAATGCCTAACAAGCACGACCAGTATCATTTAACCGATGCATTCGATTAGTCAATTAACTTTGAGTTTTAATCATTATTTACTGACCGTTTTCGATTTACGTGTGGACCATAGTGATTTCACTATTCTTTTCCATCTGAACTTAGCGCTTTTTCAAAAAATTTGCTAAAAGCTTATTATTTTCCCATACGTATTCGATGCCCGTCAATACGTTACATGACGAAGTAAATCGTTTGCACGGGGACCCCAGAAACTAATCGGTTGATTAGCATTGATGTTTCGGAGGAAATACGATGTGTCTTGTCCCACATATTCTTTTAATATACCATTTTGCATGAAATCTGTCAGCTTTTCCAGTGAAATATCCACACGAATCAAATTGTTATGTATATTACTATTAAATTCGTCTCCCTCAAAAGGCTTCTATACCTAAACCCCCTTCTTTTTACGTGTTACCACATGATGCTATCCTTTGTTTGCTCAAAATTTCACCTTCTTTTTCAACGGGGTGAGATTGGCAATCCTGAATCAGCCTCACAAATAGTGAAACTTGTCCTTCATACAGATAAACGATAAAATACAAGTAGCAAGGGGTAAGGTTAAAGGAGGATGGAATATGCCTACAAAACAGACACGCCCTCGCCGCAAAAAATCAAAGCGCCAGCGACGTGTAAAATGGATGGTCTATATTATGATTATCGCTATGGTATTATCATCAATTACGACTGGGTTAGTCTATTTTTTATAAAAATAATAATAAACAGACAATACAACGTAAAGACTCGGTACACTTAACCTATTGTACCAGTCTTTCTTATTTTTTGTTTTACATCACTTTTCTTAAATTTTTGTTTGATATGTAAGTAACTTTCCAATTCATGCAACAACCGGAATAAATTAGCGCGTGTTTCAAACTCATCACGGGTTTCCGGCAGTTCCAATTGATTGAAATCTTTACGTAAAGCACGCAGTTGTTCAATAAATAAAATTGCGGTATTTCCAGGATGGACAGCCTTTGATAAGCGATCAAAAAAACTAGCAATCCGTTCCGAAATACTGTGATCCCTATCGGGTAATTTTGTCACAAGTGGCAACATTTTACGTAAAAGTTCCAATTGCTTCGTACGCATCTTGAAATAATTATAGTATGAATGTGATGTTCGTAACATGTGGTTTTCACGATCAAGTTCCACCATTTCCAGAGCAGTCGTCAACGTTTCCTCTGCGCTGAGGAGTTCTTTTCCAGTCCAATTTGTATTGTGATCCCGAATGTATAAGGAGATTTCGTGCAAAATAACTTGAAAGTCCTCTTCCAATTGCCTCTGCATTTCTTTTAAACGCTTATCCATACTAGGCATATATAAATTCACTAACAATCCGACCCCTATGCCGACGATGATCAATAGGAATTGATCGAATAAAAAAGCATACGATATATGTTGAGCACCGTACAGATTAATGATGATTACGGAACTTGTCGTAATCCCTTGGGTGATTTTCAACCAGACGGTAGTTGGAATAAAGACAGCTAACATCAGTCCCACTACAAATGCATTATACCCTAATCCTTCAAAAAATATGAAAGAATAAAGACTAGCAATTACACACGCTAAAAACCGATGCCATGCAGTCAAAACAGATTTTTTTCTTGATGGTTTGATACATAACATCGTCAAAATACCGGCGGTTACAACATTAGTCAACCCCATAAATTGAGCGATTGAAATGGCGATAGGTGTACCAATCGCTGTCTTAATTGTGCGGTAGCCGATTTTCAAGTTCACGAACTCCTTTATTTGGCTCTACGTTACTAAACGATTGAATAAAACGAGGCTCACCTGTATTCAGTCGAGGCAGCCTCATTTTATAGATTCAAAACCGCTTATATTTCCTCACAATGTTCATCAAAAATTCCTTGAAGTTTTCCGATGACGTCCATTGGTGAAAAACCTTCAATATCATGTCGCTCCAACATCGTTACAATTTGTCCATCTTTCAGAAAAGCAAAAGATGGTGAAGATGGAGGATATCCTTCAAAATACGTACGGGCTCGTTCAGTGGCCTCTCGGTCTTGTCCAGCAAAAACCGTAACTAAATGATCAGGTCTTTTATCGTAATGTATTGCGTTTGCTGCTGCTGGGCGAGCTACACCGCCAGCACAACCACACACTGAATTGATCATCACTAAAGTCGTTCCCTTGCGTGTAAGTGCTTGATCGACTTCTTCTGGTGTTTTTACTTCTTCATAACCAGCTTCGCGCATATCTTGACGTGCTACATCGACAACGTCATTCATAAACATGTTAAAATCCATGTTTCCATCCATCTCCTTATATGAGTATTATCTAAAACGTACATTTTTAGCTTACCAATTTTAGTAATTGATTTCAATTGAAGTATATTGAATTGTTCTTAGACATGTGACGTTCCAATTGGGGTGTATCCATTAATATACATTCGTCGTATCCTGATTCATTTTTTCCAAAATGTCCTTCACTCGTGCAAGAAATTGTCCACAGACAAGTCCGTCCAAAATTCGATGGTCAAGAGAAAGGGATAAATTAACCATCTCTCGAGCGGCAAACATATTGTTTACAATCATAGGGCGGGTAACGATTGATTCAACTTGTAAAATCGCCGCTTGCGGATAATTGATTACACCCATAGACGATATTGAACCGAATGAGCCTGTATTATTGACTGTAAATGTACCACCTTGCATATCTTCAGGGGTTAATTTACCAGTGCGAGCTTTTTGCGCTAACTCATATATATCTTTAGCGATTCCTTTGATGCTTTTTTCATCTGCATGCTTAATAACCGGTACATACAACTCTTGATCTTTTGCTACTGCGATTGAGATGTGAATATCTTTCTTTTGGATAATCTGATCTCCGGCCCACATGCTATTCATCTGCGGGAACTCTTTCAATGCTTGAGCGACAGCTTTTACGAAAAATGCAAAAAAGGTGAGGTTGAATCCTTCATTTTTCTTAAATTCATCTTTAATATGATTACGATAAGCGACAAGATCTGTCACATCGACTTCCACTGTCATCCATGCATGAGGAATTTCTGTTTTCGAACGAACCATATTCTCTGCAATGACTTTGCGAACACCCGTTACTGGAATTGCTACATCACCTGATTCAGTTGGTACAGGCGCTTCGAATTCTGCAGTTGCTTTTTTCTCTTGTTGGTCAACTGTTTTCTCTTTATGTGGAGCGATTGTCTCCTCGCGAGATGGTATTTCCCCGCTCGCTATGATTTTTTCGATATCTTTTCGGGTAATTCTTCCACCCCGACCTGTTCCATCAACTTGTTCTAAATCAATATCGTATTCTTGGGCAAGTCGTAAAACAACAGGTGAATAACGCTTCTTCATCGCTATCGAACGATCACCGCTTGAAGGAGTCTGATCAGCATCAGCTGATTTTTCTTCAGAGGCACCTCCTTGATGATGAGAAACATCTTCTTTCACATCTTCTGTTTCGATATAACAGATGAGCTCCCCTACATCTAACGTTTCCCCTTCTTCGGCGATGATTTCTGTAATCGTTCCTGTAAAAGACGATGGTACTTCTGCATTCACTTTATCTGTCATCACTTCAGCAATTGGGTCATATTTATTTACATGGTCTCCTTCTTTCACTAACCATGAGCTAATCGTTCCTTCTGTCACACTTTCACCGAGCTGTGGCATGGTGATTTTTTCCGTTGCCATACAATCATCCCCTCCTCCTGTTAAAACTCCGCTAAATCACGCATTGCTTTTTCGACTTTTTCAGGATTAACCATGAAATATTTTTCCATTGTCGGTGCATAAGGCATCGATGGCACATCAGGTCCTGCTAGACGGCGAATCGGTGCATCGAGGTCGAATAAACAATTTTCACTAATGATGGCACTTACTTCACTCATAATACTACCTTCTTTATTATCCTCTGTAACGAGCAATACTTTACCTGTCTTCGTTGCAGCTTCGATAATAGCTTCCTGATCGAGTGGATAGACCGTGCGTAAATCAAGAATATGTGCTTCGATTCCTTCCTTTTCAAGTTTTTCAGCAGCTTGTAATGCAAAATGGACACACAACCCATATGTGATTACCGTGAGGTCCGATCCTTCACGTTTCACATCTGCCTTTCCAATAGGAAGAACATAATCTTCTTCAGGCACCTCTTCCTTCAGTAAACGATAAGCTCGTTTATGCTCGAAGAAAAGAACCGGATCATTATCACGGATGGATGCTTTTAACAACCCTTTGACATCATAGGGTGTGGAAGGCATCACGATTTTTAATCCAGGTTGATTTGCAAAAATAGCTTCGACCGATTGGGAATGGTAAAGTGCTCCATTGATCCCTCCACCGTATGGCGCACGAATGGTAATCGGGCAATCCCAATCGTTATTCGAGCGATAACGGATCTTCGCAGCTTCTGATATAATCTGGTTCACTGCTGGCATGATGAAGTCTGCAAATTGCATTTCAGCGACAGGGCGCATGCCATACATTGCCGCGCCAATTCCTACACCAGCAATGGCTGATTCGGCAAGTGGTGTATCCAACACACGAGCTTCACCAAATTCGTCATATAACCCATCTGTCGCTCGGAAAACGCCACCTTTCTTACCGACATCCTCACCTAAGATAAATACACTTTTATCTTGTTGCATTTCTTCTTTCAATGCAGCTGTCACTGCTTCGATATATGAAATTACAGCCATTTTAATCCCCCCTATCACTCTTCGTATACGTATTTCAATGCGGATTCCGGTTCTGCATACGGTGCATTTTCTGCATAGTCCGTTGCATCATTGACAATCGCGTCGACCTCATCTTTAATAGCTTGCTCCGAGTCATCAGTGAGAACGCCACATTGGTGCAAATAATTGGCAAATAAAATCAGGGTATCTTTTTTCTTTGCCTCTTCAATTTCTTCAGGCTCTCGATATGCTCGATCATCATCATCACTTGAATGAGCGGTTAGGCGATCGGTAATCGCCTCGATCAAAGTGGGGCCATCACCATTTACTGCTCGCTCTCTTGCAGTTTTTACGGCCTCATACACGTCAAGCGGATCATTTCCATTCACTGTGATCCCTGGCATCCCATATCCTTGGGCACGCTCGGAAACATACTCGCACGCTAATTGCCTTTCTAAAGGAACAGAAATAGCATATTTGTTGTTTTCCACCATCGTAATCACAGGCAATTGGTGTACGCCTGCAAAATTTAATCCTTCATGGAAGTCACCTTGGTTAGAAGAACCTTCACCCAACGTCACAAATGACACTACATTTTCATTCTCCATTTTTGCCGCAAGTGCGACACCGACGGCATGTGGTAATTGCGTTGTCACTGGAGAAGAACCAGTGAGAATTCGATTTTTCTTTTGACCAAAATGTCCAGGCATTTGTCGCCCACCTGAGTTTGGATCTTCTGCTTTAGCAAATCCTGATAGCATTAATTCTCTCGGTGTCATCCCAAATGCTAGAACTACACCCATATCACGATAATACGGAGCCACATAATCAGCGTTTCGATTCAAAGCAAAGGATGCACCCACTTGTGCACCTTCTTGTCCTTGACAAGAAATAACGAATGGTATTTTTCCAGCGCGATTTAAAAGCCACATTCTCTCATCTAATTTTCGAGCGAGTAACATTGTTTTATACATTTCAATTACTTCTTCATCTGTTAAACCTAATGTTTTATGACGATGAGTTGTCATGATAACTCCTCCTCTAGTCTAGGATTTCACGTCAATGTACGAACGAACAGCTACACGCAATCAACTGTGAATTTGGATATCATCAACAGCTAAAGCAGCCTCCTTCATAATTTCGGACAAGGATGGATGCGGATGAATCGTTTGGGAAACCTCCCATGGAGTCGCATCCAAGAATTTAGCTAAACTCGCTTCAGCGATTAATTCTGTCACGTGGGGACCAACCATATGGATTCCCAAAAGATCATCTGTATTTGCGTCAGCAATCACTTTTACAAATCCATCGGAATCACCATAAATACGAGATTTACCGATAGCTTGAAAAGGGAATTGCCCCACTTTTATAGATAACCCGTGATTTTTGGCTTCCTTTTCCGTGAGGCCAACACTTGCAATCTCTGGATGAGCATAGGTACATCTAGGAATATGCTCATAATCAATGACGAGTGGATTGGCGTTAGCCATGTGCTCAACAGCAACGATTCCCTCTTGTGAGGCAACGTGCGCGAGTTGCATACCACCGATTACATCGCCAATTGCGTATATATGTGATTCTTTCGTCTGATAAAACTCATTCGTTTGAATCCACCCGTTCTCAACAACTATTTCTGTATTCTCCAAGCCGATATTGCTCGTATTCGCTTGGCGACCGACCGAAATGAGCAGCTTGTCAGCTTCATAAGTTGACTTTTCTCCGTCGACTTCTACACCAATACCGATTCCGTTTTCTTTCGTAACCGTTTCAGGTAAAACCTTTGCCCCTTTTATAAAAGTAATCCCTTTTTGTGCTAACATTCTTTCAACTTGCTTTGCGATATCCTCATCTTCTGACGGGAGTATACGTTCCAAGTATTCAATCACTGTTATTTGGACACCAAAATCAGCAAGCATGGAAGCCCATTCAATTCCGATTACACCTCCACCAACGATGATCATGGATGTAGGTAGATCCTTCATTTCAAGTGCTTCATCTGATGTCATCACAAAGGTTCCATCCACTTCTAAACCAGGAAGTGTTTTTGGTGTCGATCCGGTTGCAATCAGAACATTTTCAGGAGCAATTAAGGTATTTTCTCGGCCATCCGTATGCTCAACAGATATCGTACCTGGTACGGGGGAAAAAATACTCGGTCCTAATATTCGTCCAAACCCTTCGATAACATCGATTTTCCCTTTTTTCATTAATGTTTGGACGCCTTTATACAAATTATCAACAACACTCGCTTTTCTTGATTGTACGTCTGGAAAATTCAAAGTTATTTCTTTCGCATCAATCCCGAAATCAGAGCTCGCTTTTGTTTGGCGATACACTTCTGCACTACGCAACAAAGCTTTGGAAGGGATACATCCTTTATGCAAGCAGGTTCCACCAAGTTTTTCCGCCTCAACGATGGCGACTTGTTTACCTAGCTGTGCAGCTCTTATAGCAGCGACATACCCACCCGTTCCACCACCGAGTACGACTAAATCATATGTTTTTGCCATTGTGTTCGCTCCTTTATATAGATCACTTGACTCATGTACAATCACTTTTAAGTGAAAGCGTACATCGCGTTTATCCGCTATTCAAGATTTCAACTGCGAATGTTATGAATCGCTTATGGAAAATGAAAGCAAATGTTCGTAGGTCTCAATATCAATTAACGGCGACTCAATGTATGATGTGGATTCACTAAAAATTGTCCAAGTGATTGTTTATGGGATTGTAATCTCTCTTCGACCATTCGATTAGCTGCCACGCTCGTCGGAATATCGTCCCGCTTGGAGATTTCGAAGACATTTAATAAAATGTCGTAAATGCCCTCAACTTTTTTCAAAGCACGGTCGCGATTATATCCGTTTAATTCATCCGCTACGTTAATGACTCCACCCGAGTTAATGACAAAATCTGGAGCGTAAACAATACCCTTCTCATAAATTTGCTTCCCATGTTCTTCCGTCTTTAATTGATTATTAGCTGAACCGGCAATCACTTTTGCTTGTATGTGGGGAATCGTATCATCATTGATGACCGCACCTAGCGCACAAGGTGAATAAATATCACAATCAACTTTATGAATATCATCCGGGTCAACAGCCTCTGCACCATAAGCGTCTACAGCGCGTTGAACAGCTTGTTTATTGATATCTGTGACAACTAACTTCGCACCTTCTTTATGTAAGTGTCCACACAATGTATAGGCGACATTACCTACACCTTGAACAGCGATTTTTCTTCCCGTGAGTGAATCGGTGCCAAACGCTTCTTTAGCAGCTGCCTTCATCCCCTTATATATGCCATATGCAGTAACAGGTGAAGGATCGCCTGATGAACCAAATTCTTGGGATATTCCAGTCACATAATCTGTTTCTGTATAAATTAAATCCATATCATCAACGGTTGTTCCAACATCTTCAGCGGTGATGTATCGACCATTCAAGCTTTGAATATATCTTCCAAACGCACGAAACATTTCCGGATTTTTATCTGTTTTTGGATCACCGATAATGACAGCCTTTCCCCCACCTAAATTTAAGCCTGCCGCTGCATTTTTGTACGTCATTCCTTTAGCTAAACGGAGAGCGTCTTCAATCGCTTTCTCCTCCGTTTCATATGTCCACATTCTTGTACCACCTAATGCAGGGCCTAACGTCGTATCGTGAATAGCGATAATCGCTTTTAATCCTGAATGCTTTTCTTGACAAAAAACGAGCTGTTCGTAATTTTCTGATTCCATGTAATCAAATATTTCCATAATGATTCCTCCTCTAAATTTGCATGCCTTGGATAAATTTTCATCCTATTATCTTTATTCTAATGCAACATCTATGCCAAACACAAATAATGTAAGCGCTTTAATTATTTTTTTATAAAATATTCACACCTTTTGAAGGGTTCATCATGTTAAGGTCATTCCAGATGAGTGCTTTAAAGCATAATCCACTGAACGATTCCCTGATGTCAATTCTGTTCACATCAAATAATGACTCATTCACGTGTTGTCAAGTAAGTGTCGGTATTTGACATAGAAATAAGAGGCAATAGCATCACCACCTTTGTCCTTCCTCACATTAATTGTAACCCTTTGCAATTTTCTGCATTTATATTTTACTTTAAGCTCGCTCATATTTCAAATTTCATTTGTGTCTTTTTGAATGATTATTTGATATACTAAAGGCATCGTAATGGGATTTGTCCGTTCACTTCCCATTGCTTTATGATGATTAATCGATACAGAGGAGATAGGCATGAGTAGAATCTTTGCTTTTTTATTATTATTCATTCCTGGACTTGTTTCAGCAATTGGCATTAAATTAATGAGGGATACGTTATTTAATGATTTTTATCCGATCTTCTTCCATACAGGTATTCAATTTGGAGTTGGACTCATCTTGTTTCTCATTGGACTTGCATTTATCGGTGGGTTTGTTGTGTATCGGGATCGTAAAAAACAGCTAAAAGAAGAAGACCCATATAAGTGTATCTTAAAAGAATAACGTATGGTTTTACGTAAATTGAACCGTTTCGAGGCAAATAAAAAAGATTACTGTATACGATGACAATATACAGTAATCTTCTATGTACTAACTCGCGCGGTGTTCCAAGCGCAGTCGATCGGCAACCATAGCGATGAATTCAGAATTGGTCGGTTTTGCTTTAGAAATGCTTACAGTGTATCCGAAAAGAGCGGATATCGAGTCAACATTCCCACGACTCCAAGCTACTTCAATCGCATGACGAATAGCACGTTCGACACGAGAAGAGGTTGTCTTAAACTTTTTAGCAATATCGGGATAAAGCACTTTTGTGATCGATCCAAGCAATTCGATATCATTATAAACCATCGTGATGGCTTCTCGTAAATACATATATCCTTTAATGTGCGCTGGAACACCGATCTCATGGATAATATTCGTAATGCTCGCTTCTAAATCGCGTTTCTTTTCTCTTTTCTTTCCTCTTTTCGTCAAAGAAAAGGAGGGAATTCCTTGAACCTGCCTAATTTGATCTGCCAAATGCTCCAAATCAAATGGTTTTAAAATAAAATAAGATGCTCCAAGAGCAACCGCTTTTTTCATGACTTCTTCCTGACCGAATGCAGTCAACATGATGACATGTGGTTTATGGGTTTCGTCCATTTCTTTAAGTGTATTTAATACGGCTAGCCCATCAACATGTGGCATAATGATATCTAATACAATCACATCGGGCTCCTTTTCTTCAAGCATCTCCAAACATTCGCGTCCATTATGAGCAGTGCCAATCACACGGATATCCTCTTGTTCATCAAAAAAGTCTTCCATTAACTGTATAAGCTCTTTGTTATCATCAACTAAACATACCGAAATTTCATTTTTCTTCACCGGACTGGTCCTCCTTCAAAATATTCTGTGTATTACTATCTATTCGACATGACCCATTATTATCCTTTTTTTATTTAATAAATAATGATAATTTTTCGAATTTCGTGTGCTTTAGTCATTTAAAACTCATATGTTGTGCTGGATTGTCTTTTTATGTTCGTTATGCTTTGGTGGAAAATAGAACAGACTTGTAGTTGGATTTCATCCGACTACAAGTCTGTTATTAACTCGCCAAATCTTGATTAGAGTATACATCTACACCAGCTTCTTCAAGCATCCATTCGATATGCACCCCATATCCAGATGTAGGGTCATTTACGAATACGTGAGTCACTGCACCGATGATTTTATCATCCTGAATAATTGGGCTACCACTCATCCCTTGAACGATACCACCTGTTTTTTCCAATAGTTTAGCATCTGTTATTTTTACAACCATCCCTTTCGTTGCAGGTGACTTTTGTGGAATGCTGCTGACAATTTCTACATCAAATTCTTCAACCTGTTCACCATCGACCACAGTTAAAATTTTGGCTGGACCTTCTTTAACTTCATGAGATAAAGCAATCGACATCGGTTGATCATAATTTCCATTCTGTATGGAGTGATCCAAAACCCCGAAAATTCCAAACGGGCTGTTTTTTGTAATCGTGCCAATTTTGTTCTCTTTTATAGAAAATTTTGCTTGTTTTTCACCGGGAATTCCACTATTTCCTTTTTCAATCGACGTGACAGATGAACGAACAATCGTCCCATCATGAATTTCGATCGGTTTTTTAGTGTCCATATCCGAAATGATATGTCCTAGTGCACCGTATTTTTTTGATTTCGGCTCATAAAAAGTCATCGTTCCAATTCCTGCCGCCGAATCGCGTATATATAGACCGATTCGATACTCTTCTTCTTTATGATCCATTACGGGGCGTAATGTCGTGTTCATTGTCTTTTTACCACGTTTAATTTTTAATTTTAATTCTTCTTTATTTTTTCCCGCTTCCTCTACATGTGGTTTGATATCTTCCATTTTTTTAATGTCATTCCCATTGATCTGTAAAATAACATCACCGACATTGATTTTTGCATCTTCCCCTGGAGAAAGAATTTCATTTTCGCCATTGACGAGATGATGTCCTACAACGAGAACTCCTTTCGTATGAAGTTGTACGCCAATCGATTGACCCCCAGGGATTAACTTTTTATCCTTATATACGGAAACATCGATATTTTTAATCGGTACACCAGCTACTTCATACGTTAATTGCGATTTTCCAGGTTCCACTGCCATAAAATGGGTTGAATCTATCGCCTGGATGTTATTGTCTTTTGTATTGACTTGTACAGATTTGCCCAAATTTGGGAGTGTGATCGGAGATTCATTTGTAAATGTGATGATTTGATTAGGAATGGAAAAATATTTCTGCAATGATGGAACAAAGGGTATGGTAAATAATACCACTAAAAGCACAATGCCTACATACATCCGACTATATTTCATGTTTCACTCTCCTCATCCTAACCCATACCTTATTTGTTTCTGTATTTCTAATTTGACCTTTACGAGGTGTTTTTAAACTGGTGAATGATAAGAAAAGATGTGTATCATTTCCTTTTTATAATTAAGGAGAAAATGTATATCAAAATGAATCGGTTGGATATGAAGCTCTTGGGTTTAGATAAGGAGAGCCCAATGTTTAAACTTAAAGCATAAAATGTTAGTTAATTTCCATTTTGTGAATTATGTTTCTTTTGTTTAAAATCTTCTGCGAGGTCGAGTAATTCACGGGCATGAACTTTTGCTGTATCTGTCATCTTTGTACCCGTGATCATTCGGCTCAATTCATCAACTTGATCATCCACGGATAGTTGAACGACATGCGTATGCATTCGATTATTTTTCTTATGTTTTCCAATTAAATGGTGGGTATCCGCCATAGCAGCGACTTGTGGAAGATGTGTAATACAAAGAACTTGCGAATCATTTGAGATCTCATAAATTTTCTCACCCATCGCCTGAGCGACTCTTCCACTGACACCTGTATCAACTTCGTCAAAGATAACACTGGTTACCCCTTGATATTTTGCAAAGATTTTCTTTAATACGAGCATAATCCTTGAAAGCTCTCCACCTGAAGCGACTTTATTCAATTCTTTTATCGGTTCCCCAGGATTCGTGGAAATCATAAACTGAATATGATCAAAACCATTTTTGTTCAGGTGAATCGAACTGTTTTTGTAAAAATGAGTATCGTTTTCATCGATTTTCGGATTGAATGAGATTGAAAAGGTAGTATTTTCCATATACAATCCTTTTAACTCTTTATGTACAGCGTCTATTAATGAGTTTGCTGCTTTTCGACGTAAAGTATGTAATATTTTTGCTTGAAAAAAAGCATCTTTTTCTATTTTTTGGATCGTCGTCGCTAATTTTTCTAAATGGGAATCTTTATTGCTTATTTCCTCAATTTCTTTCTCAACTTCTGTCATATATTCAAGGATTTCATTTACGGTTGAACCATATTTCCGTTTTAAACCATTAATTTCATCTAATCTCGCCTCTATTTCATTCAACCGATTCGGATTGTATGCTAATGTATCCATGTAATTCCGCATTTCGAACACGAGATCTTCAATGGTGTAGTAATGATTCGTCAACTGCTCAGCTTGTTGAGCAATAAATGTATCATATGAACGAACATCTTGTAGCGACTGTTGTGCACGGTTTAACCACTCCAATCCCTTTTGTTCACCATAAAGGGCAGTATACGCCTCGTTAAGTGCATTGAAAATCCGTTCATAATTCATTAAATAATCTCTTTCTTTTTCTAATTGTTCATCTTCATCAGGGGATAAGTTCGCCTCTGTTAATTCATGCTGCTGAAACTGTAATAAATCAAGACGCTGGGCCATTTCTTGTTCATTTGTACTCAATTGTGCATAACGATTTTTTAATTTTAAAAGTTCATTGTATATCCGAGCATATTCCTTTTTTTCATTGAGAATGGCTTGTTCATCGTACGAATCCAACAAATGAATGTGATTTTCAGAATCCAACAACGATTGGGTTTCGTGTTGACTATGGATATCGATTAATGTTTTACCAAATTCCCGTAAAATCGTGAGTGTGACTAATTTTCCATTCACACGGCAAATACTTTTACCACCATCAGTAATCGTACGGTGCAATACGACTTGATCATCTTCCATTTTAATTCCAAACTGCTTACCCTTTTCATATACCGCATGATTTTTTCGATCGATGATAAATAAGCCCTCGATTTCGGCCTTTTTTGCTCCGTGCCTGACAAAATCAACTGAGCCTCTAGCACCAGCCAACTGTTGCACCGCATCAATTATGATTGACTTTCCCGCTCCTGTTTCTCCGGTGAGAACCGTTAAGCCTTCATGAAATGTCATAGTTAATTCATCAATGATGGCGAAATCACGGATTGACAATTCTGTTAACATGTACGATACACTCCATTATGATTACAGCATTTTAAGAAACCGTTCTTTAATTTCTTCTGTTTGTTCTTCCGATCGACATATGATCAAACACGTATCATCACCGCAAATTGACCCCATTATTTCTTCCCAATCAAGCTGATCAATTAAGGCACCGACGGCTTGTGCATTTCCGGGTAATGTTTTTAAAATAATAAAATGGCTCGTATGATCGATTTTTACAAAAGCATCCATAATTAAACGTTTTAGCTTATTTAAGGGATTAAAACGTTGGTCTGCTGGAAGGCTATATTTATATCCACCACTTGCAGATGGGACTTTAACAAGATGCATTTCTTTAATATCTCGAGACACAGTCGCCTGCGTAACATCATATCCCAATGCTTTTAATTGATTGACGAGTTCATCTTGTGTTTCAATATCGTTTTCGGTAATTAACTCTCGGATTTTAATATGCCGTTGGATTTTACTCATCTTACACCTCCGTCTTTCCATGTAAAAATAGATTGCGACTAAAGCGTTCAGCATCACATCGATTTATTATTTTGAACGGACTGAAATGTCTCATGGGCTTCTTGGACTAATTGATGAACTTTATTATCCGTAAGGAAAATTCCTTCTTTCTGTTGTTTCCATCCAAAATGTGCTAAAAACTCAATATTACCGTCTCCACCTGTAATCGGAGAATATGTCATTCCATATAAAGCATAGCCTTCCTGTAATGCGAAATGGATGATCTTACTTAAAACGTCCACATGGATCATTGGATCCCGAACGATTCCTTTTTTCCCTACTTGATCTCTACCAGCTTCGAATTGAGGTTTAATGAGAGTCACAATATCACTTTTGGAAGCTAATATCGTTCGTAATATAGGAAGGATCAGTCGTAAGGATATAAAGGAAACATCAACAGTTGCGAAGTTTGGTGTCCCTTTTTGAAACATATCTGGTGTAACATATCGAAAATTCGTCCGTTCCATAACGACGACTCGCTCATCTTTTCTTAATTTCCAGGCTAATTGATTATAACCAACATCAACTGCATAGGACAATTTCACTCCATTTTGGAGGGCACAATCTGTAAACCCTCCTGTTGATGAGCCGACATCAACCATAATTTTGTCTTCCAATTGCAGAGAAAAGCATTTCAATGCCTTTTCCAATTTCAACCCACCACGCCCAACATAAGGCATCGCTTTACCTTTGACTGTTAAAGGAATGTTTTCATCTACCTTCATCCCTGGTTTATCAAGCCGCTCTTGTTTTGAAAAGACCTGTCCGGCCATAACAATGCGTTTCGCCTTTTCGCGTGTTTCAATTAAATTTCGTTCAACTAATAGCACGTCTAAACGTTTTTTGCTCATGATTATATATCCTTTACATCTATTGATATGATTGTTAACGCTTATTTTCGGGGAGTATACTTATGTTTAGCTTATTTTCAATGATTGCGATCATTTTTCCAGTGAAAAAAATAATTTTTGTTGATGCGTTTATTGCAAAATATTTGCCAAGTGCTTTTCCCCCTACAGTAAGGGCAGCGATAAAACTTGTAAAAATAACAGAAATCGCGATTTGTCCAGCTGATCCTTCACCATGTCCAAGCGAGTTAGAAATTTGTAATACAACAATCGCTGAAGCCGTTCCACTAACAATACCAGAAATATCACCGATCACATCATTACAAAAACTAGCAAATTTATCCGCATTCCGAATAATGATGACCGCCTGTTTTGCACCAGGCACTTTTTTTGCGGCCATGGCATGAAAAGGTGCTTCATCTGCAGACGTAGAAGCAATGCCTAGCATATCGAATATGACACCAATTGCTACAATGACGATCACAACAATCATGCCAACGATCCAGACCACTTTGCTTAATATAGATGAAGAAATAACTGAAAAAATAGCCGCTAACACAAAAGTGATAACGGCAATCGTCAAGCTAAATTTAATCGAACGTTTTATTTGTGAATTCATAAGCTACCCCAAATCAATTGTTAATACGTTCTATGTATGGGATGGTCATCTAAACGATAAAAACTGTGGCTTTGGTCCAGTAGGTTTTCCCAAGCGATTACCCTATGTTACCATACGGGCGGTTCCCCTTCAAAATCACCTAAGCTTCGTCACCGAGAGCTTGACTGGATTACCACTTAGACCACACTTTAATCCCGTTTAAATGTCGTTTGGAACAGTCTAGGAGATTTCCTCAACAGCCTTTAGCCGTTTCTTAGCCTCTTTTGCAATGTTGATTTCATAGGGGAAAATACGATGATTCGGTGGCCATCCGATTCGCTACTTAGAACCCTAATCCTCTCAAGATCACTCAAGGCAGGCTACGCTGCAAAAAGGTTCCCTAACCTTGTTATGCAGGTTCATACCCCATTCCATAATTGCAACTAGGCTTAGTTGCTCATACAGATATGGGCCTCCACGGTATTCGGGTCAACGCCCACATGCCTTTGTGGATCGCCCGAAAACCTTAACTCCCAGCACCGACCCAAGGCTGGGCGCCTCAAGCCGGCACAAGGAACTTCATCGATATGCCCTTAAGCGGATTTTTAGGCCCGCCTTCAGGAACGGAGGGCTGACTAGAATACTGCACCATTCCTTTGTAGTGTACATTATAACATATGATTTTAAATTATACTAATAAAATTTAATGATCCCGGGTACTGAAATAATCCACCAATGCCATCAGATAAGATGTATCGGCATGGGCCTCTGACAGTTCTTTTTTCGCTTTGCTGACATAGTGTTCCTTCTTTTCGACTGCTCCATCAAGCCCCAATAATTTGACGTACGTATTTTTTTCATTTGCTTCATCACTTCCAACAGGTTTTCCGATTTTATCAGCATCCCCGGTCACATCCAATATATCATCCTGGATCTGAAAAATAAGTCCAAGAAAGTGGGCAAATCGATCAAGGTGAGCAATTTGTTCGTCTGATGCCCCGCCCAGATACGCCCCCGAACGAATGGCAAAGCGGAATAACTCCCCGGTTTTAAGCGTATGAATCGTTTCCAGTTCCTCCAGTGTCACAACTTTTTTCTCCGCTTCCATATCACGTATCTGCCCAGCTATCATTCCTTTGGGGCCGCTGGCTTCTGAAAGCAGCTGAATGACCTTCACCTTCTGCTGGTCTGTTAACCGGCTGTCATTTGCAATCAGTTCAAAACTGAATGTCAGTAATGCATCACCTGCCAGAACAGCTGTTGCTTCATCGAACTTAATATGGTTTGTTGGCTGTCCGCGACGCAGATCATCATCATCCATTGACGGCAAATCATCATGGATCAAGGAATACGTATGAATCAATTCAAGTGCGGCAGCTGAAGAAAGCACTTTATTTATCTCATGGCTGTAAGCATTAAAACCCGCCATTAAAAGAATCGGTCTTAACCGTTTCCCCCCGGCTTCTGCAGAATAAATCATTGATGCCTTCAATTGTTCGGGTATATCCAGTTTGTGCAGTTGCTGCTCTATTTCCTGCTGAATCAATTCCCTGTTCTTATTGATGAAGTTATTGAGTTTCAGCTGCACGATTATTCGTCCTCCTGTATTTCAAACGTGTCAAACTGATCCTGTTCGTTCATGATTTTTGTCATCTGTTCCTGGACATTAGTCAGTTTATCACCGCATACTTTGGATAGTTTCATCCCATCCTGATAATATGAAATAGCTTTCTCCAATGGCACATCGCCTTTTTCCAGTTTTTCCACGATTTTTTCCAGTTCCTGCATGACCTCTTCAAATGACAGATTATTTTTCTCTTCCATTTTTCTCCTCCTTTACATCCAGCACATGGCAATCAATCGTGCCATCCGCAAGCTTAACAGCAATTTGATCTGTTTCGGATACATTTTCAACTGATTTAATTAGTTTGCCAGAGGAGGAATACGCTATGGCATACCCGCGTTTCATCGTTTCAAGCGGATTGAGCAGAGACAATTTCTCAAGTGCTGTTTGCAGCCTGTTTGAATTGGACGCCAAGTGACTGGACATCATATGATTGATTTGTTTTTTCAACTGGACCAATTCGTTGCCGGCGCGGTCAATTTGCTGTCTTGGATGCAATGCCAAAAGCCTTGAATTCAGATGTGTGATTGAATCGTATTTCTGCTTCCATTCACGTTGATATGCTTTCCCCAGCCGCTCCACATATTTATCCAATTCCTGTTCTTTTTGTGTGATTAATTGTTCGGGATAGCGGAACGCATATGACTGTTTCATTCGGTTCAAATTTTGTTGTGAAGCCGTGATTTGATCTGTGAGCACGCGTGTCAGCGAGCGCTGAATACTGTTTATTTTATCCAGAAGTTCCAGTTGTGACGGTACCGCGATTTCGGCAGCACCAGTAGGCGTTGGCGCTCTTACATCAGCAACGTAATCACTGATGGTAATATCTGTTTCATGACCAACGGCCGAAATAACAGGAATAGTTGAGTGGAAAATGGCATTGGCCACGATCTCTTCATTGAAACTCCATAGTTCTTCTATCGAACCGCCGCCCCGCCCAACGATTAAAACATCACAATCTGTCAGTTCATTCGCTCTGTTAATCGCATCAACAATTGATTCGGGTGCATTAACACCTTGTACAAGGGCGGGAATGACCGTTGTTTGGGCGATAGGATATCGGCGTTTGATAGTTGTGATGATATCACGGACAGCAGCCCCCGTTGGTGACGTGATGACGCCAATGTTTTCCGGAAATTTCGGCAGGTCTCTTTTATGTGTCTTATCAAAATAACCCTGTTTATGTAATTTTTCTTTTAACTGTTCAAACGCTAAATATAACGAACCAATCCCGTCAGGTTCCATCTGCCGAATATATAATTGATATTGTCCAAATTGTTCAAAGACACCAATCTCACCGCGTATCAGAACGTTCATGCCATTTTCAGGTCTGAATTTCAGTCTGCGGTTATTGCCTGCAAACATAACGGCCTGGATACGGGCGTGATCATCCTTGATTGTCAAATACATATGACCGCGGCTATGGTGTTTAAAATTTGAAATTTCACCTTTCAGCCAAATATTTTTCAAATGAGGGTCCGCCGAAAGTTTGCGTTTTATATATTTCGTTAATGCCGTTACGGTTAAATATTTATCTTCCAATGCCGGTCAGTCCTTTGGCGGCTTTAATTGTATTTCGCAGTAACATGGTAATCGTCATCGGCCCTACTCCTTTAGGAACAGGGGTTATATACGAGGCTTTTTCTGCTGCTGAGCCGAAATCGACATCACCCGTCAGTGTACCATCATCCAGACGATTAATGCCGACATCGATAATGACCGAGCCTTGTTTAATGTGCTCGGCGCATATGGCATACGGTTTCCCGACAGCAACAACCAGAATGTCGGCATTCTTTGTAAAGTCTGTCAGCTGATTCGTTCTTGAATGGCAGTACGTAACTGTCGCGTTCTCATTCAGCAGTAATTGCCCAACCGGCTTTCCGACAATATTACTTCGTCCGATAACAACGGCATGTTTACCCTCTATTTGAATATCGTATGAATGCAGCATCGTTATAATACCGTATGGCGTGCATGGCAAAAACGTATCTTCACCCAACATCATTTTTCCTGTGTTGATTGGATGAAAACCGTCAACATCCTTTTGAGGGCTGATGGATTCAATAATGTGCTGTTCATTTATATGATCCGGAAGCGGGAGCTGTACGAGAATGCCATGAACTGTTTCATCGCGATTAAGCATGTTAATTTTATCAAGAAGTTCCTGTTCGGAGATAGTCGAAGGCATTTCGATCACATCGGAAGAAATTCCTGTTTGACTTGATGCTTTCTTTTTGCCATTCACATACGATTTCGATGCGGAATCATCACCAACAATTATGACCGTTAATTGGGGTGTGACGCCTTGCTCTTTCAGCTTTGCCACGTCCTCCGCCAGTTCATTTCTGATTTGATGAGCCAGTTCTTTTCCCTCAATTACCTTCGCCGGCATAACGACCATTCCCCTCTCTTTTAAAAATGCTAAACGAAAAGTTATATTTATCTTGATTTTATGTTTGCTAAAACGCCGTTTACAAACTTGCCTGATTTTTCATCACCATATGAATTCGCCAGTTCCACCGCTTCATCAATAGCCACGTTTTCCGGTATATCGTCCCTGTAGCTGAATTCATAAACAGCAATGCGTAATACTGTTTTTTCCACGGAAGCAATTCGATCAATTGACCATTTCTCCAGGTGTTCCGCTATCGTTTGGTCAATAGTGTTTTTATGTCCGGCCACCCCTTCGACAAGATCTTTCAAATAATCATCGGCTTCAAGCGATTCAGGATGGTCCTTTATAGCCTGTTCGGGATGTTTATCATTCATATCCAATTGAAATAAAATTTGTAATGCTTTTTCTCTTGCTGCGTGTCGGTTCATCATATATAGCTCCTTTGACTGGTATCTCATCCAAATCATAACACGATTGGAAACCCAAAAGCCAGAACAACCTGCTAACGTAAAGAAGGTCAAAAGAAATGACTCTTTTGACCTTCTATCCCGCCTTAACGGGCAATAAATGCCCGCCCGTAAAAGTCCGATTCAGCTATCTCTATTCATTATCTTCTGTACCTTCCATCTGTATACCGACTACATGCACATTGATTTCAGCAATTTCCAATGCTGTCATATTTTTTAGCGTATGCCGGATATTCTCCTGCAGCTGTTGAGCCACTTTAGGTATAGAAACGCCAAAATTCAATACGACGAATAAGTCAATGAGAATTCCGTTGTCAGTCAGATCAACTTTTACCCCTTTTCCGTGCGATTTTTTGCCAAACCGCTCAACGACGCCTGTTGCAAAATTTCCGCGCATTGCTGACACACCTTCCACTTCAGATGCCGCAATACCTGTTATAACTTCAATGACCTCCGGGGCAATTTCAACTTTCCCTAAATTTGACCCATCACTTACATTCAGCAAAGGCTGTTCACTCATTATTAATCATCCTTTTCTATAATCGGATTTTCCTCAAGAAAGTGTGTATTAAAATCACCATTCACAAAAACATCGTGTTCCATTATTTGCCGATGAAATGGTATTGTCGTGTCAACACCCTCGACAACAAATTCATCCAAAGAACGCTTCATCCGATCAATGGTTTCTTTTCTTGTTTTACCATACGTAATTAATTTGGCAACCATTGAATCATAAAATGGCGGAATGCTGTAACCGGGATAGGCACCTGAATCAACCCTTACACCTAATCCGCCCGGCGGCAGATATAAATCAATCCTCCCTGGGGACGGCATGAAATTTCTAAATGGACTCTCGGCATTTATCCGGCATTCCATTGCCCAGCCCTCGAATTCAATATCCGCCTGATTGAAGGACAGTTTTTCATTGTTGGCGACTTTAATCTGTTCCTTGATCAAGTCAACCCCTGTCACCATTTCGGTGACAGGATGCTCCACCTGGATACGCGTATTCATTTCCATAAAATAAAATGACTGACTTTTCCGGTCGAATATAAACTCAATGGTACCGGCACCGACATAGTCAACCGCCTTAGCGGCTTTTACAGCAGCTTCTCCCATTTTCGCGCGTATTTCAGGTGTTAAAGCAGGTGATGGCGTTTCTTCAATTAATTTCTGCAGTCTTCGCTGAATCGTACAGTCCCTTTCACCAAGGTGTATGACATTTCCGTGCTGATCGGCCAGCACCTGGATTTCTACGTGGCGAAAATCCTCAATAAATTTTTCCAAGTATACACCCGGATTACCGAATGATTTTTCAGCTTCTTCCTGTGTCACACGTATCCCTTTAATCAGGTCTTCTTCCGTTCTGGCAACACGTATGCCTTTACCACCACCGCCGGCAGTTGCTTTGATGATGAGGGGGTAGCCTATCTCCTCGGCAATTTCGACCGCTTCTGTCTCAGTTTCAATGATGCCATCTGATCCTGGTACAATTGGTACGCTGGCTTCTTTCATCGTCTCCCTGGCAACGTCTTTGATACCCATTTTTTGAATAGCTTCAGCGGAAGGTCCGACAAATGTGATGTTGCATGCTTTGCAAATCTCAGCAAAATCAGCATTTTCAGCAAGAAATCCGTATCCGGGATGAATAGCATCAACTTCTGTCAGTGTTGCGACACTCATGATATTCGTAAAGTTCAAGTAACTGTCTTTACTGAGTGCAGGTCCAATGCAATACGCTTCATCAGCCAGCTGAACATGCAATGCATCTCTGTCCGCTTCAGAGAAAACCGCAACAGTTGCTATATTCATTTCTTTGCAAGCCCGTATGATACGAACCGCTATTTCTCCCCTATTCGCAATCAGCAGTTTTTTAATCACCCGTGACATCCCCTTATTTTGTCTTCACTCTGAATAATGGCTGGCCGTATTCCACCAATTCACCGTCTTCAACCAATATGTCTGTAATTTCTCCAGTTATTTCCGCTTCAATTTCATTAAACAGTTTCATGGCTTCCACGATACAAACCACCGTGTCAGCCTCAACTTTTGAACCTTTTTTCACGTATGTATCACTCTCAGGATTGGGTTTGGCATAAAACGTGCCCACCATCGGCGAAACAATTTCATGATCTGCTTCATCTGCCTTTTCTTGCACCGGCTCTTCTTTTGGAGTATTGTCTGCCTTTGGCTTTGCCGGGATCTCCTGCTCAGCAGCTTTATCCAGCTCGGGCGGCTGCTCAGGTACTGTTTCTGTTTCAGTATTTGCACTGACAGTTGAGTGGTTATTCGATTTTTTCATTGAAACAGTCGTGCCGTCCGTTTGATAAGTAAATTCATCGATGGATGACTGATCGACCAATTTAATCAGTTCACGTATTTCCTGTACTTTTAACATATTTGCACTCCTTCGTTTACATATTAACAACAAGTACTATTAATGCCTTTTAACATTTTACGATAATTGGAATCAAAACTTCAACCGGGGCTTTTAAAATTACCTTTACGTGAAACGTTTTCAGTACAGTAATTATATCAATCTTCTGCCGTTTATGCGACTATTATATAAAGTGAAACGTCATCCAGCATGATAAATATTAAAAACCGGGTGTACTTCCCACCCGGTTATATACCGAAATTCATTCCTGACTTTCGACTGGCTGATGGATGACATCCACTGTTGTCTCCCCAAATTCATCTTTTACCATCTGCATAATATTGACGATCTCGGAGTTGCTTAATGCTTCTGTTTCCTGAACGTGGACATGCACTTTATCATTCTCATGCCTGACAAGAACATCATTGTAATCAGCTGCTGCAAGAATAGAATCCTCCAAAATGGATTCTTTGCTCGAAATTTCATCCAGCTGATTCATCTCGTCTCTGGCCTCATTTTTTTCTTCCACACTTGCTGTACTTGATGCAACAACATCATCCAACCGATCTTTAGCGGCACTTCGCTCATCCTGAATTTCCATTCGAATCGTTGTAAACAACTGGTCATCCCCCAAACTGGATATGTCATTCACTTCAACATCCGTATCCTCATCGGTTGTTTCACCATCCTCTGTATCGGAAGAAGCTGCTTCCTCAGTTGTATTTTTTCCCTCATCGATGTACGCAAGGTCACCATTATTTCCTGGTGATGTCATGTAATAAACACTCAGCACAATCATTAAACTTAACATCGTCAAAAGCCAGACAGTTTGTTTTTTTAACATTTCTATTCCCTCCTAATTTTTTGGCATTACAGACACTCTATGGGTTGGAACATCAAGCACGCGTGAAACAGACTCCACTACCCATTGTTCTACCGTTGCATGATCAACTCCCTTCGCAACAACAAAGACCCCCCTGACATCCGGTTTATCCGTCCTGATAAGCAATGGGACTTCTTTGTCGCCCTGATTCACCAGGACAACCTCTGTTTCTTTCTGGCTGTCTTCAATATCTCGCGTACCGCCGTTGGTATCCGATTCCTCCGTGACCTGCTGACCGGTTATCAGATTTTTTTCATATACTTTTACTTTGGTTGAATCGAGATTGACCATTACCTCTGCTTCTGAAACACTTTCTATTTTGTTCAGCATGTTCCGGAGGTCTTCTTCATAACTTGCTTCTATTTCATCGACATCCGAGGTTTCGGAAGATTTATTTGAAAGTGTTTCATCTGTGTTCTGTTCTTCGGCATTGTCCGGAGGTTCATAATTCATTGATGAATCATCATCTCCCCCATCTGATGAAAATAGATTGCCGATAATGAGCAGCAATAGTCCTGCTAAACCTATCACAATAATGTATCCGGTTTTTTTAGACACCTTGTCAGATGAATCCGGATTACGAAATATTTTTTTAAAATAATTTTTCAAGATGACCCTCCCTCCCCTTTAATGATGATAGTCTCTTTGTCTACATCCCACACCTCATGTAACAGCTGTTTAACCCCTTCCACATCGAAGTCCGCTTCATTTCCCAAGGGCTTGTCAGTACTGATGACCACATCTTCAACCGCATTCACTCCCCCTTCTCCTTCTCCTGCTTCTGATTCCTTTAAAGTAACATTGAGTTTCTCCAAATTCTCATTCAGATTTTCATATGTAAGCTCATTCTTAGCGGAAAATTGAAAATCAATATTTGCGATTTCTTTTTTATACCCCTCTCTTAAAGGGGCCTTTGCCATATCTTTTAATTGGACAGCCATTTGTTCTAAAATATATGCATGTTGGGAGGCTTGTATTTCATTTTTTTGCTTTTTCATTAAATTTTCTGTCTGGCTATTCTCAGCCTGCTTCTGATCCACCTCTGTTAAAGACGCTTCCAGTGCCTGTCTGGCATCCATATCAAATAAATAAAAAACGGGTTTTAAAAAGATGAGAATCAGAATCAGTCCCATAGCCAATTTGACATATTTTTTCATAGACGTTGCCGGGATAAGCAAGTCAACCACAGAAGCCAGCAACAGGAATATGATGATTTGAGTGACCCAGCTGATCAGTGTATCCATTGTCCCACTCCTAACGCAGGAGAATCGTAATATTACTGGCTGCCACTAAAATGACAATCGCCAAAAAAAACATGAATGTAACGGCTAATAGACAAGCGAGAATCAATACAATGTATTTACTGATAATATCAAGTGTTGATATCACAGGCCCAGCGCCAACAGGCTGCAATATGGCTGCAGAGAGCTTATAAATCAGCGCAATGGCAAATATTTTGAGAGCCGGAAATAGAGCAATCAATACAATCATCAGCAGACCAACGATCCCGACGGCATTTTTCAACAATAATGAAGCGCTTAAAATCGTGTCTGCTGCATCGGTAAACGTCCTCCCAACCACCGGGATAAAATTGCCGGTAATGAATTTGGTCGTTTTCATCGCCACGCCATCCTGCACGGCAGTTGAAGCCCCTTGTACCGACATGACACCTAAAAATATCGTTAAAAAAACACCCAACGTTCCCATGCCGACTTGCTTGAACAAATTAGCCAGGTTCGTTACTTTATAATTTTCATTCAAATTGCTTACAATCATTAACAGGGCGGCCAAAAATAATAACGGTAAAATAAATCGGGATACGAGCACACCGCTCACGTTAATGAGAAATATGATGATCGGATGGAAAAATGAAACGGTTATGACATTGCCTAATGTTGCCATAATGCCGAGAACAAGGGGCAATAACGCAATCATGAAACTGCTCATCGTATCAATGGCATCATTGGCATAAGATACCGCCAAATAAAAACTGTTTAGAACCAGATAGATTAGGACAATATAAACAACATAATAAGCAATCTTGCTGACAGCACTTTTTTCAAAAGCCGTATGCATTGTCTGTAAAATAGTCGAAAAGAGTGTCAGCATCAGCAACGTTCCCAATAACTTTCCATTCAGGATCAATTCATGAAACAAATACTCAATAAAACCCCAAAGTATATTTTGGATCGAAAAAGAACCGTCTTCTTTAATAAATTCGTAGATACTCACTTTTTCCAGTTCAGGGATGTAGCCGCCATAATCATTTACCAGCGCTTGCCAATATGATTGGATACCATCAAGTGAAATGTCATTAAGCAGCTGATCCTCAATATCCTCCGGGTTCAATTCTTCCTGGTTTTCCGCAGCGGACACAGTTGCTTGTCCCATAAGGAGTAACAGCAGAATGAAAAAGACTGCGGCCATAATTCGCTTATTCTGTATCACGCAGCCCATGACTCCTTTCCTAAACAGCCGATACGAAACTCAAGATCGCCTCGATAACAGCCGTGATAATCGGAACGGCCAGTAAGAGGATAAATATTTTTCCGGCCAATTCGATTTTGGCTGCAACGGAGCTAAGCCCAGCATCCTTTGTGAGATTAGCACCAAGTTCAGCAATATATGCAATCCCAATGATTTTTAAAATCGTTTGCATATACATGCCATCAACATTCGCTTTATTTGCCAGCGATTTAATCATGTCGAAAATAATACCTATTTGCTGGATGACAGCCAAAAAAATCAAGATAGTAGTTATGAGAACTAAAAAAAACGCAAAGGAAGCATTGGTTTCTTTCAGGACGATATAAAGAATACTGGCAATGATGCCAATCACGACAATCTGAATGATATCCATCTATCGCTACCCCTGGAAAAGGAATACAGATTTAATCTGCTGAAACAGATCGGAAAGTTCATTAACCACAATGACCAGTACAATAATAAAACCAACCAGTGTCGCAAATTGTGCGATTTCTTCCTTTCCCATCTGCTTCAATATCGTGTGGATTAATGCGACAATAATGCCAATCCCGGCAATTTGAAATAGGATCGAAGCATCAATAGCCATAGAAGTACCCCTTTCCCGTCTATCCCGCCTGAACGGGCAGTAAGTTCCCCACTTTGAGCAGCGAAATAACATCATGGACCATGAACCGGGATATACTGCCAGAAAAAGTTCAATATTTGTTCGGGCCTGCACGATGCAGGTCACAAAGGCGTTACACCTGGACGCCCGAGAACTTAGCCTTTGTTCCCCTGTTTCAGGAAAAGCGCCCCATTGAATGAATCTTCACTTTATATGAGCAGTAATACAATAAACAGGCCGCATAAGAGTCCCAGACTTTTCGCCATTTTACTGTATTTAAATTGGTTATCCCGCGCATCATCCAATTCACGGTCCAAGTGTTTTACTGTCAAGTGAATATGTTTTTGCTGCTGATCAAAATCATGCTGGCCAAGCGTTCTGCCAAACTGTTTAAGTATTTCACCCTCATTGGCATCAAGTGCTGAGCAATCAATCAACTCATCTACCTCTCTATTCCATACATTGTATAAATCACGATTATGTTGCCGGAGTTGACCACCTAAACGATTAAAAAATGGACTTATCGGCTCCGGTATTTGCTTCGCAATTGTGTCAAATGCATCCGGTAAAGGTAATTGACTATAAAGGATTTCAGCTTCCAGTATTTGCAGAGCATTTTTCATATGCCGGATATGTTTTGGTCTTTCATCCAGTCTTTTACTGATATCAAGCCCTACCAGTGTTGTGGTGCCTATGAAAAGAAGCGCGCCAATCCACTGCATTTGTTACGCACCCCGATTTCTGCCAAAGATTTTCTTCGTGTTCATCATAAATCCGGTGAATATCGCCAGGTCTTAGCTGTCTGTTCAGTAAGACAAACCGCCTGAAAACCTGCTGAGCAAACAGTGGCTTTAAGGATGGCCGCTTTTTGAGCTCCTCCAGTGAATGGCTGTGAATGGTACAGATGACAGTCACCCCGGCATTGATGGCTTCCATTAAAGCTTTTACATCTGATTCACTGCCAATTTCATCGACTATCAGTACGTCAGGTGACATCGATCTGATCATCATCATCATGCCTTCATCTTTAGGACACGCATCCATCACATCGGTTCTGATCCCCAAATCATGCTGGGGGATTCCCTTATTTGAACCACCAATTTCCGATCGCTCATCCACAACCCCGACTTTATGCGCACCTACTTTACCCCAGCCTGTCCCAATCAGACGGGCCAAGTCGCGAATTAACGTTGTTTTTCCCGTCTGCGGCGGACCAATCAGAAGTGTATTGAGATACCGGTTATGATAAAGATAAGGAATGAGGGGCAATGACGCACCGATTGTTTGTTTGGCGATACGGATATTGAAAAATGTAATATGCCGAATGGCTTTCACATGACCATGCAGTGTGTTCACCTTTCCGGACAGACCGACGCGGTGCCCCCCTTCGATCGTGACGTATCCTTCCCGTAATTCATCTTCCATCCGGTATAACGAAAATTCACTGAGCTGATTTAATAAAAATATGCCGTCGTTTTGACCAGGTTTTACAGATTTAAGCCACTCGGTATGTTCGTTGAAAACCAATTCAAGCGGCTGCTGAAGTCGGAAACGGATTTCCTGAATCGCCGACCAGCGTCTGTTTATCTGTTTTTCGAGAGCTTGTCTTATTTTTTCAGGGAATAAGCGTAATATCTCTTCCATAACAGTGTCCTGCCTTTTTAATTAGCTTGTTAGTAAATGTATGCTTGTCAACGCGGATTATGACCTGACCGACAGTAAAACCCATTAAAAAAGCGACCCTAAAAAGGATCGCTCCATACGCTATGATTAAACTAAGCCCTTGATAGATACTTACCTTCCGCCGTACTGATAACCAGTACATCCCCTTCATTGATGAAGAGCGGAACCTGAACAACATATCCGGTTTCCAGTGTTGCCGGTTTTGTTCCACCACTCGCTGTGTCCCCTTTTATACCTGGCTCTGTTTCAGTGACAGCGAGCTCAACGTTTTTAGGCAGCTGGACACCGAGGACTTCCCCTTCATATGTTACCACGGATACTTCCATATTCTCCTTCATAAAATTTAATTCGTTTTCAATCTGACTTGTCTGCAATTCGAGCTGTTCATAAGTGTTAGTATCCATAAATGCATGACTGTCACCAGATGCATATAAGTACTGCATCTTCCTGTTTTCAATATGTGCCCGGTTTACTTTTTCACCGGCACGGAAGGTCTTCTCCTGAATATTGCCATTGCGCAGATTCCGTAATTTCGAACGGACAAAAGCAGCGCCTTTGCCTGGTTTAACATGCTGAAAATCCATCACTTGCCAAATGTCATTATCCACTTCGATTGTCAGACCAGTTTTAAAATCATTTACCGATATCAATCCTAAATCCTCCTTAACTTAAAGCTGGATTAATTCCTTATCTGCATGTGTCAAACGGTCATTGCCGGATTCTGTAATCACAATATCGTCTTCGATCCGGCAACCGCCAACATTTGGAATATAAATCCCGGGTTCAACTGTTACAACCATTCCGGGCTTAAGCTTTTTGTCTGATCGAAAAGACAAAGCAGGTCCCTCATGAACTTCCATACCAAGTCCATGGCCTGTTGAATGGCCGAAATAATCGCCAAACCCTTTTTCTTCAATGTAATCCCGTGTCAATGCATCTGCTTCTTTCCCGGTCATGCCTGGTTTGATTCCGTCAACACCACGCTTTTGTGCCTCCAGGACTGTGTGGTAGATGGTTTTAAGTTCATCATTGATCGCTCCTACAGCAACTGTTCTTGTTGTATCGGAACAGTAACCGTTTAACAGGGCGCCATAATCCATCGTCACCAATTCACCGGATTGTATTTTTTTGTCAGAAGCGACACCGTGTGGCAGGGCAGCACGATAACCTGAAGCAACAATAATGTCAAAGCTTGAAGACGTTGCTCCCTGCCTGCGCATGAAAAACTCCAGTTCATTTGAAATATCAATTTCCTTAACACCAGGCTTAATATAGCTTTGAATATGTTCAAATGCGTCATCAGCGATTTTGGCTGCCTGCTTCAAAATGGCCAGTTCACTTTCTGATTTAATCAAGCGGAGTTCTTCCAGGATCCCGCTGACAGGGACAAGTTCAGCCTCGAGGGTATCGTTATATTGTTCATAGGCTGAAAACGTTACATGGTCCTTTTCAAAACCGACGCGTTTAACATTCATTTGCTTTAACTGTTCATTCATTTCCTGATGGATTGATTTCTTATGTTCGACAACTGTAAAATCAGCTATTTGCTTACTTGCCTGCTCTATGTAGCGGAAATCCGTAATGAAACGCGCATCGTTCTGACTGACAACGGCTGCACCTGCTGTCCCGGTGAAACCGGTGATATACCTTCTGTTGATTGGGCTCGTAATTAAAATGGCATCCAGACTGTGTTTCTGTAATTTTTCACGAAGTTTATTTAATTTCCCCATAAGATCAATCCTTTCTATTTATTTTCCAAAAAGGCCAGTGCCG
>DATGTE010000021.1:0-42332 GCA_035301985.1 Bacillota bacterium
GGATGGGAGTGAATATTTGGATGCGATGGCGGGACTTTGGTGTGTGAATGCGGGATATGGTCGCGATGAGTTAGCAGAAGCTGCTTATGAGCAAATGAAAGAACTACCTTATGTCCCCATGACTCAAAGTCACATTCCGGCTATTCAGCTCGGTGAGAAATTAAATGAGTGGCTTGGTGATGAGTACGTCATCTTTTTTTCGAATAGTGGTTCAGAAGCGAATGAGACGGCGTTTAAGATAGCTCGTCAATATCATCAACAACACGGTGATTCGGAAAGACATAAGTTTGTTTCGCGGTATCGTGCCTATCATGGGAATTCAATGGGAGCGCTCGCGGCCACCGGGCAAGCTCTCAGAAAGTATCGGTATGAACCGTTAGCACAAGGGTTTCTACACGTGTCCCCACCTGATATGTATCGCAGTCCATACAAAGGAACAGAAGAAGAACAAGCGATTGCTTTTGCTGATGAAATTGACCGCGTCATGACATGGGAGATGAGCGAAACAATTGCAGGCGTTATCATGGAACCCATCATTACTGGCGGTGGAATTATTATTCCTCACGACAGTTATTTACCACGTGTTCGTGAGATTTGCGACCGGCACGGAGCTCTGCTCATCATTGATGAAGTGATTTGTGGTTTTGGGCGAACAGGTAAAGAGTTTGCTTTTCAACATTACGGTATTCAGCCCGATATCGTAACGATGGCGAAAGGAATTACCAATGGATATTTACCTCTCGCTGCTACCGCTGTGAGAAAAGATATTTATGAAGCATTTAAAGGGTCTGAACCGTATGCTCATTTTCGTCATGTGAGCACGTTTGGTGGGAATCCAGCAGCCTGTGCCGTTGCTTTGAAAAATATCGATATTTTTGAAGAGGAACAGCTCGTCCAACGATCGGAAACGATGGGGGAGAAATTACTCGATGAATTATCAGAACTTACAGACCATCCCAACGTCGGTCATCTCCGAGGAAAAGGTTTGCTCATCGGGATCGAGTGCGTTGAAAATAAACAGACAAAAGAGCCGTTAGCTACTGAAAAGGTTGATCAACTCATCGCTTCTTGTAAGAGAGAGGGGGTCATCATTGGGAAAAACGGGGATACCGTTAGCGGATTTAATAACATTTTAGCCCTGAGCCCTCCGCTTAGTATGAGTGAGGATGACCTTATGTTAATCGTGAATACCATCAAGAAAGCATTTTCTCAATTGTAGTGTCTATAAAGTTTGCAGTGACTTTTTTGAGCGTTGAAACCATGCTATTAAACTACGAGGAGGATACAATATGCAACAAACAGAAATGAAAACAATTCAAAACTATATCGGTGGGGAATGGGTTGATTCCACGTCTCAACAATCCGAAAAAGTATATAATCCTGCAACAGGGGAAGTGATCGCTCGCGTGCCAATTTCAACGCGTGCCGATTTGGACCGTGCTGTACAGGTGGCGGCCAAAGCATTCGAAACGTGGAAAGAAGTGGACGTTCCAAAACGAGCACGGATGTTATTTAAATACCAACAATTACTCGTCGAACATTGGGATGAATTAGCGGAATTAATCACGATTGAAAACGGCAAAAACTTCAAAGAAGCTTACGGTGAAGTACAACGTGGGATCGAATGTGTTGAATTTGCTGCCGGTGCACCGACATTGATGATGGGGGAGCAATTACCATCGATTGCTAGTGGGTTAGAATCGGGTGTATATCGTTATCCAATCGGTGTCATTGGTGGAATTACGCCATTTAATTTCCCGATGATGGTTCCAACATGGATGTTTCCAATGGCGATCGTTACGGGGAACACATTCGTCTTAAAACCATCTGAACGAACGCCTCTTCTCGCAAATCGATTAGCTGAACTACTCGAAGAAGCGGGAGTTCCGAAAGGGGTCTTCAACATTGTGCACGGAGCACATGATGTTGTGAATGCATTGTTAGATCATCCACAAGTCAGTGCAATTTCCTTTGTCGGCTCGCAACCGGTCGCTGAATATGTGTATAAACGTGCTACAGACAATTTAAAGCGTGTGCAAGCTCTCGCTGGAGCAAAAAATCACTCCATCGTCTTGCAAGATGCACATCTTGATCATGCATCTACGCAAATTTTAAATGCAGCTTTCGGTTCAGCAGGTGAGCGTTGTATGGCTTGTTCTGTTGTCGCCGTTGAAGAAACGATCGCTGATGAATTCATCGCACAACTCGTCGAAAAAGCGAATGAGGTGAAAATGGGCAATGGACTCGACGAAGGTATTTTCCTAGGACCGGTCATTCGTGAAGAGCACAAACAGCGGACGTTACAGTACATTGAAACAGGTGAAAAAGAAGGAGCGCAATTGATTCGTGATGGACGTAAGGATCAAAGCGCCCAAGCGGGTGGTTATTTTGTTGGACCAACGATTTTTGATCAGGTGACAAGTGAGATGACCATTTGGCAAGATGAAATATTTGCTCCCGTTTTATCGATTAGTCGCGTTAAAAATTTGGAAGAAGCGATCGCGTTAACGAACCAATCTCGATTTGCGAATGGGGCGTGTATTTTTACAAATGATGGTGGAAATGTGCGGACATTCCGCGAAACGATCGATGCAGGTATGCTCGGGGTTAACATTGGTGTACCTGCTCCGATGGCTTTCTTCCCGTTCTCTGGCTGGAAAGATTCCTTTTACGGAGATTTGCATACGAACGGGAAAGATGGACTCGAATTTTACACCCGGAAAAAAGTCGTTACGGGTCGTTGGGTATAAATGTTAGTAGGTGGGTGCATAGGGCATCCACCTGTTTTATTGATATGGTTCATCATGGAACCATAGATCCATGATGGAAAAAGTAACCCAAATCACTACCATTTTATGATTGTTTTCGACATCGAATACAAAAATAAATATACAGAACAAAAAAACACTAGGATTTAGAGAAATAGTTTGCTATATTAAAGATGGCGTTGTTACGCATAAATAAAATGGTTATGAATAGGAGGGAAATGGGAGATTAAAGGGTTTTGCATGAATCATTAATATCATGTTTGTAACGACGTACTGATCATGTAATCAAAATGATGAGAAAATATTGAAATTTAAAACGGGTGATCGGCCATTCGTTATTTCGAAACTAGAATCTCGATAGAAATACATATGAAAGCATCGGACTGTTTTGCAATAATCGGATAAGATTGATATATGATTGATGATTTAAGAAACACGAAAGAGGTTTTAGGTTTTGAAATAAATACTTCGTTCGAACGCTCAAAATTAGAACACGTCTGATCCCGTAATGTAGGAGGAAAAAAATGAGAAATGTATTGATTTTATTATTATCTATTGTCGTCGCAGTCGGTTTAACAGCGTGCGGTGGTGAAAAGGGAGTAGAAGAGAAAAAGGTGAAATCAGCTGATGGAAAGGCCGACGAAACCGAAGAAGTTGCTGAAGAAGAAAAAGAAGAGGAAGAAAAAGAAGAAGACAGTAAGGAACAACAGTTTAATGAAGAAATTGTTGACAATGACGATGTAAAAGCTACATTAATCAGTGTTGAAAAAATTGTCGATAAAGAATGGGATGAAGAGCGGATTGAGATTACTTTCGAAGTCGAAAATAAACGAGATGATACGATCGTTGTTCAAGCTCGTGAAGTATCGGCCGATGGAAAAATGATTGATGACATGATGATCAGTATGAGTCAAGAAATCTCTGGAGGGAAAATGGCTGATGCTGTCTTAGAAATCGAGAATTACGATGGTGACTTACCAGAAATAGAAGAAGATATTGAAATGATTTTGCACATTTTCTCTTGGGATGACCATGACTTTGAAGGGGATGTTGACGTAAAGATAGAGTTTGAATAAATAAGATTGTTTTTCCTATACGTAGAGTATGAGAAGAGTCTTCCTCGCTGAAGGCTCTTTTTTTTAATCTGTGGTGTATTGCTAGACGCGTGCTGTTGAATATACGATTTCATGATTCGTCGATAAATTGTCACAGGTTGGAATGATACTTTCTGTTAAGATAGAATGAGGAGGAACAACGAGAATGAACAGACAAGAACTCATAAAATCAGCGGATGATTTTATCATTCGTTTTTATAAAGAGTGTGGTCGGACGGAACAACAAATGAACGAACGTCGTGTAGATGTAAAGAATTCGATCGAGAAACATGGTTACTATGAACATACATTTGAAGAGCTACAGTACGGAGCTAAAGTGGCTTGGCGTAACTCGAATCATTGTATTGGGCGTTTGTTTTGGGATCAACTCAATGTAATCGATGCACGTGGTGCTCGGACAAGTGGAGACGTCTTTCAATATTTGTTTCAGCATATCGAAACAGCTACGAATGGTGGAAAAATAAAGCCACTTATTACCGTTTTCCAACCTGAAATCAATGGACATCTAAAAGTCAAAGTATGGAATCATCAGTTACTTCGTTATGCAGGCTATTCGACTGATGATGGAGTGATCGGTGATCCAGATTCGGTTTCGTTTACAAACAAATGTTTACAATTAGGGTGGAAGGGAGAGGGAACGCCTTTTGATCTTTTGCCACTCGTCGTACAAATTGATGACCATCCACCACAATATATGGACATTCCAAAGGAAATTGTTATCGAAATCCCGATTGATCATCCCAATCGTTCTATATTTGGTGATATAAAAGTGAAGTGGTATGCTGTGCCGATTATTTCAGATATGCGTTTAGAAATCGGTGGAATCAACTATGTTGCTGCTCCTTTTAATGGTTGGTATATGGGGACAGAAATCGGTGCGAGGAATTTAGCTGATTCAACACGATACAATTTATTGCCCGTTGTGGCAAAACAGATTGGTTTAGATAGGAAACATAATCGTTCCTTGTGGAAAGATCAAGCACTCGTCGAATTAAATATCGCTGTACTCGATTCCTTTAAACGACACGGTGTTACGATTGTTGATCATCACACGGCAGCGGAGCAGTTTCGTGTTTTCGAACAACAAGAATTTAAAGCTGAGCGTGGAGTGACCGGAAAATGGTCGTGGCTCATTCCACCTGTTTCACCGGCAACGACCCACATCTTTCACAAACCTTTCGACAATACCGTTCATACACCGAATTATTTTTATCAAGAAAAGTTTTATGAGTAAACAAAACATTTGTAGCATCATTGGACGAACCGTAAAACATATCTCATGGCATTTATCTGCAATTACAATCAAAAAGCATTTGTTTCTGGCAAATAAGATTAAATGATTCCTCCGTGTGTTATTGGGAGGTGATTCTGTTAGTTATTATTCAAATAATAGCAGTCACTAGGTTTCCAGTGTATATTTTAAAAAAGGCTACCTCATACGAGATAGCCTTTAAAGTTATTTCATAGCGGAAGACGATGTTGATCAAGCACATAAAGTGTGTGTATCATTTTGCTTATTTACGATTTGACAACGGCAATGATCCCTTCATCATCGTCTAATTTGAGTTGGATACCCGTATAAGGGTCTTTATCCAAAATTTCATCGATCCATAACCGAAGGGCTGCAATAATATGACTCATGGATAAATGTTCCGTTCGACGATGAACGAGCACTTCTGCTGAAAAGGGTTGCTGATTTTCATCGTCATAGATGAGTTCGACCGTTACTTCTTCAGGTTGGACATTGTGTTTGCGGGAAATATCAATGCATAAGGCGTTGACAATATCTTGTTCGGATATTACGAACCCCATGGGTTTGCATCCTCTCGGTCACGTCTCTCAGTGAAGAGACGAAAGATGTTACGAATAATTACAAATAACAGATAGAGGGCGCCGATGTTAATGAGAAGTCCTAAGAGTGAACCGAGCATGCCCATGTTTGCTAGCATGCCACCGAATAATAAGCCAGCTAAACCGCCAAACATCAAACCTTTCATAAAGCCACCTTTCGAATTTTGTTGTTTCGTTGTTGCATTATGTTTTGATGGTTGTTGATTTTGTTTCTTTTGGAAATTCGACTGATTCGGACGATTTTTCGGCATGTTGAAGCTTTTCTTACCCGACATATATCTTTTCGCCTCGACAGTTGTTAGATCATCTGGGAAGACATAGCTTCCAATTGGTGAAATGATGAGCGCTACGGCAAATAAGGCTGCAATGAATCTTTTCATGTAATGTCTCCTTTGATGATATTTTTGCACGTTACAAAAGGATGTAACGCTTCTATTATATCGTAGGTGATAACGTTTATGCTAATGATAAAAATGGGTGTTATATCGTCGATAATCATATGCTTCTTTTTAAAAAATGTATGTGTCCATACTCCCCACTCATCTAGTATACAGTAAAATATTTTTGGAATCCGTGTGAGATCAATGTGAAAAATGTTGGCTCTTTAAGGAGTAGCAACGTATAATAAAACGAGCGTAATGAAGAAAGAGTGTTAGGATTGGGAGGGGGATTTTTGTGAAAGAAGCTATTTTATTGATCGCACACATAATCAACGATATTCATGATTTATTAGTCGATCGATTTGGCTTACATATGACGGATAAGGAACTTCATTTTTGGGTGTTTGGTATTGTCGGGATTGTGACTTTCTTTATTGTCTATGTATTATTCAAAGTGATTGCCAACATGAAATGGAGTATTGCGATTCTTTCGTTTATTTATACATTTACGGTAATGGTTGTGTTAGTCTTTGCGATTGAATTACAGCAAGCTCTCACGAACCGGGGAAATATGGAGTTTGCAGATGCAGTCATGGGATTATGGGGATTTTTAGTGTTTTTTGCAGGGTATGCGGTTGTCGCTTTGTTGGGATATATAATCATACACATATTTAAGAAGAAATGATCATGTTTGTTACTCAACAAAGGATAGATCTAATCGTTTGCTTGACAACTGTAAAGGGTGAGAAAATAGAAAGAGACTGGACAAAACTCTTTTAAAATAAACCACAGGAAATCTAATGGTACCGCCCCAGTGAAAAAATCGAACATTCAGAGCTCGGTACCAATTTAAAAACTTTGATTTCATGCGGTTTTATTATGTTTATTTCATTAAAATCAATTCATTTTAACCGATGTCTCAGCTTCCTTTTTAGGATAGCTCTCTTAAGACTGGTTGAGCTTTTTAGTTTGTTAAACAACTCATTAACTGGCATGTGTTGCTTTTTCGCGCATGAGCCGTTTCTTTTCAGAGGCGTCAACGACGACACTTGCTGATGCATCTCCGACAATATTGACGGTCGTACGTAACATATCTAAAATCCGATCAACACCAGCAACGAGAGCAATTCCTTCGAGTGGAAGGTTGACGGCTGAGAGTACCATGATGAGCATAATCATCCCTGCACCAGGAACTCCAGCTGTTCCAATTGAAGCAAATGTTGCGATGAGAGCGATTGTTGCCAACTGGGAAAATGTTAATTCCACGCCATAATATTGGGCAACAAACATGACCGTCAACCCTTGGTAAACAGCTGTTCCGTCCATATTGATCGTCGCTCCTAAAGGAAGAACGAAACTGCTCGTCTCCTTTGTTACGTTTAAGTTTTCTTCGGCACATTTCATCGTTACCGGTAATGTTCCAGAACTACTGCTCGTACTAAAAGCTACCATTGCTGCAGGTGCAATCCCTTTTAAAAAGGTCATCGGACTCATTTTTCCTAGTGTTTTTACTGCGATTGAGTAGACGACTCCAATGACAAAGATACTTGTAATGAACATGGCTACAATTAACTTAAAAAGCGGTAGTAAAACACTCGCTCCGTGTTCACCAATCACAGGCGCTAGTAGACCAAAAATCCCAATTGGTGCTAATGTCATGATGATTGCCGTTATTTTATACATGATTTCGGCGAGCCCATCAAAAAATTGCCGAACGGGCTCTGCTTTCTGGCCGACAATCGTAATTCCTATTCCGATAAAGATTGATAGGAAAATAATTTGAAGTATGTTTCCTTCTGCTAAAGCTTCGAGTGGATTGGTTGGGACGATATTGAGAACCGTATCCACAATTCCCTCTGACTCCGTTGCTTCGATCTCTTTTTCACTATCTGTTAGTTCGATATCTGCACCAACACCAGGCGTGAAAATATAACCTGCAAGTAATCCTAATGAAATCGCTATCAAACTTGTACATATATAATAAGCGATTGTTTTTCCACCAAGACGACCTAATTTCTGCACATCGTTCGTACTCGCAACCCCTACAATAACAGTCGATAGGATGAGCGGTACGATGATAAACTTAATCAAGCGGAGAAATAAATCTCCAAGTGGTGCAACAATCGCAATTTTATCACCAAAAATAATGCCTGCGATGACGGCTAAAACAAATGCTGCAATGATTTGCCATACCAGACTTTTTTTCATAACAATTCCCCCTCTGTTGTTTCATGCTGAATGATGAAATAAACTGTGTTCATGTAAAAATTACCCATATTTTTACATGATCTAACTAATCTGTTATATAACAATAGTGTAATTCAAATTTGTTAAAAGCGCAATATTTATTTTTGTCGTTATTTGTAGAAGTGCGCGCCAAGCTATCATCTGCATTCCTTTTGACATGGCATGAGCAGTAGGGATGAGAACGTTATTTCACAATGATTGAGAAAAGCAAAAAGAATGACTTCTATGATGCTCTTTCCTATAATTTTATGCATGTAGTAACGGTTTTAGAATAATCAGGAGGAGATTACAAAAGATGCAACAGGAACGGGGAATACGTTATTTTCCAATTGCTTTATTTACAAGTGTGATGGGTTTTTCAGGTGTGACAATTGCAGTTAAAAATATGGAACATATGTACGGGTGGAATTCAAGTGCCTCGATGATTCTTCTTGGCATTTCTTCTTTGTTGTTTCTATTTAATGGGGGGATCTTATTATATCGGCTTATTCGTCACCCGGGCGAAGTAAAAAAGGATTTCAATCATCCTGTAAAAATGAATTTTTTCGCAGCGATCTCGATTAGTTTATTGTTGTTAGCTGTGGCTTTTTTAGACATTCATGAGCGTTTCTCTTTTGTCATTTGGATATTCGGTGCTTTATTACAGCTCAGTTTAACGTTAGCCATCATCACGAAATTGATGTGGAAATCTTCATTTCAAATAAATCATTACAGTCCCGTTTGGTTAATTCCTATTGTCGGGAATGTTGTCGCCCCTTTAGCCGGAACGCATCATGTAAGTGAAGACGTGAACTGGTTATTTTTCAGTACAGGGATCGTGTTTAGTATCGTTTATTTGACACTGTTTATAAATCGGATGTTTTTTCGTGAACGATTACCTGAACCACTCACTCCAACTTTGTTCATTTTACTCGCACCGCCTTCAATTGGATTTATGTCATATGTGAAGATCGTCGGCGAAATCGATTCATTTGCTTCCGTACTTTATGGAATTGCCTTTTTTATCGGACTGTTATTACTCGTCCAGTTTAAGATTTTCTTGAATGTACCGTTTTTTATTTCGTCGTGGGCCTATTTGTTTCCATCAGCAGCGATTACGATTGCAACGAGTGTCATTTATGCGGAAACAGATAAAGTCGTTTATAAATGGTTGTTTACCGTGCAAATTGTCGGGTTGCTGTTGCTCGTTATTTATTTAACGTGGAAAACGATACAGCTCATGAAACAAAAATCTCTATGTGTGAAACAGTAACGAATGATTCTTCTGTTCGGTTCATTAACGAATGAATGTCCATGTAAAAGTGCATTCATCATGAAAAGTCCCTAATATGGTACGATCCCTAAAAGTTAGAGTAAACATCTCGTTTTTAGGCGTTACCATCATTCGAGGGGCTTTTTTTAATGTGTCACATCATTTTTATTATTTGAACGCATTCAAGTTGCAAACCGTATGAAAATTATGCACACATTTTATCAAATAACTAGCACATGGAATGTGCAATTCATGAACAAATATGTTCGTGATCATCGGAGTTTCTTTAAAAAACTTTTTTGAGTGAATTATATTTCAACGATTATTTTGACTTCTTTGCAAGTAAGTTTGTTATACTATATAAAATATTGACACCACTTTTTAACATGGAATCAGAAAGGATGAAAAACATGCAAGTTGTCGACAATATTGCCGGATTAATCGGCAATACACCACTTGTTAAGTTACATACATTACCACAGTCTAACGGGGCAAATGTTTATGTTAAACTTGAATATTTTAATCCAAGTCGAAGTGTGAAGGACCGTGCAGCTTACAATATGATCATTGATGCTGAAAAACGGGGCTTATTAACAAAAGGAGCGACGATAATTGAACCGACTTCGGGGAATACAGGGATCGGTTTGGCGATGAATGCCGCAGCACGTGGATATCGGGCGATTATTGTGATGCCAGATTCTTCGACGGAGGAGCGCATTAATATTTTAAAAGCATATGGTGCCGAGGTCATCTTAACGCCAAGCGAGAAAAAAATGCCTGGATGTATTGAAAAAGCAAATGAATTAGCAAAAGAAATTCCAAACAGCTTTATTCCGATGCAGTTTGAAAATGAAGCGAATCCAGACATTCATCGGCATACGACGGCCAAAGAAATCATCCAAGCCCTCCATTCGGTAGGGCAGTCATTAACAGCGTTTGTCGGTCCTTCTGGAACAGGAGGAACAATCACAGGAACGGGTGAAGCACTAAAGGAGTATGACGACGATATAACGGTTCACGTTGTAGAGCCATCAGGATCCCCCGTTTTATCTGGTGGAAAGCCTGGACCGCACAAGCTCGTTGGAACAAGTCCGGGTTTTATACCATCGATTTTAAATATGGATATCATCGATGAAATATTTACCATTAAAGACGAAGAAGCATATGATACGGTTCGCGAGCTCGTTGCGAAAGAAGGAATTTTACTCGGTCCATCTGGAGGTGCTTCTGTATATGCAGCTCTATTAGTTGCTAAGCGTTTGTCACCAGTAGAAAATGTCGTCTGTATTGCGCCAGATTATGGAGAGCGTTATTTATCAACTGATTTATTTACAACGGATGAAGATAAGTGAAGTGACGATTACGTTTTGAAATGGTCATGGTAGAAAGAGAGCCATACCCTGAAGATAAGGGATATGGCTCTTTTTTAATGGTCATTTGTGGATCGCTGGGTCTGCGAAATGAATCCTAGGACCAAACTTGCTTCGTATTTGTTTACATCAGCTGTCTATCGATTATATCCGTATATAGAAACATGATAAAAATAGTTGACAAAAGGCACTTCATTCGTAATGATAGTATATAATATATTAAATCCATTAGTTTAGTCGGGATTGGGTGATTTAAGGAGGAGTGAGTCGATGTATTTGACCATCGATGGCGTTAACAAAAGTTTTCATCCGTCCAGTAACAAAACGTTAACTGTACTCGATGATATTGATATATCCATTCAAAAAGGGCAATTTGTTTCGATTGTCGGGCCGTCAGGATGCGGAAAATCAACATTGCTTTACCTCATCGCTGGTCTTGAGAAGCCCGATCAAGGAGAAATTCGCGTGTCTGGGAAAACGGTCACAAAACCGAGTTCTAACCGTGTCGTTGTATTTCAAGAAGATGGTTTGTTTCCATGGTTATCGGTGATCGATAACGTGACGTATGGTTTAAAGCGAAAGCGAATCCCCAAAGAAAAGAGGGAACAACAAGCATTAGACGTGTTACAAATGGTTCATTTGCGTCGATATAAAGATGCTTATCCGCATCAGTTATCTGGTGGGATGAAACAACGGGTAGCGATCGCCCGGGCGCTTGTCATGGAGCCGGATATTTTATTAATGGATGAGCCCTTCGCTGCACTGGATGAGCAAACGCGGATTGTTTTGCAAACTGAATTACTAAACATTTGGAAGAAAACGAAGGTGACGATTTTATTTGTTACCCATAACATACGAGAGGCTGTACTTTTATCGGAAAAAGTGATCGTCATGGCGACTCGACCAGGGAAAGTGAAAGAAGTCTTTACAATTCCTGATGCAAAAGACAACATGATCCCCGGGCATGATACATTACACTTCGAACAACAAATATTTTCTGTGTTACAGGAAGAAATCGAGAAAGTTTTAAAGGAGGAAATGGGGGATGACTACAGCTTACAGGCGAATCATCATGATCATAGCACTAGCGGCCATTTGGGAAGCCACCTCTAGATTCTCAAGTGTACCCGACTTTATGTTTCCGAGTGTAACACAGGTCTTTGGTACTATGATCAATGGAATCGTCAACGGTCAAATTCCTGTTGCTGTCATGCAAAGTATTGGGAGGTTGTTAATCGGTTTTTCATTGGCTGTTGTCATCGGTCTTGTACTAGGCTATCTTATCTGGCAATTTGAATGGATAGAGGATACGCTTGGCTTTCTTATTACCGCATTACAATCGATTCCAAGTATTGTTTGGTTCCCACTAGCCATCATCTGGTTTGGTTTAAACGATATGGCGATTCTTTTCATCGTGACGATTGGTGCGACGTGGACGATGACAATCAGTGCTTCAAGCGGGTTTCAAAATGTTCCGACGCTCTATCAACGCGTTGCGCAAACCTTAGGGTCTACTGGTTTTCATTATATACGAACGGTCATTATTCCAGCAGCGATTCCACAAATCATTTCCGGTCTGCGGATTGCATGGGCCTTTTCATGGCGGGCCTTGATGGCAGGGGAATTACTAGGAGCGAGCGGTGGATTGGGTCAATTGCTTGAAGCTGGGCGATCGCTCGGCCAAATGGATCTTGTTATTTCTGTCATGGTCATTATCGCGGTGATTGGGACGATTATGGATCATGTTGTGTTTTTACGATTAGAACGGAATGTTCAAATGAAATGGGGAGTCGCTTCATAATGATGAAAAAATGAGGGTAGAAAGATGGTCCTGTTTTGGGATGTTTAAGATACGGGGCTCATGTTTCTAAGTAGTACTGAAAGGATTCTATATCTATTAAATTGACATGCAAAGGGGAGAAGGATATGAGGAAGGTGCTGTTAATCATCATGACACTTATCGTTTTTGGAGTTTTAGCTGGTTGTGGTAGCGAAGTCGGAAAGAAGAATGGTGAAAAAAATGAAGTTACGATCGGTTATTTTCCAAATTTAACACATATTGCTACGATGATCGCTCTTGAGAATAATTATTTTAAAGAGGAATTTCCCGATGATATCGCCTTTCAAACGAAGACCGTCGCGAATGGTGGTTTATTTATGGAGGCGATGGCGACCGATGAAATTGATGTCGGTACGATTGGTCCGGCTCCGCTGATGAGCTTTTATGCGAAAGACCCACGATATCACATTATTTCCGGAGCTGTAAACGGCGGAGCAGTTCTAGTTGCGAGTGAAGAGAGTGGCATTACGAGTTTGGAACAGTTGGATGGGAAGAAGGTTGCCATTCCTGTCATTGGCAGTACACAAGATATTATGTTGCGAAAAGCGCTTCAAGATGTGAATTTAAAGCCAACATCAAGCGAGGGAACGGTGGAACTATTCGCAGCCGCACCGGCGGATACAGCAACCTTATTCGTCCAAAAATCTGTCGATGCCGCGGCCACACAAGAACCGTGGGGCCATGTGTTAGAAACAGAAACAAACGGGGAAGTATTGCTTGACTGGGATGAATTCGCATGGGGGAAAGATTCGACAAATACGGTCGTTGCGGCAAGTGAATCATTTTTAGAACATGAAGAGCTTGTGAATGCTTATTTACGGGCTCATCAAAAGGCCATTCAGTTTATCGAAGAAAATCCTGAAGAAAGTCAAGAACTCGTTGTCAACCATATAAAAGATTTGACGGGTAAAGAAATGGATGCCTCAGATGTCGAAGCGGCCTTTAGTCGCTTAGAAGTCACAACGTCTGTTAATGAACAAGTACTTCAGGAAATGGCAGATATCAGTGAAGAAGCTGGCTATATTCAGAACAACGAGTTGGCTGGGATATTGAAGTTATCATTTCTTGAAAAGCTTCAATAAGGAATTCACATGTTAAAAGTAGTTGATTAAAATGCCCGATTCATGTACCATACAATTATATAAATGAAGTATTGCACAGATGAGAACCGTCCTTGTCGAGAGTGACATAGAGGATGCATCATAACAATCAAATACATTTTGCGAGTTTACGAGTTGAAAGAGGTTCTTAGCGCACCCTCTATAAAAAACTAAGGACTAACGATGGACCATATCCTTAGGGTATGGTTTTTTTGTGTTTTGTGTGTTAATGGATTCAAAAATTACTCAGTGAGAGAAATATCGGCATTCATTAACGAACATTACATCCTTTCGCGCTATACAAATTTGTCAACGACAAAATGTATAAAAAAGGAGAGGAAGCGTTCGATGTATGATTTTCGCATTGTTGATCAACTACAAAAGCTCGGTGAAGATATTCAAAGGTCTGAGTTACGATATCACTCAAAGCGTGTATTAGTAAGTAAGGAATTTACGTTTGATGCCGCCCATCATTTACACGGATACGAAGGAAAGTGTAAGAATCTGCACGGACATACGTACAAAGTGATCTTTGGCATCAGCGGATATCCTAATGAGATTGGTATGACCATCGATTTCGGGGATATTAAGGAAATTTGGAAAAATGAAATTGAAATCTATTTAGATCATCGTTATGTGAATGAAACGTTACCACCGATGAATACAACAGCTGAAAACATGGTTGTGTGGATGTATGAGAAAACTGTAAAGGCATTAAATCGATCGGAGAATAAAGAGAAATATGCTGGAATACAGGTCGAGTTTATCCGGTTGTATGAAACCCCAACTGCATATGCAGAAGTAAGACGGGAGTGGATGGAATGTGAATAAGATCCCCGTTATAGAAATATTCGGCCCAACGATCCAAGGCGAGGGAATGGCTATGGGGAAAAAGACGATGTTTGTACGGACAGCGGGCTGTGATTATTCGTGCGCATGGTGTGATTCCAAGTTTACATGGGATGGATCGGTAAAAGAAGAAATCGTCCAAATGACCGCTTTAGAAATTTGGAAAAAACTTAAAGCCCATGGCGGGGATCGTTTTTCCCACGTAACACTTTCTGGTGGCAATCCTGGCTTGTATAAACAGATTGCTGATCTTGTAAAAATTTTACAGGAAAATGACATCGAAATTGCTCTAGAAACACAAGGGAGTCGATGGCAAGATTGGTTTCTTCACATTGATGACTTGACCATTTCACCAAAGCCACCTAGTTCAAAGATGCGAGTCGATTTCGATATTCTTGATGAAATCATAGATAAATTACTGAATAATAAACGATTACGACACACGAGTTTAAAAATTGTTATTTTTAATGATAAGGACTTACAATTTGCTAAACAAGTTACGCAGCGATATCCTCTTATTCCGTTGTACTTACAAGTAGGTAACGAGGATCTTGATCAAAGTGATAACGACCAATTAACACGACAATTGCTAAATGCCTATGAATGGCTCATTCGTCAAACGATGGCCGAAAAAGCATTAAATCATGCTCGTGTACTACCACAAATGCATGCGCTCGTCTGGGGGAACCGGCGTGGTGTTTAAGAGTTAAGCATGAGTGAAGCTTTGCAAGGAAAAACCATTTCCCCTGCCACGTGTTTTATAGGGAAAATGGTTTATTTTGATGCATTTCATCGATTAACATCTTACTGGCATGTACGATGATGGTTATTTTGATCGATGTTTTGTTTACTATTGATTCCTAGATTTAGAGTATTCATTTGTTTTAAACACTCTTTGAATTACTTGGTGAGTTGTTTTTCCACCGAAATTACGATTGATAATCCCTAGTATAGGCGTATGTAACAGCTGTTCCATCTCATTTGTTAATTCAGTCGGCCCAACGAGATAGACCCCTTCCCACTCACTCGATTTTGCATGTTTCTGGATGGTTGGAACGATACTTTTGAACCATCGTGACTGGTTTTCTTTGAGGCGTTGGTCATATTGGTCGCGGTGATTAGCACTGCTCGAAATAATTGCCCCTGATGCGATTCCCTTGTATTGCTTCCAATGTTTATTTTCAAGATCGAATGTATAGTGCGCTTCTTGTTCTAAACCTCCAAGGATTGTGTCAAGTATCGATATTTGATCTCTTTGGAGGAGGATGACGCCACTTTTCGGGTATTGTTTAAGAAGTTGTTCCCATTGCTCAGTAACGGGATATTCATCCCAATGAAAGGCATTAGTGATGGAGATTTGCGTATGTTTGATAAGAAGTTCATCTGAGGTTGCAAAACAGATCAAACCTTGCTTAATGTTCCGCTGTTCATCAGTGATTGCTGACATTACTTTTTGTTGAATATTTGCATATTGTTGTTTTTGTTCTGGTTGGGAAGCTTGGATATATTGTTTCGTCTTTTTCAGTCCATTTTTTAGGCGAATTTTCCATTCTTCACTCGTAGGATCAATATTTAAGTAGATAGTTAGCACCGGTCCGGTTAACTCTTTTACCTGTTGATTCATCTGCTTGATATTTATCGTCATAGCGCTCTTCCCCTTTCGATTCGTTAACGACTCTTATATGTAGTGTATCATTAAACAATGAAGAGAAAGATGCGAAAAATCGAAAACTTTTTAAATAATTGTTGAGCAGATTATGACGTTTGATGATTTTCAAACGTATACCTCCTTATTATTAGTCGATTGTTTATTTCTTGTCGGTATCATTTGCCGTCATGTTGCTTCTGTCGAAATGATTCGCTGAATGAAACAGATGTGGTATGATGAATGTAGAAAAACTCAGAATATGGTTTATTCACATGAATGGATGGATGAACAAATGCTCCATTGTAAAAGCGATCTGTCCTTGGCACATTCAGCAAGGCAATGACAAACGATTTACATGTGCATTGATACGAAAGTTTAGATCATTCAGAAAAGGGAGACGATTGCGATGCGCGTTGACATCACAAGATTGAAAGAAGAAGAAGCAAAAATGACGTATCAAGAAACAGCCGGACTAGCAATTATTACGATTCACCGTCCACAACTCCGCAATGCCTTAACACAAAACATGTGGAAGCAATTGGCAGAAATTGCTAACAAAGTACTTGAAAATCCGAAAAATAAGGTCGTCTTATTACGTGGGTCGGGAAGCCAATTTACAGCTGGATCTGATATTAAGGAATTCCATCGATTATCATTAGAAGAAGCAGAAGATTCATTTGTCGTCATGGAACAGACGATTTCTCTTTTTGAAAACTTACCGATTCCTACAATCGGTGTAATTAATGGACCAGCAATGGGAGCTGGACTTGAGTTGGCTCTCGCTTGTGATTTACGAATTGGTTCAGAAAAAGCTAAATTAGGTATTCCGGTTGGAAAATTAGGAATCACCATCAATAACCAATTTGCTCAACGTCTTGTCAGTTTGATTGGACCGAGTTTAACAAAAGATCTTGTATATACAGGACGGATTTTACGAGCAGAAGAAGCCCATCAATTAGGGATGTTAAATTACGTAGTAGAGGAGAGAAAACTCGACCGCTATGCGATTCGCATGGGAAAACTTGTCGCCTCTCAATCTCCTGCATCTTTATTAGCTGTAAAAAAATCGGTTAGCGAATGTGTCAATAGTGCTCCTGTTCTTTGGAAAGGTTCGACTCCATTTGTGGATGCGAATGATTTTCCAGAAGGAGTAGCAGCGTTCGTTGAAAAGAGAAAACCGAATTTCAAACGGCGCGTGAACAACACATAAATATAGTGAGTCGTTTATTTCCTGTTCCTTGGGCGGAGAGGATGTTATGAATGATCCGTTTAGCTCCGTCATATGAAGTGAAATGTGTACAAAAAAGTGGACGTTTGTTCGCATCAGTCGAAAGCTGTGTTGTCCATCACGTTTTAAAATGGGGAAGTCTCAAGCGTTTAAGTTGGAGACTTCTTCAAAATGTCAAAAACGGTTTTCTACATTTTGACGGTCACGTCGACGCAATCGAGCTCGATACTCAAATAATTATGGAAATGCTCGATCACTTGTTGTTGTAATTGTTTAATCGTCGATATAATCTTTATTTCTGTTGGCCACTTCAGGCTAACTTCCACTTTGACAGCTGGTAAACCTTCTAATTGTAGTTGAATTGAATGACACGTTTTGATGTTTTCAATTGACATACAAGCATGTTTGATGATTTTTTTATATACTTTATCAGAAATATAGATCGAACCACGGTGAAAATCGGGGTGGACAATCGTCGTCTCGCCGATTTTTCGTTTTTTGGATGTGAAAATTTCCTTTCCTTTTTGGATCAGTTTTTTAAAAAAGTTTTGTGATACTTGTTGATGCGGAATAGGAATGACATGCTTTCCTTCTAATTGACGAACATATTGAGCGATTTTTATTTCCCCTGATGAACGAATATCTTCGATGTGATAGTAATGGTCAATTTCACCAAGATTTAGTCGTTCGGCAATCAATCGGACCATTTTTTTCGATGTTCCAATGATGAGAATACGTTGAACCGAAAATTGTTCAATCGCTTCTTGAACTTCTTTTGCGTGTTGTTCGTTCAAAAATGTCGCACATTTGACGGCGGTAATCGTATTTTTTTCAAATTTAGCCGATGTGCCTGCTACTTTTTTCCCGTTGACGATGAGCAATCCATCATCAATAATTGCGGGAATCTTTTTTTCATAAGCAAATGCTAGAGCAGAAGTACTTTTCCCCGTACCGCTTGGCCCGCTGAGTGCGAAAACTTCCATGATGATTTCCCCCCATTATCGAATCACAAATCATGACGTTTTATGACTTGCATATAAGTTTACCATATGTGAACTTTACAGGTAATAGTAAACGATTAAATGAAATGAAGGGGATTGAGTGAGGACAGATTGATTTTTCTAAAATGTTTCAAATGATGATGTAACAACTAAACCTCCAATAAGGAGGTTTTTCATGGGACGATACACAGAGGATCGCGTAACTGTAAGGTGAACTATTTTCAGCCATCATCCCATCATGGTAAGTTGAAAACGATAGCGCTTTTCATCAATAAGGGACCCTTGATTATACGTTCGCTCAACAAATGTCATATCATTATGTTGGTCGATGAATAAGACGGTCGAGCTTCGCGTACCATAATCAGATGTTTGAATAAATAGGGGAGAGAGTTTGCGTTCGAGCTCAATACCAACGCCTGTATTGGGTAAGTTCTGATCGGGTGCCTCTGTTCGATCTGTGAGCATTTCAAACAGTGGCTCCGGTTGAATGATAGATTGTTGTGATACGTAGTTATTCAATCGTTTTCTTCCTTTAACGACTTTTGGCCAAGGTGTGTTTAAAAAATGATTGCTTAATCCATACGTTCCGGGAGTTATTTTTGTAATCTCATTTCCGATATTATTGTAGTAATACAATTCTTCGGGGTTCCCGACGATCAAATTAAAACCAACATAGTCATCCTTGGACTCTTGTAAGTGTTTTAAAAAGTTTTGAGGAGAAGTGTTACTCGTTAAAAATTGTTTAACAATTTTTCCACGTGATTTCTTTCCATCTTCTACTTGGTTTGGGTCGCGAAAATTTGTTAATGCTGCAAAGCGTCCTTTTTTTGTTATACCGAGCCACGTACCTCTTTTTAATAAATCCCGACCTGCCAGTATATTTGGATGGTCTTCCCACAATTGTGCAGGTGCAGTGGGACGTTCATAAAATTCATCCCGATTTGCTGCAACAATGAGTTTATAATTCGGATGTGTTTGAAATTGAAAGTTGATCAGACACATGTGAATCCCCCTTTGTTTCTATTGTTGATATGGTTACAAAGATTTGGCTGTGACGTAAAGGGTACATACACAGCATTTTAAATGATGTTTACTCCTCAGCGATATGGATGGCTCTTAACCGAAATCGCTTTGAGGGGAGTGTGCGATGATTAAGTGTTCATAGGGGCGTTCTTCAAGACTGGAAGCAGAGCACCGCAAGCATTGCTGTTTCATACATGAATCTTCGTAAATATGATACTATGAAGAAGAATATTAATAAAGATAATTGTTTTATTAAAAAACATGGAAGGAAGATTAACAGTTGTTACAAGCAATTATATTTGATCTGGATGATACGTTACTTTGGGATGCGAAAAGTGTCAATGAGGCTTTTAAAGTTGCATGTGAAGAGGCAAAAGAAAAGTATGATCTCGATGCGCATGCATTAGAAAACAGTGTGAAAGAACACGCTCAATCTTTGTACGAATCCTATGAGACATATGATTTTACAAAAAATATCGGCATTGGTACATTTGAAGCGTTGTGGGGAGATTTCCAAGATGAAGGCGAGTCATTCCGTAAGTTAAGAGAAATAGCTCCTACATATCGTAAAGACGCTTGGAGAAAGGGATTAGAAGAATTTGGTGTTGAAGATGAGGCGTTTGCAAAGGAATTGGCGGAAGCGTTTCGAGTTGCACGCAAGAAACACGTATATTTATACGAAGAAACGCTTGATGTTCTTGACGAGTTGAAAAATGATTATAAGCTACTCCTGTTGACAAACGGTTCCCCTGATTTACAACGTACAAAACTAAAACTATCACCTGAACTTGTCCCATATTTTGAACATATTGTCATTTCAGGTGATTTTGGAAGTGGGAAACCAGATCCCGCTATTTTTAAACATGCATTACATTTATTAGATGTTGAAGCTGATGAAGCCCTTATGGTTGGGGATAACTTATTGACAGATATTCTCGGTGCTTCGCGAACCGGAATCGACTCTGTATGGATTAATCACGATGACAAAAGACCAGAAGAGGTAACACCAACGTATGAAATCAAACGTTTGCGTGAACTTTTGTCAATTGTAAAAAAATAACACATTGACCATCAAAACTGATAATGATAAATAGGAGCTCACTCGATGATGGAAAAGGAGTGAGCTTTTATAATTAAGAAAACACACAGCTATTGAGCAAAAGGCTGTGTGTTTATGGACGAAGAACATGACGGTTATAAATCGACGGCAGTCACTTCGTAAATTTCTTCCATCCCTTCTAATCTTTCCAATGCTTTTTGATCGACGTGTTTATCAACTTTTAAGAGCATAATGGCTTTGCCACCGGCATCGAGACGGTCGACTTGCATTGTCGCGATATTCACATCGTGTTCGGCTAAAAGGATACCCATTCGACCGATAACACCCGGTTGGTCATGGTGATGGATGGCAACGATGTGCCCGTCTGGTGTGACATCGACACGATAATCATCGACTTTAACGATTCTTGCGCCTAAACCATTGAGTAAAGTACCTGATACCTTTCGCTTTTCGGAAGGTGTTTCGATTTCTACCGTTAGTAAGTTTGTGAATCCTTTTGTCGAACTCGTTTTATTTTCGTGTACGGTAATTCCTTTTTTCTCTGCTAAATAAAGGGCATTGACATCATTGACGTGATCGCCAAGGTGGCGTTTCAAAATACCTTTCACCGCATTACGTGTTAACGGTGCGACTTCCATTTCTGATAAATCGCCTGAGTAATAAATATTTATTTTTTGCAATGCTTCATCGGTTAAGTGGATGAGAAACTGACCTAATTTTTCAGCTAAATTGAAATAGGGTTCAATTTTGTTCATCAACTCTTTAGACAGTGATGGAAGGTTGACAGGATTGCTCACTGTATCTCCATTTAATAAGCTGACGACATCATGACTGACATCAATTGCGACGTTTTCTTGTGCTTCAATCGTGCTTGCCCCGAGGTGAGGGGTAACAACGACTTGTGGTAATTCTAAAAGTTTATGATTTTCAATTGGTTCTTCTTCAAATACGTCGAGGGCAGCTCCTGCAATTTGTTCCGATGCGATGGCGTCGTAAAGCGCATCTTCATCAATAATACCCCCGCGTGCACAGTTAATAATTTGTGCGTTTGGCTTCATGCGCTCAAAAGCTTCGGCGTCAATCAAATGTTTTGTTTCTTTTAAGAGTGGCGTATGAACCGTTACGAAATCGGCTGCTTTTAAAACTTCTTCTAGCGTACCGTGGCCAATCCCTAACTTTTCCGCCTTTTCTTTTGTCAAAAATGGATCGTAAGCAATGACATTCATTCGTTGCCCTTTAGCTCGGTAAGCGACTTCAGTTCCAATTCGTCCGAGGCCGACAATGCCGAGTGTTTTTCCTTTTAACTCTACACCGACGTATTTGCTTCGTTCCCATTTATTATTTTTTAAAGCATAATGCGCTTGGGGAATCTTTCGGGAAAGTGACATAATCATTGCCATCGTATGCTCTGCTGCTGAGTTCGTATTGGCGTTTGGCGCATTAACGACGATAATTCCTTGTTCGGTTGCTGCATCTAAGTCGATGTTATCGACACCTACCCCAGCGCGACCGATAATTTTTAATCGGGATGCTTTTTCAATCACTTGTCGTGTCACATTCGTTTGACTTCTGACTAATAAAGCATCAAAATCCGCAATTTGCTCTTCTAATTGTTCGGGACTCATTTCCGTGTCGATGACAACTTCGATATTGTCTGCATCACGTAGAGGTTGAATCCCTTCTTCATTCAATGGATCGGTAATTAAAACTTTGAACATGATGTTGCATCCTCCTGTGTTATTCGGTTTGAGATAAGTATACTTCCTGAGCGGCTCGTGTACCTTGACCAAGTTCAATTGATTTACCAATTTTTTGTAAGCCTATTTCAATGAGACTAATGTACTGTAAGACATCCGCAGGAAAACAAAATCCTAAATGACCGACGCGGAAAATCTTTCCTTTTAATTGTTTTTGGCCACCCGCTAAGACGAGTTCAAAATCATCTTTTAACACTTTTCGTAATTCATCCGCTTCAAAATCATTCGGTTGAATAGATGTTACTGTAGGTGAGGCTGATTCATCCGTTGTCAAAAGCGGAATATCAAGTGCTTTAAACGCTGCTCGTGTCATTTTCATCATCAATTGATGTCGTTCATAGACATTTTCGAGTCCTTCTTCCACAAATAATTGCAGTACTTGATCTAGTCCAAATAATAATGATAATGCTGGTGTAAATGGTGTTGAGTTGTCAACAATTTTTGATTGATATTTGTTTAAATCGAGATAAAATCTCGGATGTTTATTTTCTTTAATCGTTTTCCAAGCACGTTCACTTGCTGCAACAAACGTCAGTCCAGGTGGGAGCATGAATGCTTTTTGCGATCCAGTGACTAACACATCAATGCCCCATTCATCCATCTTCGTTTCAACAGCACCTACACAAGATACACCGTCAACAACAAAGAGAGCTTCGGATGTTTCATGAACGGCTTTTGCAAGTTGTGGAATCGGGTTTAAAATACCGGTAGAAGTTTCACAATATGTGCTATAAACAGCTCGAATGTTTGGATTTTCTTCCATATACTGTTTCACTTGTTCAGGTGAAGCGGCTTTACCCCATTCAATATCCATACGGTGAACTTTTGTTCCGTACGTATCACAAATTTGTGCGAAACGGTCGCCAAAAGATCCGGTAACGATGACTAATACTTCATCACCTGGTTCAACGAGATTGACGACGGCGGTTTCTAATCCTGCGGTTCCACTGCCGGCAATAATGGCGACATCTTGCTTCGTTCCAAACACCTTCTTCAAGTTCGGTTGGATGCGTTCGAGTAATTGTTCCGTTTCCTCATTACGATGTCCTACCATCGGTTGACTCATCGCCCGTTGTACACTCGGTGGAATCGGGCTTGGTCCCGGAATTCGTAATAGTTGTTGTTCTGTTAACATGATTGTTTTCTCCTTCCTCGCGGTTTGTAGCTATGTGTTGTTCTTTAATCATTGTAATCTTATATTAAGAAAAATAATCCCTCTGTTGTGATTGTTAGGGACTTCACAAATTAAATTATACGCCATTTATGTTCCACTGTGTAGTGTAAATCATACTAAATGACTTCGTTGATTGATTTTGTCTTGAGGCGTTTTATGTTTCTCAACTATACCAAGAGCGGATGGTTTCATCGGTTGGTAATAAATAGGCCAACATTCCTAAAAGTGGAAGTAGTGAGACACCAATCATCGTCGGAGTAAGTCCGAATTGGTCGATGAATGTCCCAAGTGCCACTGAACCGATGGCTCCCATGCCAAAAGCTAAACCAACAATTAAACCAGACATTGTTCCAATTCTTCCTGGGACGAGTTCTTGGGCATAGACAACCGATACTGAAAAACTAGCCATCAAAAGAAATCCGATGAGCGCGAGTAACCCAATTGCTCCGATTTCCCCTACATATGGTAATGCTAGGGCAAGAGGCGCAGGAATGATGAATGATAAAAGGATTACTGTCCGTTTTCCAAATCGGTCGGCTAATGGTCCACCGAAAAATGTTCCTGCCGCTCCCATGAGTAAAAAGATGAAAATATAAATTTGTGCTTGAGCAATGGACAAGTGATACGTGTCCATAACATAAAAGGCATAAAAGTTAGAAATCGCACTAATATACCAAGAGCGGGCAAATACGAGAAATACAAGTATAATGATCGCCCATTTAATTGCTGTTGACATCCGGCTGTCCCGTTGACTGTTACCTAGTCCTTGCTTTTGACGAACCATTCCGTGTAATTGCGTTTGATACCATTTGGCAATGTATAATAGGAAACATACAGCGAGTCCAGCGATAACAGTAAACCAAATCGCACCGAATTGGCCGAGTGGAACTAAAATTAACGCTGTAATCAAGGGTGCTAAAGCTTGTCCGGTATTGCCGCCGACTTGGAAAATAGATTGTGACAAGCCACGTCGTGGACCTGCGGCAAGAAAAGCAACTCGCGATCCTTCAGGATGAAATATAGCTGATCCGAAGCCAATAAATAATACGCTAATAAGAATAGTCGGAAAGTTAGGTGCAAAAGCTAGCCCGAGCATTCCGAACATACTGCTTGTTAAACCTAATGGTAGCGCATATGGCATGGGACGCTTATCTGTATACATCCCGACAACTGGCTGCATCACAGAAGAAACCATGTTGAGTGTGAATGCAATGAGTCCAAGTTGCGTGAAAGATAGTCCTAGAGACTTTTCCAAAATCGGAAACATTGCTGGAATAACGGCTTGTAGGGAGTCATTTAATAAATGACAGATGCCAATGATCAATAAGATGGAATACACAGGTTGTCCATCTTGGTTCATACCTATGTTCTTTTGTAACGTTTTTTCCATTGCGACCCCCTTTCGTTACAGATTGAAATGACTTCATATACAGTCATGCTGTATGCATATTTATTCATTTCGATATCAAATACAAAACGTATTATGATAGCATTATAGCTTATTGAATCAGTTTTCGAAAGGGATGAGGTGAAATTTGTTTGATTATACTAAATGATAACGGTTGCTTGTAAGTTATACAACAAGCAACCGTTGTGTCTACATGATTTAAAACCAAGCTGCACCGACAATAATGAGCAAGATAAATAGGACAACAATCAAGGCAAATCCGCCTCCATAGCCTCCCGTTGGTGCGCCGTATCCATAACCATATCCGTGACCACATCCACATCTACCGTGGCTATAACCACAACCACCAAAACCCATACTTATTCCTCCTTTTTATTTATATTGAGTTTATTTGTTAACACCAGCCAACATAAGCAGTTCCTACAATAATCAACAAAATAAATAACACGACAATTAAAGCGAAGCCGTTGCCGTATCCTCCGTAAGCACCAGAGTCACTCATACTAAGAACACCTCCATACGTGCATTTGTTATTACTATATGATAAGCAGGTGAATGGTGATAGGGACACTATCCCACCTTTCATGTTTTGGGCATAATCGGTGAGCAGTGGCGAATGGTTGATTCTTAGAAATATAAATCAGTACGTATAATAAAGATGCTAGCCCATCTCTTCCTGTAGGCCAGCATCTTAAATAGAAAATGATGATGAAGAGGAGATGACTCATGAACATCGCTGAATGACGTATACTGTAATGATTGTTATTTTATTGATGAATAAGAATAATCATTTAGTAGGTGTAGCAAACAGCACCGATAATGATCAATAGGATAAATAGAACTACGATTAATGCAAATCCATTTCTGTAGCCACTATAACCTGCTACAGATTGCCCTCCATAGCCATATCCTCCGTGATGATATCCACATCTACCAAAACCAAATCCCATGCTGACCTCCTCCTAACATGTTCATTAATAATATCCGCCGACATAGGATGTACCTACAATAATGAGTAGGATAAACAGAACAACAATTAACGCAAAGCTATTGCCATATCCATATCCACCAGTTCCACTCATGTTGACCACACCTCCTATCCCTTTGTGATTACCATATGTTAGCGAAATGTATTTTGTTTGGTTAAACATCTAGATACATGCTCGAATAGGCGTTTGTATAGTATAACGAGTATTTCGGTCACTTAATAGTGGTGTTTCATGTGAGGGCGAGTTAAGTCAAACATTGATCAGCTATTCATCTGATGGATTTGCCCCTTACGTAGGATGGTTCGTATACATATACTGTCGTATGGCTTATATGGATATGGGGGTGAAAACATGTCTGTTGGACATTATTATGATTTATGCCATCGATACCGGGGAAGAGCGGTTGAAATCAGAACGCGTGATGGTAGAATACACCGAGGAATTATTCAAGGTGTAGATCGACGTCACGTATACATGCGGCCCCTCGGTCGTAAGAGCTTAGGTGGTTATGGATCTGGTTTTTATGCGGGTGGAGGTTATCGATACGGATATGGTTCATATGGATCACGTGGATTTGGATTTGGTGTTGCATTAGGTTCGATCGTAACGTTAGCGTTACTTCCATTCTTTTTTTGGTAAGTTGTGTTGAAGTGAACGGACTGACTTAACTTGAGAATGACATTGTTAGTCAGTCCGGCGTTTATTTAAAGTGGATGGAAATAACGTATAGAAAATTTGAGTTAATCTAAAAAGTTTATTCGTCATCGTTTTGTTAAGATACGTAGAGAATTATTTATGAATCGTCTATTTGGGCGATTTGCTTAGCTGGTAATTTTAATACTTCTATAAATGATAAATCGGTCGTTTTCATATAGTTATGAACTAAATAATATCCGACACAATAGCCAATCATACGAGGATACATCCGTAGGCCATATAAAATCGCTTCATGTTTTGGGTGCTCCTGCGGCAACTCACTGTTCGGGAGGATAAGTGTTTTCCATAATCGTTTCAACTGTTTCGTTGAATAATACGATATCCAAGAAGCAGCATATGACTTACCGAATCGCCGGAAAACAGCGTATTCTGCTAATCCTTCAAGTACCATCGTGTCAATAAGTGTATAGTCTTCTTCACTTTTCTCATCGTTAGCTAACCGACAAACGTGATTGTATTCATGTGTAAATAATGCTTTTATTTCCTTTACTTCTTGCTCCGTAGAGATAAATAAAAATAATTTATCATGGAAGGCTAGCCCCGATTTGCCACGATGTTCTCGTCTCAATCGTCGATTAAAGGGATCGGTGGGCAAAATGAAAATGGGAATATCAGGTCCTTTCCATTTGTTTTTGAGAAGGATTTCTTCTTTCTGAATGATTGTCCACACATTCTTTTCTTCTTCATTTTTAATAAGCCAATCGTTCTGTTTCGTTGGCTGGTGATACATACCGTGGGCGATTAAGTGCTGATGAATATCAGTCGCTGAGGCATCGGAAAAGTATTCTGCTAGCTTTTCACATATGTGAATCGGTCGATGACCATTCGTTCGTATCCATTCATTTGTCGCAATTACACTCATTATTTCACCTCAAATTTTATGTGTATCTTATATTGTATGTGTCTTGGGGAGAAGTGGTTATGGAAGCGTGAAAAAAATGTTCATACAGGACATCTAACCTGTTCAGAAAAAGTTACGTTGAATACGATGTAGTAGGATTCAATAAGGGAGGTGGTATAATGTTTCCAGGTAGACCGAGACGCCCTTTTCCACCACATCGACCGATGCCACCCCGAAGATTGCCGTATGGTGGAAGTCAATCGCCCACATCAAATTTAATGTCGATGTTTAAAACGTCTGAAGGAAAAATGGATTTCGAAAAAATTACGACAACTGCACAGCAAATTAATAAATTGTATCAAGAGTTCAGTCCGATGATTTCCCAGTTCTTAAAGAAGTAGAAATGATGGAGAAGGATGGAAAAAGGGTAGACATAAGTAACATATACCTTCAATGTCTGTTTTATTTACATGTTGTTAGCCAATTGTTGATTATAAAAAGCCGGTGTCCCCGTTGTTTGGGTGAGCCGGCCTTTTATTCTAATCTGATGCAGTTTTCTGTTTCAGTTAGATTCATCGATGTCGATCACGTTTCGTTGCTTATTTTGTTTCGGGAGGATTATTTGGAGTACATTATCGTTATACGTAGCCGTTATGTCTTCTTTGGGCACCGGATAGGGCAAAGTTACCCATCGCTCGGCGCGTTGAAAGGATTGTTCTTTCGTTTTGTCTTTTGTTACGTCATGGATCGCCTCTAATTGAGCCGTTTTTTCAGCAGCAATTCGTAAATGATTGTTGATGATTTCAAGTTTAATTTGCTCCCGTTCGATTCCCGGTAGCTCCGCGTGGACGATGATTTCCGATTCGTTTTCATCGACATGGACCCTAAATGGTCTGAACTTAAAAAAAGAATCCATCTGTTTAAATGATTGATTAAAAAAGGAATCCATTTGCTCCATCAAGTCGCGAAATGGCGACATATCGAGATCAAATCGTTGACGCTCATTTTTCCGATCAGGACTCACTCTTATCACCTCTATGACTGAATTGATTAGATACTACTAACATATGCCAAAACAACAATGAGTAGTGGGCAACTGTGAACGTTAATTCATTCAAGTAATGAATGAAGTGGACAACGTGTGGAGTGAACGAGGGATTTTGTAAATATCCTCCTATAATGCATAGAAATATACGTGCATGTACGCACGATTCATTGTTATTGACATACTGTAAATTAAAGTCCTTTTTCAAAAGGGAGTTGAAAAGAAATGTCTGGTTTTGTGGATACGGATGGATTAGTGATTAATGTGTTTGGTGGGATCAAAGTAAATGCCATGGAAAATACAGCTTCACTTAATTATGGACGTCTAACATTGACAAATTTTCATAGCCAAAACAAATCGAATGTAATTGGGCAAACGTTTGGAGACCTTGATTTTATTAATCAAACACCGGTAGGTTCACCACTCCTCGACAATGATGTGTTTGATGATCCTCAAAAATCATTACAAAGTGGTGCTGGGGTGCAAGATTAGTTAGGTTATGGGCGTAGGTATAAAGCTAAGCATCGTTATTGCACAGTGGAAGTAACATATAGTTCAAAAAAAGATGTTTTTGATATATTGTAAAATCATCCATTAATCGGGTGCATAAAAACCCTACTTCCTTTGGATGTAACGTTATGAATAATGATTCATCTGCGTGTCTAGTTACTTCGTTTATGCATAGCTCATACATGTTTTGCACATAGGTATGATATAGATTTTTTGGAGGGGTCAGTTCATTTACAAAAGCATCATATAATGCAGTGCTTATATTTGGAAAATCTTGTAGCCGTTGATATGAAGGCGGGAGATGATTGATTTGAAAACCGTTTTTAACCGCTGTTAAAAGCTGTTTTGGTGTCATTTGAGTATCGAGTTGTTTAAAGGATTCGGGGGAAAGGTGTTGTTTCTTTTGCTGTTCATTTAGATAATGTGGCAAAAGGTTTTGGATGAGAAACGTGATTATGACGAATGTTTTGGAACATGATTCGATGTGATCAGCTACAGCAATTCCCATGCTGTTATTGAGTTTTCCATCTGAAGGATGAAAGGTTGGGAATGGCAGACGATTTAAAAGAGCCAAAATAGCGGTGTAAACATGATTGAAATCATCGTTTGATCCCCACGTATTCGTGACGGTCGTCCACACTTTTTTTAACACGTTTTCTTTGTTCGCTAACGTTTGAAAAAAATGGGGAACTTGATTGATGTCTAACAATGTTTGGATTTCTTTGTAAATCTGTTTCGTTTCCTTGCTCGCTTCTTGCGGGGAAACGATTTTTGTTTGTTGTTGATCGTAGTTTTTTTCTCGAATACCGATTCCAACCGTACCGTTTTCTTCGATTTCGTTGATGTGCAGATTGGCGATAAAAAAGCGATGAATCCCGTGGAAATCACCTTGATTGTTATTAAGCAACTGGCCTAATTGTAACGTTCCTGTTATTTTTTTGATACTTATCTTTTGAATGTGGTACTCATACACCTTTGTTTTGGCTACATAATGGTGGAGTTCCTGGATATAGTGGTGTAAGTCTTGGACATGTTGATATAGAGTCATCAACGCCAGTCTGTGGTCATAGTCATGATCCATTGATTGCCACCACCTTCAATTGAAATCGATTAATGATCGTTTTTACCCAAACTATTTTATATGTATTCAAATGATAACCATGATATGTATTGGAATTAAAATGGAATTATGATCCGGGGGAAGTGTATTCCTGTATATACAGAGGGGTTTTTCGGGCAATAGAAGGGGAAGGGGGAGATTCCCCACTACACATTAAAAATAACGAGGATGATAAAGAGAGGAGGTTTTTCTCTCTGTTTTTATATGTGGGTGTGAAGATAAGGGAGTTTGTTTTTCTTTGAGGGTGTTTGGATCGTTCACCGGTGATTGATAAGGGTTCATATTAATATAAGAACCATCTCCATAGGCACTGCCTACACCGTTAGTAGTGGAAGATTCACTCGATAATTGATCATATGTTGCTTCACCAATCACGAGAGAGGACGTACCAGAAAGATGATAAACTTTAAAATTACCTATGTTGATTTCAATTTGGGAAATGATGCCCCCTCCTTTCGAATCGTAAGAGTTAGCTCGTTTTCATTTCATTCTTTGTTTTGATGAGTACATACGTAATGACTCCACGCTCATAACTAGACGTGTAATCAAACGGATCCACACGTTTAGGTAGTAAAATTTCTCGTTGATACGTCTGTTGTGGCAGTTCGCTTTTCAATAATTGTTCGGCATTTACCGGTTTTATCGAGTTTGCTTTCACCGTAATCGTCACTTCCTGTTCACTGTGAAAATCCAGTGTCGCTTCGTTCATATTCGCCAATCCCGGGACGATAATACTCAAAAATAAGGAATCCTTACTTTCCCATATTTCAATGGGAAGCATTTGAAGCGTATGTTGCTTACTTAAACCGTAAATATTTTTCCAAAAGTCTTCATTTAATAGCGAATGATATTGTTTCACCATCTGTTTAATGTGATGCAAATGCTCAGGTGTAAACTGATTTTGGAAAAAATCGCCAAAATCACCACTAGGACGATGTTGTTGCCTAAAAAAGTCAAATGGATACATGTAACCCCTCTCTCCTTTATGAAGAGCATCTATTATTTTAGTCTATTCGGAAAGGCAGAGGTTCGTTCATTTGTATTCTACACAAGGAAGAAAATTTATCCCGTCTTCGTTTATCGTATAAAAGAACGTAAACATATGGTCTTAACTATTTAATACGTTAATCATGTTGATATATCAACTTGTAAAGAGGAAAGTAGTCCGTTTACACACAATCGGTTCACAAAGCAATAAAATCTTTACATATAACATGATCAAACAAGTGACTCCAAATCTTTTCAATAAAATATTCCCAATTATCGCCTTGATTTACTTTAACCAAAAGTTAGGGAATGATCATAACCATATTTATAAGATATGAAAAATATGAAGGAGAATCGAGCGTGCTTCGATCGAGGATGAAAAAGAAGACAGACATGCTATCGGTTGTGGTTAAGAAAGAAACAAGGGTAATATCTTCTCGGATAAAATGAAACAGGACAATAACTTAAAAAAAGAGTAAACCTTAAGGTCTACTCTTTAATGGCACTGTAATGAAGAGGTGGTGGCACCAACCATCCTTTTTCTTTATTTAGTCGAAGTACTTTAGATCCAAGTGCTGCTTTTTGAACATGAAACTGTCCAAACATCATAGCAATATCTTCTCGAATTGCTTGTCCCATAATCGTGCTACATGATACTAATCCTGCTGCAATTTTCATTGAGAGAGAAGCTGCTATTTCTGGGTCTTGAAAACGTGCTCCAGTAGGAATGTTTTCTAAGTGAGCTTTAGGTCTTTCGGGAGGAGTTGGAGGTAATCCAATTCCATTATCTTTTAATAAAATTTCAATCTGTTTGATTTCTTCTTGTCCGTTTCGGATAGCTTCCTCCAGTAATTTTTGTAGGTCTTCATCACCTGCATGGTTTAGGTGAGTTTGATAACCTGCAATCGCCCCTTTAGCAGTTAGAAGAAATGACCATGTTCCAAAAACTTCTCCATAATGCATGGGCTCATTTGTAGGAGCCCCGCTAAAAATTCCCATTGTAATCCTCCTTATTATATTCGTATTCATAAATCATATGTGTCTACCTTCTTTAACGTACACTGATAGGATTCCCAATGATTGGCTTTTAATGCATAAACGGATACGGTTGTTCAGAAGAGTGGCGAACTATCGATTCTTAATTCTAGTGGGCTTGTTCTGTTTTTAAATAAAATATTTAATCAGTCTATTTTGAAACAACCGGTTTTTTTGGAAGTTGGTTGCGGATGCTAAGAAAAAGGTTTAGAGATATTTTGTATAATAAGTGGGCTGCATATGATGAGGTGGTAGTGCTTTTTTACTTGGAAACGATTTGGATTAAACAGTGGATGTTTTTATAGGATACGTTCGAACGAATGAAGCTATGCTAAAGATAGAATGGCATAGTTTTTACTCGTCTTCTTCTCCAAACGCTTTATCATCAAATGCTGCCCAAAAAGCGATGATGGTGGATGCAAATAAAACGATGATAGGTGCGTACAAAATGAGGAAATCATTCATCGTTTATACCTCCGTTTCTCATTAATAATAGTCGGTTTTCTCTCCTTTTACGTAGTCCTTGTTAAACAGGAATAATCTGAGTAGCAGATAGAGAGAGGGGAGTAACAGAAAAAGTCCAGCAATGAACGCGACGATCAGCGAAATGGCCATCGCTTCATTTGTAAAACTGTCATAAAGCGTTAAATGTGGATAGAGCAAATAAGGGTAATGAGCAAATCCATATCCATAAAAAGCGAGTGCGAATTGTCCGACCAGCAAAGTGAAAGCCCACCCATAATTCGTCTTTTTCCAAAGGAGCCAGACGGTCCCTAAAAATAGGAGAAAAGACAAAGCGAACACCCACCATAAATCAAGGATTCGTCCATAATGAATGGGATTATGTGCCCGTAATTCATAAATAATACCGGCTGCAGTAACGATTGTTGGTATGGACCATATTAAGGCATATCTTCGCATGAGCTTTGTCGCTTCAACATCCTCTGCTTGATTGGCATACCACGTTAGAAAAACAGCGGAAATGTAAAGTAGAGCGGTAATGCTCAACACGACGATACTCCATGTCAACGGGCTCGTAAATAAGGCCCAGTAATCGAGAACAGGTTTTTCGTTAACCATCGACACAAATCCTCCTTCTGAGATCGTGAGGACAATTGATAAGGAGGCAGGGAGAAATAGCCCAGTTAATCCATACATGTACGTGTAGCCTTTATGTCCTCTAGCACCGTACGTTTCAAAGGCATAGTACGACCCGCGGACCCCTAATAAAATAACGGCAATACTAACAGGTACTAATAAAGAGGTTCCATAATAAAAAGCTGTTTTCGGAAAAAACCCGACGATTCCTACGAAAAAGAAGACGAGGAAAACATTCGTTACTTCCCATACAGGGGACAAATAGCGTTGAATGACTTTTGTTAAAATATGTTGTTTACCCGTAAACACACTATACGCATTGAAAAATCCGGCACCAAAATCAATCGATGCTAAGATGACATAGCCAAATAAAAACGTCCACAGCACGATGATCCCGACTATTTCTAAATCTAAACTCATGGATTCGCACCACCTTTTTCCAAATTTCGGTCTTGTATTTCACGTTCAACAGGATTTTTTCTGAACATGCGACTGAGGACTATGATTGTGCCAATTCCGAGGATGATATATAAACCAGCAAATAGCATGAGCATCAGATCGACTTGCCCGCTTGAAGTAGCTGCATCCGATGTTTTTAACAACCCTCTTAACACCCATGGTTGCCTTCCAACTTCTGCCATCCACCAACCTGCCTCAATCGCAATAAGTGATAGTGGTCCTCCTAAGACGATTAACCAACGGAACCATCGCTTATCAACGATAGGCCATCTTCGTTTCGTTCCTAACCAGTACATCAGTGATAAAAAGATCATCCACATGCCAATCGTGACCATCATGTCGAATAAGTAATGAATATAAAGGGGTGGTGTTTCGTCTTCTGGAAATTGATCGAGACCGATGACTTCTGTATTCGGACTATTTCCCGCGAGGATACTCAATGCGTATGGAATTTTAAGCGCATATTTTACTTCATCATCTTCGAGCTTACCAAACATGAGTAATGGAGCTTCTTCTGATGTTTCAAAGTGCCACTCAGCGGCGGCTAGTTTTTCGGGTTGGTAATCAGCTAAATATTTACCCGAAAAATCACCGATAATTAACGCAGCAATTGAGAAAACAAGTCCGATTTTCATCGTTAAATAAAGGGCTTTTTTATGGTATACATGGTCGGATCCCCTTAACAAACGAAAAGCAGCAATGGCGGCTAGTATAAATGCAGATGTCATGAAAGCTGTTACGACGACATGTGATACTTTGGTTGGCATCGCTGGATTAAACATTGCGACGAGTGGATTGACATTCACGAGTTCTCCATTCGCGATATCGAATCCTTGTGGGGCGTTCATAAACGAGTTCACCATCGTGATAAAAACAGCGGAAAATGCCGCCCCGATTGCAACGGGAACAAGCAATAACAAATGTTTTCTCTGATCTTCAAACCAATCCCACGTGTACAAATAAATGCCTAAAAAGATCGCTTCAAAAAAGAAAGCGAATGTTTCCATAAATAAGGGTAAAGCGATGACATTACCTGCTAGCTCCATGAAGTTCGGCCAAAGCAAAGAGAGTTGTAGTCCAATCGCAGTTCCGGTAACAACACCGACGGCAACGGTAATCACAAAACCTCGTGTCCAACGTCTAGCTAGCAAAATATAATGTTCGTCATTTTTACGAATACCAACCCATTGAGCAATCATGATCATGAGAGGAACGCCTACTCCGAGTGTCGCGTAAATAATATGAAAAGATAGGGTTAATTCTGTCAACACCCGACTGTAAAATACTGCATCATCACTCATAAATGACTCGCGCCTCCTTTAACCGCTTAGTAATCTTCCGAGAATGGATAAAAACATAATTCCCGCCACGATAAAGGCGAGCCAGATTAACTTTCGTTCATGACTTTTATACAAGGATATCACCTACTTCTTCTTGTAGTGTGCCCATACAGTGAAAATTAACCAGTTAATTGAGCTGGTATTTTATGGTGATAAGAAAATTCGATGTTTTCCAATCTGAAGTGTAATGATCGACGTTCAATCATGATGGAGACTAAATGTACATACATTTTTGAAAGTGTCGATCATGAAAAGAAAATTCCCATCACTGACGATTCATTTTTGAGAACGGGATACAGATGATGTATGATTTAACCAACACAATGAAATGGATAGGGAGGAAGAGAAATGAATGCAAAACGTTGGTTTGCCCTGTTAGGTGCAGCTGTTTTATTTTTAGTGTCGATTGTCATCCAGGTTGGATCGACGATGGCAACGAGTGATTTTGAAAAGTTATTTGCTTTTGGCGAATTTGAGGAAACCGTCATCGAGGAGGGGAGCTCATTAAATAAGATTGCCGTCATCCCACTGGATGGAATTATAATGGACACTGGAGGGAATCCACTGGTTGCTGATACATACGATCATCAACAATTTTTAACGATGCTTGATGAAGCAGCTGAAGATGAATTCGTTGAAGGGATTATTTTACGTGTTAACACACCGGGTGGAGGGGTAGTAGAAAGTGCGGAAATTTATGACAAAGTCGTGACAATCCAAGAAGAGTACGAGAAGCCGGTGTATGTGTCCATGGGAAATATGGCAGCCTCTGGTGGTTATTATGTCGCCGCTCCAGCAGAGAAAATAGTCGCTCATGATGCTACCGTGACGGGGTCAATCGGTGTCATTATGGAAAACATGAACTATAAGGAATTGGCGGATAAGCTTGGCATTGATTATAACACGATTAAAAGTGGCGCATTTAAAGACATGGGTTCTGGGGTTCGTGATATGACAAAAGAAGAGCGTGAAATGTTGCAGACAATGATCGATGAATTTTATGATGGTTTTGTAGAGGCGATCGTCAATGGTCGTGGTATGTCTGAAGATCGAATCCGAGAACTCGGCGATGGGCGCATCTATACTGGAAAACAAGCGAAAGATGTAGAGCTCATCGATGAACTCGGCACGTTAGATGATACGATTACGCTCATGAAGGAAGATTATGACCTTGGCGATGTTACAGTTGTAGAATACGGAAATCCTTTTAATTATTTCAATCGGTTTATGGGTGGGGCGTTGCAAAACATAGCAGGGAAGGAAACGGATTTATTCGGTGTTTCCGCGCTGTTAAGAGAGATGAATGCACCGCGTGCCATGTACTTATATTCTAAATAGAGAGGAGTGCCGAAATGAGTGTAGGACAAATTGATTATGCAGAAGCATCATTTCCAACTCAACGACGCTATGCGGGATTCTGGATGCGATTTTGGGCATACATCGTTGATTTGATCATTGTGTTTAGCTTAAACGGCATCTTGTTAAGTCCTCTGAAGTTTATCAATGAGGGTGAACCGATTGAAGCGGGTATTTGGACGATATCGGGAATACTCGGAACCATTATTTTATATGTATATTTTGTATGGATGACGAAATGGAAGGGACAGACGATCGGAAAAATGATTTTTGGGTTGAAAGTCATTCACAAAGAAGAAAAGCCTTTACGATGGAGTGATTTAATTTTTAGAGAAGTAATTGGCAGGTTCTTCTACCGTGTCTTCTGGATAATCAACCTTTTATATCTCGTCGTTGCATTTGATCGGAAAAAGCAGGGGATTCATGACAAGCTAGCCGATACCGTAGTCATACATGAAGATTAACTCAACCACGTCATGTTTGTTTCATAAATATCTTAAGTTGAAAGACAAGGTAAAATGTAACCTTGTCTTTTTGCTATAAGAGGAGGTGCAAAAATCTAAGGCATTTTCAAACGTTGATACATCATAATGGGGTTATAAAAAGACTTGCCATCTCTCTTTATCTGAAATATAATAATAAATAGAAAATTTAAAAATATAGATAGACAGCAAATCATTCATGTGAGGAGTGGTGAGCATCCAGTTACCTACTGAGGAGTCTGCGAATTTTAAAAACACGTTGCAGCGCGTTCGTCGCCATACGTTAAGTGATATTTTGCGTCGAACGAGCAGAAGAGTGCCTGAGAAATTTGCTCTTATGTATGATGGACAGCGCTTGAACTATCGTGAACTCAATGATCTTGTCAATCAAACAGCACGTGCTTTTTCGGTAGATGGGATGGAAAAAGGAGATAGAGTTGCGGTCATGTCCAAAAATAGTTTGGACTTTGTAATCGTGAATTTTGCTTTAGCACAAATTGGAGCGGTGATGTTACCAATCAATTATATGTTGATCGGTGAAGATATCGAGTATATTTTAGAGCATGCTGCAGTGAGTGGATTCATTGCTTCAAAGGAATATGCTTCTGTTCTCGATGCTTCGTCTAATCGGTTGGAAATTAAGCACCGTTATTTGATGGATGTATCAACTGAGGAACAATTGAAAGATGAATTGGAAAGATGGCTACCACTGTCTGTATTAAGAAGCGGACAGTCGACGGATCCTGTAGAAGTAGAGCTCGATGATGACGACCTTGCTCATGTTTTGTATACGAGTGGTACCGAATCACGTCCCAAAGGTGTTATGTTGTCTCATAAAAGCATTTTAAGTGAATATGTAAGCTGTATGATTGATGGCAAAATGGAAGCAGAGGATGTCGCTATTCATGCACTGCCATTCTACCATAGTGCACAGCTGCATGTTTTCCTAGGTCCAAGTATTTATGTTGGAGCAAGTGGGATTATTTTACGCGGAGCAGATCCAGGAGTCATTTTACAAACCATTGAACAAGAAAGAGCAACGCAATTGTTTTGTCCTCCGACGGTATGGATTGCTTTATTACGCCATCCTGACTTTGATAAATACGATTTATCAACGTTAGAAAAATGTTATTACGGAGCAGCGATTATGCCACGTGAAATTTTAAAAGAACTGTCGAAGCGACTTCCACAAGCGCAGTTTTGGAATTTTTATGGTCAAACTGAAGTAGCTCCTTTAGCGACAGCCCTGCAACCAGAAGATCAATTTCGGAAACTCGGTTCAGCGGGTGTACCTGCCCTACACGTTGAAACAAAAATTGTCGATGAAAATGGTAACGAAGTCCCTCGGGGTGAAATGGGTGAAATTGTACACCGAACCCCTCATGCGATGCTCGGTTACTTACATGATCCAGAAAATACAGCCGAGAGCTTTAAAAACGGCTGGTTTCATAGTGGTGATCTCGGAGTAATGGATGAAGAAGGATATATTACAATCATTGATCGGAAAAAAGATATGATCAATACGGGAGGCGTGAATGTTTCTAGTCGTGAAGTGGAGGAAACCATCTATCAGCTAGAAGGGGTTTCTGAAGTCGCTGTTATCAGTGTTCCAGATCAGTATTGGATTGAAGCGGTTACAGCAATCGTCGTACTAAAAAATGGAGTATGCTTAACAAAGAAACAAGTCATTGCATTTTGTCGAAAGAAGCTATCTTCATTCAAAGTTCCCAAATATGTTGTATTTACGGAAACATTGCCAAAAAATCCAAGTGGAAAAGTGTTAAAAAGAACGTTGCGAGATGAGTATGCAACCTATGATTTTAATTAAATAATCATTTGATATGAAAAGGATGGAGAACGGCATGGGAGGGGATGTACGATCACTCGTCATGTTCTCCATCCAGAAAGGGTTATTCAATTTGTGCATGTTATATCCATCTCCTTTAAAAAAAGGATTATAAAAAATCATTTTGTTTGATAATTGGAGCAAGGTTTGCAATAGCAAACGATTAATAATACATCGATGGTTATACGTTTAAATGGTTATGTAATCCAAATGTCAAACTTGTCATAACAGTGTTAATAATTTATAATTTGTGTAATACATAGAGAAAGGTAAGGGATGGGTATGAAGAAGTTTTTGAATTTTGATCAAATGATTACACCTATGATCATTAAAGTTGTTTTTTGGATTGCTGTCGCTCTTATGATTATCGGAGGTTTGTTTTACATTGGTGTCGGGATGACGACTTACAACGGACAAGAGGGAGTAATCGTGGGGATTTTAATGATTGTGTTCGGTCCTTTAATGGCAAGAGTATATTGTGAGCTTATCATGATTACGTTCAAATTGTACGAATCATTGAATGAAATTAAACATACTCTTAAGCAAACAACGAATAAACAAACAGAAACAGAGCATGAAACGCCGCCACATGGTCAAGTATGACTGATGTTTCCATATTACTTTGTTCATAGGAAGGAAAATGTTTTACAAAATATATTTTTATGTTGATTTAATGATCCATATGTAGTATCTTAGACACAGGCTACGTTGTGCGTATTTAATTAAGTTTTAACCTCTAATGGATAAATAGGGAGTTTTAAATCAAAGTCCTAATGTCGTGCCGTCATTGTGTAGCGGAAGACAGGAAGGCTTTTGCGAACACCCACTTGGATGAGTGGTGGTTTAAAACTTTTTTATAACAAATACGGCAAATGTGGCTAGCAAAAAAAATGACATCGTTAAAGAACGGACCAGCTTCACTTCGAAGCTGGTTTTTTATATTTTGTTTTGAGTTGTCTGTAATGAGTTCGCTTGATTTACAAATCAATCAATTTTTACTCCGATTGCATAAAGTAATCAGAAGTAATTCATTTTTCGTATTATTCTAAAGGGAAATGTTTGTATATAATAAAATGAAGCAACATAACTGATGAGGAGTGAAGAGATGGCTTTTCAATACGAAGTGATTGATCATGTTCAATTGGCAGCTCCAATTGGGGAGGAAAATACAGCACGTGATTGTTATCATTGTTTGCTAGGATTTAAAGAAATGATGAAACCAGAATCGTTGCGTAAACGCGGTGGGGTTTGGTTTCAAGCGGGAGATGTCCATATCCATATCGGCGTTGAATCGTCATTTGTTCCAGCAAACAAAGCTCATCCAGCTATACGAATCAAGGGTCTTGACGCATTCATAGATCATTTAAAAAGGAACAGTCTACCGTTTACAGTCGATAACAACTTGCCAGGGGCTAACCGGTTGTATTTGGCGGACCCGTTTGGGAATAGACTGGAATTTTTAGAATGGATTGATCATGCCCGCTGTGAACACGTATAAAACAATTCATCTATGCGTTTAAGCGGGTATGTGTTGATTTATTCGTTGTAGCTTACCAATGATGTAAGGGAAAATAAACATTGGAAATAGGCAGGACATTGTATGCCTTATGGAGAATGTATAGGTGTGTTCCATTCCTTGTATATTTGTAAAAATACTTACGCTGCTCTTGTTATAAAGAACTTGTATTAAGGGAGAGAAATTAATGGATCGAAATCAAATAACAACCGAAGCGTATTTGGCGAAGAGGTTTCTTGCTTTCAGTGAAGAGTGTAAAGGAAGATGTCGATTATACGAGGTGGTGTCTACAGCTATTAGTGAAGACCGTGAATTGTTAGATTTGGCATCGTACGCTCCTAAAAGTCAACCGATTCCTAATTTGTTATTTGCGTCGGTCCATTACTTAATCTTAACAGGAATACAACACGAACTTCGGAATTTTTATCGAAGTGTTGTAACCATCCCAAAAAAGAAGAAGAGTGTTTTCCCTATTTCAAAAGCTTTTGTCTGCAATATCGGTCGGAAATTATTTCTCTTTTACAACAAAAGTTCGTGCAAACGAATGAAGTGTCGAGGTGTGCCTACCTCTATCCCGTATTTTGCTATATTTATGAAAAAGTCGGTAAACCACTGGCACTCATTGAGTTGGGCACGAGTGCAGGAATTCAACTGTTATGGGATCAGTATCGTTATTCGTACGGTACAGAAACAACATACGGTCAGCAGTCGAGTAAAATTTTTCTCACATCCGAAGTAAGAGGTAAGAAGCAGCCGTTTTTATTCGTAAATCAGCCTACGGTTTCTGCACGCATCGGAATTGACCTTCATATCAATGACTTGCATGATGAGGAAGACTGTTTGTGGTTACAAGCTCTCATTTGGCCGAACCACGTAAAGCGACGAGAATTATTTCGATATGCGGCTGAAGAAGTTCGACAACACACTCTTCAACTCATCGAAGGGGATGGTGTTCGTTTACTTTCCTCCATTGTGAAAAAAATAGATGGAGACTCTGCCCTTTGTATATTTCACACTCATGTGGCGAATCAACTTCAAGCAGATGAGCAACAACGACTGTTGAATGAGATTGACCAAATTGGTAAAACACGAGATGTGTTCCATCTATATAATAATTTGCCAGATGAAAAACTGCGACTGGACTATTACATCAATGGATTAAAATCTATGAATATTGTTGGCGAAACAGAAGGTCATGGTAAATGGTTTACATGGAATTTATAACTCAGATGTCGAGTGGATCACTTGCATATACGACATGTTGAGCAATGTATACCTACTAAGAAATTGAGTGGAAAAGAGATATCAAGAAGCGGTTCACGTTAAAAATGAATAGATCGAAAATAATGTGTGAGGGATAAGGATGACGCAAACATTGTCGTTTGTTGGGGGAAAAGCAATTATTTGTTCGAATCAATGAAAATGGATTGTCTTTGATCAGACTAAAGCATGAACTTTCCATTACTTTCCCATGATTTGTAATCGAAATGTCATAGAAATTCTCGATCATCGATTGAAAGTGACATGATATTTGCTATACAAACAAAAGTTCGATGGAATAATTGAAGTAAAATCTCATATGGGTATAAGGGAGGGGGAAAAAGATCAAGAAAGGCATTCGTCGAATGTGCAAGCGATGGTTTGCCGATTTACTTTACATATAATTTTGAGTTGACAAACGGATGTTTCGCTTGAACATGGAATGGGGGGCGATTTGATTTTCCAGGTTGACGTATACATTTTTCCGCGGCTGTGATCATTTTCCAAGTCTCGGATGTGAAAAGAAATTTTTCAAAAAGCAAATCAATTTTCCAGAGGTCATCAATGCATGTTTGTAGCCAATTGTTTATGACATATGAAATCTTATAAGATTGGATAAATATAAAAAATATTGCATTTATTTGAAAAGTACCATACAAT
>DATGTE010000022.1:0-26235 GCA_035301985.1 Bacillota bacterium
ATTCAGTTGGACGGGCCACTACGCAATTGGCTTCATGTTACTGTCCCAAGTCGCTTTAGCGAGTTTAATTCTCGTCGTTTGGATGTATAAACAAGACCAACAGGAAGTATCGCAAAATATTGTCGATCACACACTTGAAGGCATTATGGTGACGGACTTAAAAGGTATGATTGAACGCGTGAACCCTGCCTTTACGAAAGTCACGGGATATACGGCTGATGATGTCATCGGCAAACGCCCCAATGTGTTGCAGTCTGGTAAACATGATAAAGCTTTTTATGAAAAAATGTGGCAAGAAATTAATGAATGCGGTCGTTGGCAAGGTCACATTTGGAATAAAAAGAAAAATTGGCGACCTTTATCTAGAACAACTCACGATCAGTTCCGTTCATAACAAAGCGGGCGAAATCCGCAATTATGTCGGTATGTTTACGGTTGTTGATGAAGCATCGTGTAAATAACATAATTTTAGACCATAATAAAAAAGGGGGAAATTCCCCCTTTTTTCTCCTTTAAATATATTTTTTACATCTAATACACTTCAAGTTCATCGATTAAAATCAACACTTGTAAAGACAATAATAGTTGATAATTCTCGACAGGATCTCTTAAATCTCGTTCAAGAATTTCTTCAATTTTCCTGATACGATAACGTAAACCACTAACAGATAAAGCGAGATCGGCTGCGGTCTCCTCGAGATTTCCTCCATTTTCCAAAATGATTGACATAGAAAAGTATTATTTTTTATCGTTATTTTATACATATTCATCCCCTTCAGTTACTTTAATAAACTTACAGATACATAAATTCCCCCTCTCATTTATAAGCGCATACATAAAGTTATATGAAATTCTTCAATCGGAGTAACTTGTATTGAAAACAAGTTTTTTTATCGCGGGAGTCAGCCAAATGAACAACCCCCATTCGTCTTTCATGACATAATAAATGTTGACAATGTATAATGATATAGGAATATAAAGAGAGGCAGATTGAATGAATAAACTCATTTATTTTATCGTTGTCGTTGCATTTTTAGATACGTTTGTCCAACTTCCGATCATCACACCCTATGCTTTAGAGTTGGGCGCTTCACACGTGTTAACAGGAGGGATTGTGGCAGTATATTCGTTCACAAATATGATCGGGAACATTGTTGGAGGGCATTGGATTGATCGTTTTGGTCGAAAACGAATGTTGTTTTCGAGTATGGTCGCCGTGTCGATTATTTTGTTATTTTACTTACAAGTACAAACAGGTGAACAACTGTTTATGGTTAGGCTTTTACACGGCTTAGCTGGAGGGATACTCATTCCGGCTGCATTTGCATATATCGGTGACTTATCAAGTGATAAAAGCCGTGGAAAAACAATGGCCTTCACTGGAGCAAGTATTGGAATTGCAGCCATCGTTGGTCCTGCTTTTGGTGGAATTATGGCAGCACGTGCCTCCATCCAATCAGTATTTTTATTCATTGCCGGACTATTCATTTTCACAGCGCTATTGATTTTGAAATTCGTGAAGGAATCGTTCGTTGCCAGTGAGAGGAATAAGGTTCGTTTCAGTCATTTTTTACCACTCTTAAAGCAACCTCTTCTCCTACAGGCTTCATTGGCCGCATTTGCGTTAATGGTTAGCAATGGAACACTTGCCTTCGCGATGCCTATAAAAGTAGATGAGCTCGGCATGACATCTGAAACGACAGGAGTTTTATTAAGTATTTTCGGGATCGTCGCTTTGATTGTTTTTTTAACACCGATCAATCGTGTTTATGATCACTTTCAGCCGATTTCCCTTGTGTTATTCGGAATCATTTTAATTGGTGTATCGCTTTTCATGCTCAGTTATTTGTCGAGTTTCTCAAGCAGTGTATTAGCGATGATTGTTTATGGTCTCGGATTTGCCTTCATCTTCCCGTCTATGAATCAAATCGTTGCTGAGTCATCGACAAAAATCGATCGAGGTAAAGCATATGGAATTTTTTATGCGTTTTTCTCACTCGGAGTTGTCGCTGGTTCGTCGATCGCTGGAGCTGTAACAGAAGTGCTTGGCAAACCTTTTGTTGTAAGTGCAATCATCATGTTAACAATTGGTGCGATTTTATTTGGAATTGCTAGACGTATGCGACATCATAAACAGTAATTCGTACATATTTTCATTGTGAACAAAACTACTCGGTGTACTTGATTGGAAATATAGATGAAAATAAAATAAGACATATCCGGCATGAACCTTTATGGTTGATATGCCTTTTGGATATGTCTCATCAGCTATGAAAAAGTATAGAAGAGCATTACGGTGCAAAAATCGGCCACTCATTCTTCTTAGCAATATCTTTCATCTCTGGATTTGGATTAACAACAATTGGATAGTTGGCGAATTGGAATAAAGGCAAATCGCGTTCGCTATCTGCATAAGCCCATATGCTATCGCCCATATCCGCATTCGATTGTTGCTCTTGACGGTTGATCCAGTTCCGAACTTGGGCTACTTTTTCTTCACCATTGATGATTTGACTAATTTCTCCTGTGCAAACATCATGTTCATCAAACTTTAGCTGTGTGCTAATGATCGGAACATCTAATTCAACTTCTTTTAGAAAGGCTTTTAAAAAAGGTTGTAGGGCACCAGACAGCAAAATCACTTGATCACCACTTTGTTGATGTTCACGAATTTTGTTAAGAAGTTGATGATGTACGTCTTTTTTTCCAATATCGACTAACTTCTGAAAAAATATGTCCATTTCATCTTTCGTCTTTCCTTTAAATGATTTTGCAAAAGCTGTGAAAAACTGCGTCCGAAAAGCATTTTTTCCTTTAAATAGACCTGCGATGACTGCATTAGATAAACCGAGCGAGACAACTCCCCACTGCTTAACGGTAAATTCTTTTTGTGCGATTTGAAGCATCGTTTTAAATGAATTTCCTTGATAAAGGGTTCCGTCAAAATCAACTGTAACAATAGCCACCACAATCACCTTTCCTTTCATTCCTAAACTACACATAAAGCAACCCCATAAATTTCCTTACCCTCTTCTATTCGACTGTAACATAGTTTAACAAAATTCCAATCTTTTACTCTTTTTATGATCGATACGTATGCAAAAATGAGAAGCGAAACCGCTTTCTATTTATAGATACACTCCTACCCCCGGGCCAAACGGAATACCTAATACGACGAAGAGAAGGAGCAATATTATCCATGTTCCAAGGAAAAATAAACTGTACGGAAGCATTAAAGCGATTAATGTCCCAATCCCGGCTTTTCGATCATACTCTTTCATAAAAGATAGAATAATAATCATATAAGGATTCATAGGTGTAATGACATTCGTTGACGAGTCGGCAATCCGATAAGCAGCTTGTATGAAAGCAGGGTGATAATCAAGAAAATAAAACATTTTAATAAAAATCGGTGCTTCTAATGCCCACTGGGCAGATCCGCTAAATATGAATAAGTTGAGGAGAGCGGTTAGGGACACAAATCCGATAACGATCGATAATCCAGTAAATCCAACGGACTGTAGCATATTTGCTCCACTAACCGCAATCCATGAGCCGATATTCGTCCATTCGAAATAGGCAATGAATTGCGAAGCAGAAAAAATGAGCACGATGAAACCTGACATATCCTTCATTGCTTCGCCCATCAGTGTCCCAAGCGCTCGTGTACTTTGGATTTTTTTCAAAGTAATTCCATATGTCACACCGATGACGATAAAAAATATTAAAATAATCGGCACAATTCCAGATAAAAATGGTGAATGTACAATTCCACCATCTTCATTCGTTAACGGTGAGTTTGGTAAAAGAATAATCGTTACGATCAGTGCAACATATGCTAAGCCAGCAAATGTTGCATACGTTAATCCTTTCATTTCGATGGGCTTTATCTCTGTGAACTCCTTTTTTGCCGTTCCTGTATAGCGACCAAGTCGTGGCTCCACAATTTTTTCAGTTACAATGGCCCCAACAATCGACAATATAAAAACAGAAATAACCATGAAATACCAGTTATCAACAGGAGTAACGACAATATTGGATTGTAACGATTCCATAACTTCCGTGGAAATACTTGATAATAAAGCGTCCGATCCAGTAATCATAAAATTAGCCGTATAACCTGACCCAACGCCAGCAAACCCAGCTGCCAAGCCTGCTAGAGGATGCCTGCCAACATTATAAAAAACCATGGCCGCAAGTGGAGGAATAATGACGAATGCAGCATCAGAGGCGATATTCCCGATAATACCTGTAAAAATAACGGCATACGTAACAAATGCGGGTGGAGCTTTGACAATCGTACTTTTAATAGCCGCTTCCAACAAACCGACTTTGTCAGCAAGCCCAACTCCAAGCATCATCCCTAAAACAATTCCCAACGGTTTAAATGTCACAAAGTTCTCAATCATCGACTCCAACATATATTGGATTCCCTCAGCAGACAGTAGGTTTTGAATGTACACTTTTTCTTCTACACCGGGTTGGATAAAGGAAACATTAAACTGTGACACAATCCATGAAACAACGATTACAATCATGGCTAAGTATACAAATAACATAAAGGGATCGGGTAATCGATTCCCTATCCGTTCAATTTGATTTAAAAAACCCATTGTTTTCGATTCTTTTGTATTCGGCTCCTTTGCCTTTTGTGTAACCATCTGTTACCCCCTTCGATTTCATCATACAAATGGAGAAGTTCCAGCATCATTTCCCTAATCGACGATCGATACAAGCGAGATATACATTCTTCTCCTTTTTTGATCGGCCATAGCCCCCCGCGAAAATCATTAATGGGTATAGTATACAAAATTTTCCGACTTCCGTATATACCTTTTCTAAATATTTTAGCTGTCTACAAGGAAGATTGGGAATGAATGAAATATACAATTTACTTACTTCTCCTGTCAATAAAATTTTAACATCCTTTAGGTCTACATAGGTGATCTTCTACATATACTAATCCGAGACGAATAGGCAAGCGGTACAGTTAGACACGAACATTTAAGGAGGTTTTTTAGTCGTGCCACAAAGTACTTATCAGCTCCAAATGGATGTTCCTATCGAACGAGTTTGGAATTTTGTATGTCATCCAAGCAACTGGGCCCCACTTATTACAGGATATTCAAAGCATGAAATGGTCAGCGATCGGCAATCCTATTGGACATTTAAAGGTGAATTTGGAAGGATAGAAAAAACAGTTCACGTTCGATTAGATATTACAGAATGGTTGAAACCGACAAAAATAAGTTTTATGTTAACTGGTTTAAATGAGAATTTTAAAGGGTATGGTCATTTTTATGCGAAAGCATTGCAACCGACAAAGACAAAAATAACAGGAAAACTTGAAATCAAAGCAAAAGGCATGATGAGTCCCGTCATCAATCCCATTTTAAAAACAGTACTACCGAAAACAACAAAACATTTAACAGAAAGCATCGCTCGAAAAATGACAGCTGTCGAAATAGCGACTACATAATTCCCTTCAAAAAACTTTTACAATACAAGATGAACCTCCTATGCATTATGGAGGTTTTTTTCATTCATAATTGTTGAAGATAATCGCTTGTATTGCACAAAAATATGGTTGATTTTGGCAAAAATACTATTGACTTATACGCCTATTTATATATATAATCAATATATTCAATCAATTAAGGGTAACAATCAACCGCTTCTAATAGATAATAAGGAGCTCCCATATTTCATCGAGGGCCTTTTTCATGAATGAGTCGGTATTTGACACGAAATACTAGACAATACGTCACGTCGTTATGTATAACCACCAAGAAATTACTGTAAAGAAATATGTAAAAACGTGAGATAGGAGTTTGAAAACATTGAAGAAATTAAATCGACATGAGGCGAAATGGATGAAAGAAATGAGTAACACGATTGTTGAAATGGATAATAAACGATACTATTTATCAGTTGTTGAAATACCAGACCGCAGGGAATCCAAACATGCTTCTGGTGACCAACATATTCATAAAAAATACAAACGAATCAAAACAAATATATTACAAGGAAATGATTTTTCCATTGACGATGTAATTGAAATGATGGAGGAAGGGGTTTTATAATCGATCAGCTACTCGCATCCACTTGCCTGTTGGAAACAAATCACTTCCTCCAGCCATATCTATTGCCACGATTCATGAAAACGATCCAATAACTTCGTAAGCTTCACATATGCTTATGTTAGGAGCTTACAGTTTTAGCGTAACCCGATCATCACTTCTTGGATGGTAAATTGTCCAAAAAGTTTTGATGAGCAAATCCTTTCACTTCATCTTCAGAATAATATTTTAATAGTTCATTGATTAAGTTTTGATAGTGAGAAGCATCTTCTAAATCTTTTACAAATGTGCTAATGCCATCAAAATCAGAACCAAAACCGACGCGTTTTTTCCCACCAAGCGAGCACAGGTGATCTAAATGCCTCACTACATCGGATAGCGTTGCTTGTTCCCGGTCATCATTGATAAATGGTGGATGAAAGACGAGATGAACCAAACCATTATTCTGAAACAACGCTTCGACTTGATCGTCCGTTAAATTACGTGGATGGTCACAAAGCTCCCGAGCGTTTGAATGACTTGCAATTGGATAATCAGCCCGCTCTAAAATATCCCAAAACGTTTTCACCGATGCATGGGACACGTCGGTAAAGATTTTGTTTTCATTATTTAATGCAACCACTTCTCTTCCTAGTTCTGTGAGACCTGCACCACGAGGTTCTCCAACCCCATCCGCACACAAATTTGCATGATTCCACGTCAACCCAACAGAAAGTACACCTTCCCGATATAGCTGACGTAGCTTCGCTAAATCATTTCCGAATCCATCGGCACCTTCCAATGCGAGAATCACTCCAATTTCCCCATCTTCCAACCGATCAATTTCCGTCCAATTTTTAATTTGCTTCGTCGGCAAATGAGGATGGAGAATTTCCGTATGAAATACGTCTATTTGTTCCAACACGTGTTGCCACTTTTCATCGGATGGCAAGTCTGGTTCAATAAAAATAGCGAAAAATTGCACCATCACTTGACCCTTTTGTAAGCGATTCAGATTTGTATCTAATTGTTCTGAGTTGTAAAAACGAAGTGGTTCAAAGTCTGGATCCATAAGCTGTTTCCGTTTTGCACCTTGCAACTTGTACAATGCATCACAATGCGTATCGATGATTTTCACATCATCAACCTCCTTCATCATACCGATCTTCATTTCTCGCAAAACATATCAATTTATAAAAATATTTATTCATCCTGTTGACACGCTTGAATAAAACCTCGAAAGATCGCCCGGGAAACTTCGTCATTGGCCATCGCCATATTTTCCGGATGCCACTGCAAGCCGAGGACAAACGAATGGTCCTTACTTTCAATGGCTTCAATGATACCATCTGTTGCTTTTCCACTTACTTTCAATGGTTCCACAACGTTACGGTTTGCCTGATGATGTCTACTGTTGACTAACAACTTTTCAACACCTGTCAATTGACTGAGTAAACTGCCTTTTAACACATCTACAAAATGGGAGCCATGCCCTTTTGGCGCTCGTTGTGTATGTTGTAATAATTCCTGTTCGTTTTGAGCATAGATATCTTGATACATATCCCCACCCGCAGCGATATTTAATACTTGACAGCCTCTGCACACCGCTAGTATTGGCTTGTTTTCTTTCAGCATTTGCTTCACTAATTCGATTTCAAATGCGTCACGAGAAGGAATAATCGTCCCTAGCTGCCGGTGTGGCTCCTCGCCAAACAAAGTTGGATTAATATCGTAACCGCCTGTCATATATAACCCATCGAGCATCTTGACCATTCGCCCAATATCTCTATCTTCTTGCCAATACGGTAATATGAGAGAGAGTCCTCCCGCTTTCTCAACCGCTTTTACATTGTCAATTGCTGTCATATAATATGTTTCATCTACCTCCATAGATGAAGTAATACCAATTACTGGCTTCATGAATGACACCTCTTTCTTTATATTCTTGGCGACATAATGATTTTGTTATTTCAAAACATAATCTACATTGCTTCCTAATCAATCATGTCAATCTTTGTATCAGCGCATGTTCGCGTCCTTTCAATCTATGATGGAATTGTAACAGCTATTTTCTCGATCAAGCTACCTTTCATTAAAATTTCTTCACAATCAACATGACTCTACTATCACTTGGTAAAACTTCTTAAGCATATACTTCGGACTGTGACAATGAAGATATCGTAATTACTCATGCAAGCATACCAACTTTACTTTTAAACATTTGCAAAAAATTGATTTTTAGGGAGGTTAACGTGTACTATAATAGTATACAAGTTTCTTAACGTTGTATGAATACAGAATAAATAAACAGGAGTGGTTTGAATGGGATTTAAAACAGCGGATTTATGCGACGAATTTTCAAAAGAATTAGTTATTTGCAAACAACCTTTTACATCATTTGGTAAAAAGACAGCTTTTTCTGGTCCAATTTCAACAGTTAAAGTATTAGAAGATAATGTATTGGTCAAAGAAGCTTTACAGACAATACCAGAGGGAAACGTGCTCGTCGTCGATGGTGGTGGATCTAGAAATTGCGCACTGCTTGGTGACCGCTTAGCTGCCATTGCAGTCGAACGCGGGTTAGCCGGCATCATTATTTATGGTTGTGTGCGTGATACAGCCGATTTAAGTGATATGGACGTCGGTATTCTTGCTTTAGGAAGTAATCCATTAAGAAGTATCAAGGAAGGCAAAGGAGAAAGAGATGTTCCCGTTATCTTTGGTAAAGCTTTGTGGAAACCCGGTGATTACATATATGCAGATGAAGATGGAATTATCATTGCAGAAAGAAAACTAACCTAATCACTTCGCAAGCTTGTATGAATAAAAACTGATTATAAAATAAGGTAAATAAAAGATTCGCGAGACATAACTCCAATGTGTAGACACCCTTCGCGAATCTTTGTGATTTCAATGTGCATTGTTTATTTTGATTACTTTTCGGAAACCATCTGAAAGACTTGTTCCACGTCCTTATCTCCTCGGCCTGAAAGGTTGACGATGATGACATCTTCCGTTGAGAGTTTCTTTGCTAAATCAATGGCATGAGCAATCGCATGTGAACTTTCAAGTGCTGGAATAATCCCTTCTACTTTTGACAAATCTTGAAATGCTCGGAGGGCACGCTTTCCGGATACGGTCACATACTCTGCTCTCCCACTCGTTTTTAAATGACTATGTTCTGGACCGACACCTGGATAGTCTAAACCAGCAGCAATCGAATGAGTAGGTTGAGGTTCTCCGTCTTCGTCCAATAACGTCAAACATTTGAAACCGTGAAGTACAGCTGGGACCCCTTCTGTAATCGTGGGTGCTTCAGCTGGTTCCACACCAATAAGACGAACATCTGGTTCTTCAATAAAATGAGCGAACGCTCCAATTGCATTGCTCCCTCCACCGACACAGGCAATGACTGCTGAAGGTAATTTCCCTTCTTTTTTCAAAATCTGTTGTTTTGACTCTTGACTAATAATCGCTTGAAAATGTTTGACCATCGTTGGATAAGGGTGGGGACCGACGGCAGATCCTAATAAATAAAAGGTGTCCTCATCGTTTTCAATGAGATCATTTAACGCCTCATCGACAGCATCTTTTAATCGTCCTTGACCTTTGTCAACAGCGACAACTTTAGCTCCAAGCAACTCCATTCGGAACACGTTCAAGGCTTGTCGCTCCGTATCTAGTTTTCCCATATAGATTGTACACGGCATATTGAACATCGCACACGCCGTGGCTGTAGCGACGCCATGCTGACCTGCACCCGTTTCTGCGATGATTCGTTTTGCTCCCATACGCTTTGCTAACAAAATTTGGCCAATTGCATTATTGATCTTGTGAGCACCGGTATGATTCAAATCTTCACGTTTTAAATAAATTTTTGCGCCACCTAACTGTTTCGTTAAGTTTTCAGCATATGTTAATGGATTTTCACGCCCGATATATTCTCTTACATAATACCGAAATTCCTCTTGAAAATCAGGATCATCTTTATATGTTGCAAATTCACTCGCTACATGATCCAATACTTTTTTCAACTCATCGGGAATATAACTTCCCCCGAACTCTCCAAAATAGCCTTTCTCTGCTACTCTCTGCTTTTGTAACACGCTCAGCTCAACTCCTCATAACTCTATTCTATACTTAGCTTACTTGGTCCTTATTCTAGCATGTTTACACACGGATGTCACGATGAAAATGATCCAACCTGAAGATTGTTCATCGTTCTCATCCGTCATACAATCACATTCACTATATTCGATCGCATTTCTTTTATTCATCCATTCTCAATAACATTTTCATACCAAAGAAAAGAGCCCAAGGTTCACCATCATCATGATAGAAAAAACGGATCGGCTTTTCCGTTTCTTTCGTGACAAGTGTTGCTTCATCGCTTGCTCGTAATGAAAAGATGTCCGCATTCACTTGTGCCTTCAAATCACCATCGGCTATGAAAATATGTAAACGAGTCCCGTCGTTTGCCCCATAGGTGCCAATCCATTTTCCCTGTAATTCTACCGGAAAGTCAAAAGTAGGCTCGATTCCTCTCGGCTCATCAATCGGCCGGTTGAGTGCTGTGTTTACCGCTTCTAGCCAAATTCCATTAGCTGTTGCTTCTGAAACATTCGTTAATACAGCTACGACAAGATCTTTTTCTGGAACAAAGCCGAAATTAGACGACACTCCTTGTTGCCCTCCACTATGTTCCACAAGCGTACAATTGTATGCGTCTTGTGTAACTTTAAAGCCATATCCGTACGATGTATGGCGGTCAATCTTCATATAAGGTTGCCACATTTTTTTCAAAGCTGATTCAGAAATGAGTGATCGATCTCCAACCTTACCTCTATTCATATACAACTCGCCATATTTCATTAAATCAAGTACGGTTGAACGAAGTCCTCCACCCACTTCATAGTTTCCTAATCTCGGCCATTCTACTTCAGAAAGTCGATCTGTTGTTTGATCAAATACATATGGAGTCGATACATCCGTCATATTGTGGACTTGATCCATCCGAAATGTCGATCGATTCATCTGTAACGGTTTGAGTAATGTTTCAGTTACATAGTTTCGGTAGTTTTTTCCCGTTACACGTTCTATAATCGCACCGAGAAGAAGGAATGTATCATTACAATAGCTAAAATAGTCTCCCGGTTCACCGAGGAGAATGTGGTTATGATCCGCTACATAGTCGATATGTGCTTGAAAATCGGGTAATTCTTCTTTTCTCTCAATCGGTGCTAGTCCTGTCGAATGAGTTAGTAGATGATGAATCGTAATTTTCTCAATCGATTTAGAAGAAGCTAAACGGAAGTTTGGTAAATACGTTACGACCGGATCATCGATCGACAATTTTCCTTCCTCTACTAGCTTCATGATGACTAGTGCCGTCACCGATTTCGTAATCGATGCGGTTCCAAATACAGTCTGTGGGGTAACGGGTTCGTTTGTGTCGAACTGTTTAACACCGAATCCTTTTTGGTAAATGATTTGACCCTTTTTACTGACTGCAATCGCTACACCAGGAATATGTTCTCGTTCCATTCTTTTTTGTAATCGCTGTTCAAACATCGTCCATGTCACGTGATCACCTCCTACTGATGATCCTCTATCAATGAAGAATGATACCTTTTAAAACTTACCATCAACTATCATTGAATATTCATTGCATAACATTGTAACACCTTTCATCCACAATCGTAAAATCACTTTCTTAGCCGAAATAGCGATGGTAAAGTGTTTTTGCTTTTGTAAGGTCATCGGTACCATGCACGAGGGTACGTCCATCCCGAAACATGACGAGTCGCTCATCATCAATAGAAAACGATAATAGAAAAGGGTTTTGTTCGACTTTTCCCCCGATGTTTGACAGGCGCTCGGCCACTTTTTCTAAGTTGCGTTCCTCGGTTTTTGCCGGACGAATTTGTACGGAGTTTCTTCCACAAAGCACAGCCGTTTTCGTCTGTTGGTCGTATGACAGAAAAGGATAGGTCGCTTCCTCGCTACATGAAGGACAGTTCGGCTTTTTTAGTTGGGATACATCCATGCTCGATTGTTGATTGTTCCACAGATCAAACGAGATGAGTTTTTTCCGTAAAGCGTGTTTATTTTCCGTCAGTATTTTTAGTGCTTCGGTCGTTTGTTGCACGATTACCATATTCGCTGCAGGGCTAATAATTCCTGCTGTATCACACGTTAATCCACCCATCGGCACGTCTTCCATTAAGCAGTATAAGCATGGGGTCTCATTTGGAAGAATCGTATAACTGATCGCATAACTACCGACACAAGAACCGTAAATCCACGGGATGTGATGCTTCTGTGACATATCATTGATCATCATGCGAATATCAAAATTATCCGTCGCATCAATGATTAAGTTAACACCATCAATCAACCATTCAAACTCAGTTGGCGTCACGTCGACGATATGGGCTTCTATATGGACGTCAGAATTAATCCGCTGTAAATGCCTTTTCGCAGCAACGGCTTTCGGCATTCGCTGTTCGGCATCGTCTTCGGTATACAATTGTTGTCGTTGCAAATTGCTCCATTCCACATAATCCCGATCGACAATCGTTAACTTTCCGATACCGGCCCGAACGAGGGATTCAGCACCCCCTGTCCCGAGGGCGCCTGCTCCGATCATTAACACGTGCTTTTTCGCTAATTTTTGTTGTCCTTCTATCCCGATCGGTTTAAATAATATCTGTCGTGAATAACGCTCATCCATCACCTAATACTCATTCCTTCGGTTGGACTACTCGCTGTGGCGTAGCGCTTTTTCGGGATTCTTCCTGCTTCATAACCGAGACGACCGACTTCAACCGCCATTTTCATCGCTTGCGCCATTTTAACCGGATCGTTCGCACCAGATACAGCCGTATTTAATAAAATGGCATCTGCACCGAGCTCCATCGCTTGAACGACATCCGCTGGTGAACCAATCCCCGCATCGACGATCACCGGAACATTGGCTTGCTCCACGATGAAGCTTAAATTTAATGGATTAATAATCCCTTGCCCCGACCCGATTGGTGACGCTCCAGGCATCACTGCATGCGCTCCGAGTTCTTCAAGCCGCCTTGCTAAGACGACATCATCTGATGTATACGGTAGTACAATAAATCCTTCCTCTAACAACATTTCTGTAGCTCGTAACGTTTCTACAGGATCGGGGAGAAGTGTCTGATCACAACCGATGACTTCCACTTTAATCATGTCGCACAGTCCTGATGCCTTAGCTAACTTCGCAATCCGCACTGCTTCTTCGGCTGTTTTTGCCCCTGCCGTGTTTGGCAACAACTGAAACCGATTTAAATCGAGTTTCTCTAAAAAATTGGGCTGGCTCGGCTCGTATATATTCATTCGTCGGACCGCAAATGTTAATATTTCACTTTCAGATACGTCCACAGCCTCTTTTTGAATGTCTAAGTTTGGATATTTTCCTGTGCCGAGTAATAATCTCGATTTGAATTGCTGATCACCTATTGTTAACAAATCAACCGCCTCCTACAAATTGGACAAGCTCAATTGTATCCCCTTCTGAAATCGTCGTATTTGCATGATCTTCTTTCTCTAAAATTTTATGATTGTGTTCAACGATGACGACAGGATTATCAATCTCGAAGTATTGAATTAAGTCACGAATAGATGCCACTGTTGACGGAACGTTTACAACATCACCATTAATGTGCAACTGCATGAATCACATCACCTCCTTCGCTGTAATGCTTTGACATAGTCTTGCACTGCTTTTTGTGGATGGTCTGCAAGTAGTACACCGGACAACACGGCAATGCCATGCGCCCCAGCTTCTAACACATCAGACGTTCGCTCAGGTGTCATTCCTCCGATGGCCATGACAGGAACTCGAACGTGTTGTACCAGTTGTGAAAGCTGTTGTAAACCCTTAGGAGGAAGCCCAGGCTTCGATCGTGTCGGAAATATATGTCCATACAAGACGTAATTTGCTCCAGCCGCTTCGGCTTCAACCGCCTCAGCGACTGAATGAACAGAACAACCGACTTGTAAAGAGGGAAAATGCCTTTTCACACAGAGAACATCGATGCTATGATGAGCCAATTGAACGCCTCCGGTTCCCATGACATAAGCGACATCGACACGGTCATTGATGATGATTTTTTGGAGCGGGACTCCTTGACGAACCAATGCATCTACAGCTTCGATCATCTCTATCGCCGTCCACGTTTTTTCTCGGATGTGAATCGCATCAACCATTTCATGGATACGTGCGACTATCGTCGAAAATGTATCGATGGATTGTTGTCCTGTGGAAATGATATGTAATTGTCCATCCATGATTGTCTTTCTCCCTTTTCGTTGAATTTTTATTTCGTTTGAATATTATTTATATTGCGTTATTTTATGAGGGGCTTAACGAGCTGATCTTCGACCATGGGCTGAAGGCTTGAAAAAATATTTCATACAAGCGTAATTAACGCATCCATCCGTTCTTTAATCGAACTCTTGTACTCGGTCTGCAGTCAAACGTTTGTAACGGTGTTGTCGTTTGCTTCTTGTCTATTTCATTACGAATAAAAAATCACTTTCTTCATGCACAGCGCATGACGAAAGTGATCGGTATTCGGTCAAATAGCATACAAAACATAGACGTATGGTAAATATGTCTTTTCCGCAACACTTCCCTCCGCTGGCCCAAACCAGTTCAGGTTCAAAGAGTCCCAAAGTTCATCCACACTTTGATCTCAGCCCTTTTAAAAGGCACCCCTAGTGAATACTTTATGAAATTATTTATTTAACCGTATCGTACCACGAATTTTAAATTTGTCAATAGTTGGGGAATAGGAAACCAAGTGGTGACGACAAAAAAGTGTGGTGACCCCTTTATGATGGAATTTCCCTAGACTTTCATTATTTTTTCAAATACCCCTTATTTCTGAACTGTAGCTGAACGCTAACCATCTCGTTCGTCATTCGATGGGAAAACGCAGTAGTTGTTTCGAAAGTTTGAACAATCAAAAAGTAGGTACTAAACTCCTTTCATGTTCATTGTGTTAAATTTCATTGTTGAAAAGATGAAGTTAAATAAATTGTCCAATTTTTAAGGAACAGTGAGAGAACCGAAATGCCCTCATTTTTTTGCTTTACTTTATGCATCCTATAAAAAAGCTATTTCAGATTGTTTACCTATTCTTCTAGGTTTTTGATTGATAAAACCCACCATTCGAAGAGCGGTTATTTCACTTACCATCCAGCATGTATCTTGTTTCAACATCAAAATTATGGGTACGATAAGAATGGACAACAAAATTGAAAAGGAGGTGGTCTTATGACATCCGTTCATAAACCCAATCGACTCATCGCAGAAAAATCCCCCTACTTACTCCAACACGCTTACAATCCGGTTGACTGGTATCCGTGGGGAAAAGAGGCGTTCCAACACGCGAAAGAGGAAAATAAACCTATTTTTCTGTCCATCGGCTATTCGACCTGTCATTGGTGTCATGTAATGGCGCGAGAGTCATTTGAGGACGAAGAGATTGCGGCATATTTAAATGAACATTATATTTCAATTAAAGTCGACCGTGAAGAACGACCAGATATTGATTCAATTTACATGAAAGTATGTCAAATGATGACCGGACACGGTGGATGGCCACTGACAATCATCATGACGCCCGATGAAGTACCGTTTTTTGCCGGAACATATTTTCCAAAAGAAAGTGCACACGGCATGCCGGGCATGATGGATGTTCTCCAACATGTGCATCACAAATATACAGACGATCCTGCCCACATCGAAAAAGTAACGGAACGTGTACAGGAAGCGCTTCACGAAACCGTTCAGAAAAAAAGCAAACAGCGACTGACAAAGAAAGCTGCAGACGAAGCCTTCCAACAACTCGGACGTTCGTTTGACTTTACGAACGGCGGTTTTGGCGGAGCACCAAAGTTTCCACAACCGCATAATTTACTATTTTTACTACATTACTACTATTTCACGGGAAAAACGGCGGCTTTGAAAATGGTTGAATATACGCTTCAAAAAATGGCATCTGGTGGTATTTACGACCATGTTGGCTTCGGTTTCTGTCGCTATTCAACGGATGAAAAATGGCTCGTTCCTCATTTTGAGAAAATGCTTTATGACAATGCCTTGTTACTCTATACGTATACACAAGGCTACGCGATTACGAACAATCCGTTTTATAAACAGATCAGTGAACAGATCATTCAATTTATCGACCGCGAAATGACGAGTGCAGATGGTGCATTTTACTCGGCGATTGATGCCGATTCCGAAGGCGTGGAGGGAAAGTATTACGTCTGGGCTGATGAAGAAATTTTTGATCTTCTCGGTGAAGAACTCGGAGAACGTTACGCCCATGCGTACAACATTACACCGGTTGGGAACTTCCAAACGAAAAACATCCCGAACACGCTACAAACGAACGTCGAACAGATGGCCGCACAATACGGCATGTCCCTCAATGAGTTAAACGAGCAGTTAGAAGAAGCGCGCCAAACACTCCTTTCCGCTCGTGAAAAGAGAGTATATCCACATGTCGATGACAAAATTTTAACGTCGTGGAACGGTCTAACGATTGCTGCCTTAGCGAATGCAGGGAAAGTATTTCATCAAAAAACATATATCCAACAGGCCAAGAGAGCGATGCAGTTTATTGAACAACACCTCTTTCAAGATGGTCGCCTCATGGCACGGTATCGTGACCAAGAAACGAAATATAAAGCATACATCGATGATTACGCTTTTCTTTTATGGGCGTATATTGAATTATATGAAGCGACTTTTTCCATCGACTATTTACGAAAAGGAAAACAACTTCTCGATGACATGATCGACCTATTTTGGGATTCGGAACATGGAGGCTTTTATTTTATCGGAAAAGATGCCGAACAGCTCATCGCAAAGGATAAGGAAGTATATGACGGGGCGTTACCATCCGGAAATAGTATGGCAGCGGTTATGCTTGTAAAAATGAGTTCGTTAACTGGTGAGCGCACCTATGCGAAGTATGTAGAAGAAATGTATCAAACATTTTTTACCGATCTCGACCGACAGGCAGCGGCAGGAGCATTTTTCATGCAAAGCTTGTTATTAACCGAAAATTCGACAAAAGAAGTCGTGCTTTTCTTTCCCAAGACGGATGAGACAAGTGAGGAGAACGAACAGCAAATACTTCATAAACTGCAACAAACATTTTTACCCGACATTTCCATCCTTGTTACCCGACATGAAAACGAATTTGTTGACGTCGCTCCTTTTGCAGCACAATATACAGCCATTGATAACAAATCAACCTTATATGTATGTGAACACTTTTCCTGTCAAGCACCGACGACGGATGTAGACAAAGCGATTGAACGACTCATCAGGAATAGACATCGCTAAAATGAAGCATCATCATGGCGATTCCCGACAACAAACGGGAATCGCTTTTCGATTTTAAAAATAGTCATATATATCGTTTAATAAAACGTCATAAACAGTCCCCGTTCATGTGTCTTAACAATGATATACTTTTGGTGTGGGAGGGATTAGCCGTGAATAAAAAACTAGGAATTGGTATACTGACAATTGTGCTGATTTTAGGAATTGTTAATATCGCCCTTGCCCAAGGTAGTACTTCACCTAATAAGTGGTGTCCATTCCAACAGGACGAGAAGCCGAAGCAAGAACAAGTTAAAAACAGCTATCCGAACGGATATGGGCCACATCATCATGGGGAAAATCATCAGTATAAACAACAACGACATCACAACCCTGGTGCAAACGGCTCACCAAATGAATGTCCTTACAATCACAATCCTCAACGAACGCGCTAACGTAGAATAGGTATTTACAACGAGGACGATTTTTTCAACAAGCCGAATCGTCCACGTCTGTAATCAACTAAAAGGATCGGTATGTTAGGAGTGATGCAACATCATGCACGGACAGAGTGGAAATCTTTTTGGCCTCATGTGGATTATAGCCATTGTTATTACCATTATTACGATTATATACTTTGTAAGAGATGGTCGAAAAAAGATGAAAGAAAAAGAGCAAGCGTTACAACTTGCAAAGGAACGTCTCGCCAAAGGCGAAATATCGACAAAACAATATGAAGAAATCCGCAAACGCATTCAAGACGAATCATAATTTATGGAAGAATGTCTAATTCCTTTTTACCAATGCATATCCTATTCTAAACGCCTTACCAAAGAATCTTTCCTAAGTCCCTCCCCTCCTCTCTTCACACCTCACCATATACGAACTTGATTGTTTACAAACGATAAAAATAGCGATTACTTATATTAACAAGAGAATGACGCACTGTAAAAACGATTCAAGAGCATGCGCCATTCTCATTAAAAGAGCACGTACCTACAGTCTGATTGACTGCAGGTACGTATAACAAATGGTACATGTTTTTTATTGCAACTAACGTCAAGGCTTTTTTATGATGCAATCACGTCTTTTTCAGTCGAGGAAATAGACACTTGTCGTTCGCGAGACACTTTCCATAAAAACCAAACGGCAATTGCGACCCAAATGATTGAACCGATGATCATTGATGTTTGATAAGACAAAGCAAACCCTTCAGGTGCATAGAAAATATACGTACTGACAACCCCGGTCATAAATAATGCAGGGATACTGCTCATCCAGTGTGATTTTTGTTGTTTCACTAAATAGACTGCAGCCGTCCAGAGCATCACTGTCGCAACAAGTTGGTTCGTCCATCCGACATAACGCCATAAAAAACTATAATCAATCTGTGTTAGTAAAAATGTCGGCACCGCGACAGGAATCATTAATAAAGCCAATGCCCCTTTCGTTTTAAAATCTTTGTTTGTTAACTGCTTCAGTAAATCAGCAAGCATCATTCGACATGAACGTAGCGCGGTATCTCCTGTCGTAATCGGAAGAATGATCACCCCTAAAATGGCGAGAACTCCTCCAAATGTACCAAGTGTCGAAATACTAATCTCATTGACAACACCAGCAGGACCTCCTGCATCGAGCGCGGCTAATAAACCGCTTGTCCCACCGAAAAAAGTCATTCCTGCTGCCGCCCAAATTAACGTTATGATTCCCTCTCCAATCATCGCCCCATAAAATACTTTTCGACCTTCCGCTTCATTACGAAGCGTCCGGGCGATAATTGGACTTTGCGTACTGTGAAAACCAGAAATCGCCCCACAAGAAATGGTTACCATTAACAGCGGCCAAATGGGTAATTCTTCGGGATGTAGATTGCTTAACGTCAAGTTTGGTATCGGGTGATCGAAGAAAAACAATCCAATCCCTATTGAAATGGCCATGAAAATAAGAACGGCCCCAAAAATCGGATAAATTTTACCGATGATTTTTTGAATAGGTAACAGTGCAGCGAGTAACAAATACACGAATACGATCAAAATCGCCATCGTAAAATTAAGCGGTGTAATTTCTGACAAAAGCTGCGCAGGTCCTGCTGTAAAAGCGGCAGCTACAAGAATCATAAGAACGATGGAGACGATGTTAATAATAGTTTGCACACCATTTCCTAAGTATTTGCCGACTAAATGAGGAAACTGAGCTCCATTATGTCGCAACGACATCATTCCCGAAAAATAGTCATGCACCCCTCCTGCAAAGATAGCGCCAAAAACAATCCATATAAAAGCAACCGGGCCATATAACGCCCCCATCAAAGCTCCGAAGATCGGTCCGAGGCCAGCGATATTCAATAGTTGAATTAAACTCGCTTTCCACCAGGGCATCGGTACATAATCAAAACCGTCATAACTCTTATATGCGGGAGTTTCTTTTTGATCATCAATCCCAAAAATCTTGTCGACCACCTTTCCATAAACGAAATAACCAACAATCAATAAGATGATCGATGCAATAAAAGTAATCATCGCCGAACCTCCTTTTCAATAAATTAAATTAAAGAGTATTGTATATTGTTCGATTATAAAAATCAAGGTAATTTTCTTATTATTCAAATAAAACGCTTACATTTATCGAATTTCATCCATTTTATCCAAACAGCATATAACGATGTGAAATGACTATATCAGACTATTACATCTTCTATGAAGGGTAAAAAAAATTAAATAATTGTTGCATCTTTATGATTTATACCGTATGATTAATACTAAAATTTTAAACAAGGGGATAGCAACATGAAAGAACCATCTATTCGAGTGGTACATCGTACGGAACGAAAAGATAAACCATCTATCGACGATTTAGAATTCGGAAGAGCGTTCACTGACCACATGTTTGTAATGGATTATTTACCATCTACTGGATGGCATGATCCACGGATTGTACCTTATCAACCACTTTCCATCGATCCGGCTGCTATGATTTTTCACTATGGACAATCCGTGTTTGAAGGCATGAAAGCTTACCTTTCACCGAAAGGAGAAGTCCTTTTATTCCGACCTGAAAAAAATATCGAACGTCTGAATCGTTCGAACAATCGCCTTTGTATTCCGCCAATCGATGAAAAATTTGCTTTAGAAGCTATTAAACAGCTCGTTTCGCTTGAAAAAGAATGGATTCCGACTAAAGAAGGAACATCTCTTTATATTCGCCCATTCATTATTTCTACAGAACCTTACTTAGGCGTTACAGCGTCACAGCAATACAAATTCATCATCATCTTGTCACCAGTTGGTGCGTATTACAAAGAAGGGATGAATCCGGTCACAATCTTAGTAGAAAATAAATACGTACGTGCTGTCGTCGGAGGGACAGGTGAAGCAAAAACAGGCGGAAACTATGCGTCCAGCCTCAAAGCCCAAGAAGTTGCAGAAAAAGATGGATATGCGCAAGTACTTTGGCTTGATGCCGTAGAAAAGAAATACATTGAAGAAGTCGGCAGTATGAATGTGTTTTTCAAAATCGATGGCGAAATCATCACTCCTGCCTTGACAGGAAGTATTTTACCTGGGGTTACGAGGGATTCGGTCATCCAAATGCTGAAACATTGGGGTTATAAAGTAACCGAACGAAAAATAGCCCTCGAAGAATTGATGGAAGCCTATCAGAAAGGTTTGTTAGAAGAAGCGTTTGGAACAGGCACTGCTGCCGTCATTTCCCCAATCAGTACATTCGTATGGAATGACAAAAAAATAACAATTAATCAAGGAAAAATCGGAGAAGTTTCCGAACAACTTTACGATACATTAACGCATATTCAGTACGGGAAAGCAGAAGATCCTTTCCAATGGGTTGAATATGTCGATCAAGTTACTGAGAAAAATTAAAATAACGATTCTTTTTCACAATTGAATAAGAAGGGAAAACCCCTTTCCTATCTCATCTCAACATATAAAACATCGGTTACGAATGAATTCCTCCATTCATAACTGATGTTTTTCATTTACATATGAAGGACTGTTTATGGACGTTTTGAATATTCACTATTATTTTGAATATCATGGACATCTGTTTCCCTAGCAAATTCCGGCTGTAAACGATTTAAAGCCCGTACTTCATTGCGAGACTCCATAAACTTATTTTCCATATGAATATGAATGAAAGGCTCACAACAAGCGATGAAAAATGCGGAAAGTAAAGATACAACAACAATCGCAGATCCTCCACCGATATACATATTTGCTAATAGCCAAAGCGAGATAAAGGTTAATCCGAAATCAGCTAACGAAGCGGTCAGATTGTTGTATTGTCTCAAAATGAACAAATCACCGACCACGTAAGAAATAATCGTCACTAAAATACTCATCCATAAAATAACGCCCATTGTCGCACCTTCAAACAATTCGAATAACGCGAGCACAGAAAAGTAAATGAGGAGAAATTTGACTCCTAAAATTTTTAAATGATCCATACGATAACGAACCGTCCTTTCCCGATCGATTAGTTGTAGTATGAATCATTTTAAATAAAAATATTATGGCTTCTTCTATTCCTTCCCATAATCGGTCATTGTTGTATCAACGGTTACACGAAAGGAGCGGTGTTTTCTATCTTTTATGAAGTAAAAAATTATACACTATGATAAAGCTTGTCCAATGACAAGCTTTATCATAGTGTTATACGAGTTCTCTCAGCTGCACTTTCAAAATTTTCCCGCTCGCTGTCTTCGGAAGTTCATCCACAATCGTCACAATCCGCGGACATTTGAAATGAGCCAAATGTTCTCTTGTGAAATCGATTAATTGTTGCTCCGTGGCTTCCTGACCGTCGCGCAAAACAACAACAGCATGTGGCGTTTCTCCCCACTTTTCATGTGGCGCGGCAATAACGGCCACTTCCTGAACAGCTGGGTGATCATACAGTACATTTTCGATTTCGATGGAAGAAATATTTTCTCCCCCACTTATGATGATATCTTTTTTCCGGTCGACAATTTTGATTCGTCGCTTTTCATCCATTGTTCCCATATCACCCGTATGAAGCCAGCCATCAATAATCGTCGCCTTTGTTTCTTCCTCATCTTTCCAGTAGCCTTTCATCACGCCTGGACCTTTAACTAATATTTCTCCAACCTCTTCACCGTTTTTAGCGACATCATATCCTAATTCATCAACGACACGAACTTGAGTACCAATCATTTCATAGCCTGTTTTTACTTTCATCTCGTAATATTCATCGGTCGTTGCATCGTCATCTTCTGAGGATATATAGGAAGCAAGGCTTAATGGCGACGTTTCCGTCATACCATATACTTGATAAAATTCCCATCCGATGTCTTCTTCTAATTGTTTAATAAACGCTTTCGGAGGGGCTGCACCTGCGACGACGACCCGGACATCTTGTTCAATATTCGGTTTGACTTGATCATATTGATCCATGATCGATTGCAACACGGTCGGTGCCATATGCATCACCGTCACACCGTATTTCTCGACTTTTTCCAAAATAACTTGAGGATCAACCGCTTTTTGCATCACTTGTGTCGAACCATTCGCCGTATAATAAAATGGAGAACCCCATCCATTCACATGAAACATCGGTAAAATGTGCATTAATACATCCCGATCACTTACACGCAAGTGATGCATCGCGGATAAGGCGTGTAAATAATTGTTCCGATGCGTTAACATAACCCCTTTTGGTGCTCCCGTCGTACCGCTCGTATACAACAACGTACTTACATCATCTTCACTTAATTGTACGCGTGGAAAGGCTGTTTTCGGATGAGTTTCTAGCCAAGTATCATACGCGATATAACCATCACGGTCTTCGCTCAGCCCGTGAACAACAACCTTTTCTACCGTTTTTAACTGATCACGGACGGGTTCAATTAATTGAACCAATTCATGATCAACAAACAGCACTTTACTTCCACTATGATTCAGTATATATACATAATCACTCGGCTTCAGTCGTGTATTTAGAGAAACCATAATGCCTCCGACTTGAAAAATCCCGTAAAACCCCTCATACATCTCCAACGTATTCGGAGCTAAGTAAGCGATGCGATCTCCCTTTTCAACACCGAAAGATGCTAAACCATATGAAAGACGATTTACACGTTCGTTCATTTCTTCATACGTATAACGCTTGCCATATTCATCAATAATAGCAGGTTTTTTTCCATATAAATGTACAGCTCGATCTAAAAATTGCGTCAGTATCAAAGACATCTTCCTCTTCCCCTTTCGATAAATAAGAATTATCAAAATTATATCATATATTTTTGTTTTTAAAATATATTTGTGAAAAAAATTTGAACAAATGTTTAATTTCTCCGGAAAAAGTTCAGCTCATTTATAAACAACCGTTTATTATTTGTGAAATCATTACTATAATAGAGATAGAGGGAGTTCACATTAACTTTTATGATAACGCTTCCATATACGTGGATTAAAATATCACAGACACTGTCAACTGATATGAGGTAGCACATTTTTCTATGATAACGTTTTCTATTATAAAGTGAATCTATAAAAAATGTCAATAGGAGTAGAAATGGAGGGAACATTCATTTCATTTGTCAATTACAAATACCTTATTGCTATCGGCTCAGATGATTGATCGGCAGTTACATTGGATAAATTGACAACATTGCCAATCCATAAAATACGATTTCTGGAGGGAATTCATATGGGTATGACGAAAGATTTTTTTATTTTTCTTTCACAAAACAAATGGTTAAACGAAGCTGCAAAACGCTGGGGATTAAAGCTTGGTGCACAATCTGTTGTGGCGGGAACAAACATCAAAGAAATGATCCAAAGCGTAAAAAAACTAAACGCTCATGGTATCTCTGCAACGATTGATCACCTTGGAGAATTTGTTGATCAACGGGCAGAAGCACTTGAAGCGAAAGAGCAAATCCTTCAAGTCATTGAAGCGATTCACGAACATGAAGTACACGCTCACATTTCCTTGAAACCCACCCAATTAGGACTCGATATCGACAATGATTTCTGTCTCGAAAACATACGAGAAATCGTTGCAAAAGCAGATGCTTATAATATTTTCGTTAACTTTGACATGGAAGATTACGGCCATTTACAACCATCCTTCGACTTAGTTGACCACCTCTCCAAAGAATATGACAACATCGGAACAGTTATCCAAGCCTATTTTTATCGTGCCGAAGATGATATCAAAACGTATAAAGATTATCGACTACGCATCGTCAAAGGAGCTTATAAAGAGCCTGAAGAAATCGCTTACCAAGACCAAAAAGCCATTGATCAAAACTTCGTTCACCTCATTGAATACCATTTAATGCATGGCGCATTTACATCCATCGCCACACATGATCACCATATCATCAATCACGTCAAAACATTCGTTGAACAAAAAAGCATTCCGAAAGATTCCTTTGAATTTCAAATGTTGTATGGTTTTCGAAACGATTTACAATTCGAACTCGCACAACAAGGATATCACGTATGCACATATGTCCCCTTTGGCTATGATTGGTACGGCTATTTCATGCGTCGCTTAGCCGAACGTCCACAAAATATGAAGCTGATTACGAAACAAATCTTTAATAAACGAACTAAAATAATGATCGGTGGAGCGATCGGTGCTTTTCTACTCGGGCGTCTGAGTAAGAAAAACAAACCGAAAAAGAACTCCTAACATAAATACACTTTCGTTCCATCGAATCGACAGCAAACCCTAAAGCACAACATAACAAAAGTTGTCCTTTAGAGACAGACCCTCTCTATAAACCATATTCTTCTACTGGACGTAGATCGGCTACGTCTATTGCCCCAACTCTTGGGCAGGAATGGATTGTTCACCATTTATATAACCAGCACCATATATATTCGGATTACGGACGATCTATTTTTTAGCGTATAACCGCACCGTTTGTACCATAGAGTAACCAAACACGCTATTGCAACCTTTCCATTTGTTTTGCTATTAAGCTATGGAAAGGCCACAAGCATGGAAGAGATGTTTGTCCGGTTACAAAATAAAAAAGCCTTTTTTATTTTGAGATGATTGAATGGTTTATTCAATGAGTCGCAACTTTTTGTAGGATGTATGTCGAGGAAAGAAGACTTATTTAATCGAGAATCCCTACCACCATTTACATCATAAGGGGATCGATTGTAGTTTCCTTCGATTGGAGTCAAAATCCATATAGTCGCATGTAATTCGTTAAATAGATCGTCTTTGAAAGTTCAAGCGAGCTTTACACTAGTAATTGCATATCCTCCATGTTTTTAGGTGGGTCATTCCATGCTTGTATAGGGGGGGTGTTTTTAATAACCTCTTTCCCTACATTCGAATAGACTTGATTTCCGGTCTTATTTACCATTAGAAAGCCACAATGCACACCTACAAACTCGTCATTGTGGCTGTTTATTATTTACATGTATTTTCTCGATTGAAATCAAAAGCTACCTCGATGCCGTCTTTCATTAAACGGTCGAGTAAACTTTCTCCGCCGTGTTTAAAGTAATGCTCAATTTCTTCCCGATATAACGGCAGTGATGAGCTTTTATCTTTTCAACTCTTTCGCTTAACTTGCCTCTTCATACTTTTCTCCATACCATTCTTCTTTTTCATAACCGAACTTGACCCTAAATGGCTCACTATATTTGTATAAATATAGCTTCTAATGAGGACGCTGAAACCATACAACGATACAAACAGTGTTGCGAGTGACATGATGATTGGAATATAGTCGATTATAGCGGCGAGGAGATTTTTCTCAAAATCTTGGGCAAACTCATTTGTTGTTTTAAAAAA